>JAPOST010000106.1 GCA_026709535.1 Rhodospirillaceae bacterium
AAGAGGGAATTCGGATCGTGGATTTTCAAGGCCTTCGCCGTGTTGGCGCAGTTCAGGTTCCTGCGCGGCACAATCTTCGATCCTTTCGGAAAAACCGCTGAACGAAAGGCCGAACGCAGTCTGATCGTGGAATACGAAGAGACCGTGCAGGAACTCATCGCCGACCTGTCCCCAGAGACCCATGATCTGGCAGTCCAGATCGCTGAAATCCCCGATTCAATTCGAGGCTATGGCCACGTCAAGGAAGCCAACACGATCATCGCCGCCGACCGGCAATCCGCGTTGCTCCGCCTGTTCCGCGATCCGATCGCCCGACGCCAGTCCGCAGTCCAAGAAGCGGCGGAGTAGCCCTCCGCTGCATGGAGAATTCCAAATCGGAGCAAGACCCACCGCCGGGGACGCGAACGCCGGCCGGGGCAATCCAACCGAGGAACATGACGGGGAAGGCGCGCCTGAGCCACGGGCAGCATCAAGGGATGCTGGCGGTCTCAACGTCAACCCGATTGACTTGTCCGCCAGACTGTCCGGCGAACCGGGGCAATTCCGCTATGCGTTGCCCTTTACGTCTTTCTTGATATGACGGTAGATCGCGTACATGAAGCCGGTGAACAACAGGAGGAACAGCATCACCTTGATGCCCATTCGCTTGCGCTCTGCCAGATAGGGCTCGGCTGCCCAGGTCAGAAATGCGGTCACATCCTTCGACATCTGATCGACAGTAGCCTTCGGAGCGCCCTCGTCTTCGTACTCCACCTGCCCTTCATCAAGCAGTGGCGGCGCCATGGCGATGATGTGCCCCGGCATGTAGGTGTTGCAATATTGCCCATCGGCGGGCACCAACGGCTTGCCTTCGGAGTCCTTGTATCTCTTCTTGCACTCGGCTTCCGACACATAACCGACGAGCAGCGAGTAGAGGTAGTCAGGCCCCCCGGCGCGCGCCTTGACAAGCAGTGACAAGTCCGGCGGCGCAGCACCATTATTGGCTGCCTTGGCCGCCTGAAGGTTGGCGTAAGGGCCGACAAACTTGTCCTTCGGCAGCGCCGGGCGCGTAGTCGGCTCACCATCCTCGTCCGGATCGCCGGCCACTTCCCTGTCACCGGCGATTGCCTTTATCTCAGCCTCGCTAAGACCTATCGCGGCAAGGTTGCGATAGGCTACCAGACGCAAACCGTGACACGCGGCGCAAACCTCCTGATAGACTTGCAGGCCCCGGCGCAACTGGGCATGGTCGAACTTGCCGAAGACGCCGTTGAAAGACCAGTCTACCGATTTGGGCGTCACGGCGCTACCGGCTGCCATGGCCGGCACCGAAACAGGAGCGGTGCCGAGCAGTCCGACGACAACTGCAGCGTGTGTCAGAAAATGACGGCCAATACGCGTCATCCGGACTTCTCCATCGGCGACGCGGACGACGCAGCGGCCCCTCCGCCGCCGCCAAGGACAGCCTGACTGATACTGTACGGCAGTGGCTTCGGACGCTCGATTCGGGACAGGAGCGGCAGGATGATCAGGAAGTGGGCGAAGTAGTAGATCGTAGCCCACTGGCCGATCAAGGTCCATGGTTGCTCCGCCGGCTTGGCACCAATCCATCCCAACAACAGGCAATCGGCCACGAAGACCCAGAAGAACAGCCGGTACATTGGACGGAACCTGGCGCTGCGCACCCTGGAGGTGTCAAGCCATGGCAGGAAAAAAAGCACCACGATGGCGCCAGCCATGGCCAGCACGCCCGCCAGCTTGGCGGTCATGCCCCACCAGCCCAGCAGTAGCTGGAAAAGCCACCAGTCGTCGGTAAATGCCCTCAGGATCGTGTAAAACGGCAGGAAATACCATTCCGGCACGATATGCGGCGGCGTCTTGAGGGGATCTGCCTGAATGTAGTTATCCGGATGCCCGAGATAGTTGGGCGCGAAGAAGACGAAGGCGGCCAACACCAGCAGGAACACACCAACGCCGAACATGTCCTTCGCCGTATAGTACGGATGGAAGTCTATCGAATCCTGCGGGCCTTTCGTGTCGATGCCCAGTGGATTGTTCGCCTTGACGGTGTGCAGCGCCCAGATGTGGAGAATCACGACGCCGAGGATCACGAAGGGCAACAGGTAGTGCAGGCTGAAGAAGCGGTTCAGGGTCGGGTTATCGACGGTAAAGCCGCCCCACAACATCGCCGTCAGGGAATCACCGACCAGCGGTACCGCTCCCACCATGCTTGTGATCACCTTGGCGCCCCAGAAGCTCATCTGCCCCCACGGCAGGACGTAACCCATGAAAGCGGTCGCCATCATCAGCAACACGATGAAGACTCCGAGCCACCAAAGCAACTCCCGCGGTGCCTTGTAGGAGCCGTAATAAAGGCCCCTGAAAATATGGAGGTAGACGATGATGAAGAACATCGAGGCGCCGTTCATGTGAACGTAGCGCAGCAACCAGCCATAATTGACGTCACGCATGATCCGTTCGACCGAATCGAACGCGTAAGTGGTATGCGGGGTGTAATGCATCGACAGCACCACCCCGGTCACGATCATGATGATCAGCGCCAGACCAGCCAGGGAACCGAAGTTCCACATGTAATTCAGGTTGCGCGGCACCGGATAGTATAGCGTGTGCTCAACCATGGATACGATCGGCATGCGATCGTTGATCCATTTCAGCGTCCGGTTTCGTGGTGCGCCGTGCGCTTCTGTGCTCATTCCCTGACCCCGATCGGGACGCCTGCCGGCGCGATGGCCTCAAGGCGACAAATGGGTAATTCTTGCTTCAACGCTTCAGCCGCCCGTGATCAGGCGGTCCTGCTTCCTTCGGACTGTTCGCGGCCGATGATCAACTTGTTGTCAGCCGTGATCGTGTAGGGTGGAACAGGCAGGTTATTGGGTGCCGGCCCCTTGCGAATGCGGCCGGACACGTCATAGTGCGAGCCGTGACACGGGCAGAACCAGCCGCCGAACTCGCCCCTGTTATCGTTGGCCTTCTGGCCGAGCGGAATGCAGCCCAGATGGGTGCACACACCTATCACGACGAGCCACTGCTCCCGGTTGCCATCACCAAAGCGCTGTTGGTCCGTCTCGGGATCCGGCAAGTCGTCCAGCACCACGGCCTGCATCGCCGTCACTTCCTCATCGGTCCTGCGACGAACAAAAACCGGCGAACCGCGCCATTTGACGGTGATGGATTGACCTTCCTCAATCGGAGACAAATCCACTTCGGTGGTCGACGCCGCAAGAGTATCCCTAGCCGGATTCAGGCTGTCCAGGAGAGGCCATGCCGAAGCCCCTGCCGCGAAGACGCCAAAGGCACTGCCGGTGAGAATCAAGAAGTCCCGCCGACCCTTGCCGCCATCACGCTCATCAACCTCGTCAGCGGCCTCGGAACTGGCGTCATTCGCCATTCAGAACTGCCTCTTTGAGTGCCCGAAAAAGCAAATAAAATCCAATAGTTAGCCCTCATTTATCCTTTCCTGACAGGATATTGAAGGTTATGGTCCGGCCTTGCGCGCACGAAATAGGACATCGCGCCGCAGAGACATCCGGGCTCCCGGATTCAGGCCGATTCGAAGCGTTAGAATCATCGTTCCGAAGGAAGTTTGCACAGATCCGGAAAGGAGCGAATGAGACTCGTCCTGTTCCAGCCCGACATTCCACAAAATGTCGGAGCCGCCATAAGGCTGGGGGCCTGCCTTGGTGTTGGAATCGACATCGTCGAGCCGTGCGGTTTCGTTCTGGACGGCCGTCGTCTGCGCCGGGCCGCGATGGACTATGCAGATATCGCCTCCGTCGTTCGTCATCGCGCCTGGGATGCGTTTCTGGATGCGAATGACTGTCGGCTGGTCCTGTTATCCACAAAGGGGACAGTGCGATTGCCCGATTTCAGTTTCGAGGCGGATGACCGGTTTATCCTCGGCCGGGAAAGTGGCGGTGTTCCGGAAACAGTCGTCAGGCGGGCGGATGCCGTCGTCCGGGTCCCCATGATCGCGGCGGCCCGGTCGCTCAATGTCGTGACAACCGGCGCCATTGTGCTGGCGGAGGCACTGCGCCAGACAAACGGATGGTCTGCCGACTGACCCTTCGCGCATCCTGGTCCGGATTCTCCCCATGCCCCACTCCCCTTCAAGTGCCGATCAACGCAATGCTGCGAAAGCCTGGTTCGAATCCCTGCGCGATCGGATATGCTCTGCCTTCGAAGCCTTGGAAGACAGTCTTCAAGGTACCCCTCTCGACTTGCTGGATCATCCCCCTGCGGGACGGTTCGAGCGCCGCGCCTGGCAGCGCGATGGTGCGAACGGCCCGGGTTCGGACGGTGGCGGCGGGGTGACGTCGGTAATGCGCGGCCGGGTGTTCGAAAAGGTGGGCGTCAACGTCTCGACGGTCTACGGTGAGTTCTCGGAAGCCTTCCGCGACCAGATCCCCGGCGCGCAGAAAGATCCGCGTTTCTGGGCCAGCGGAATCAGCCTTGTCGCCCACATGCAGTCGCCAAGGATTCCGGCGGTGCACATGAACACCCGCCACATCGTCACCACCCATGGCTGGTTCGGCGGCGGGGCGGATCTCACACCCATGGCACCGGACGATGCCGACACGGCGACCTTCCACGAAGCCCTGAAAGATGCCTGCGACCGGTTCGGCCCGGATCGTTATCCCCGTTTCAAGGAATGGTGCGACCGCTATTTCTACCTGCCGCATCGGAAGGAGCCGCGTGGAGTAGGCGGCATTTTCTATGACCAGTTGAGCGACGACTGGGATCGGGATTTCGCGTTTACCAAGGCCGTGGGCGAGGCTTTCCTGGACGCCTATCCTCGGATTGTCCGGCGGCATCTGTCCGAATCGTGGACGCTGGCCGACCGCGAGCACCAGCTGGTCCGGCGGGGACGCTATGTCGAATTCAATCTGCTCCACGACAGAGGGACCAAGTTCGGCCTGATGACTGGCGGCAATACGGAAGCGATCCTGATGTCCATGCCGCCGGAAGTGCGCTGGCCCTAGCGGCCGATGCGTTCCCCCGGCGTAGTGGGTCTGGCCGAGGCCTTCGCATGTCATCCCGGCAAAAAACCGGGATCACGCTGCCGGAAACGCAGCGGAACTCCGCTTGCAGCAGGCAGTTTCCGCTTCTTCAGGAGCCGGATTTCGGCAACAAACGCACCAGGGCAACGGCTTCCTCCAGCTTGTCCAGCGCTTCGGCTCGCCCGGGAGAGAAATCGTTTGCGACCCACCAGCGCTCGATGAAATCGAGTCCCTTTCCCACTGCGGGCCCGGTGATGCCCCGGGCAACAAGATCAGCGCCCCTAACCGGAAGCGTCGGCAATTGCCAGACGTCGGCGGCTTCAGAAAGAGCCCGAAGCCGCAGCATATCCCCTGCTTCCGATTGTCGTGAACAGACCAGCAGCGTCGCGTCGCGCCACGCTTCCGCACCGTACCGATAAAATGCCGCTCTCCATCGTTTCGCTTCGCCCCTGCCATTGTCGCCTGATCGCCAATGCGCGGCGGCGGCGGGTTCATGCTGGACCATTGCCAGCAAACGGTCGGTCGTTCGTGCCGACGAATTGAGTGATCGAACCGCCGGCTCGACCGCCGCCGCATCGGCAATCAGGGACACCAGGCGCCGACCGGCGTCGGCCGGCAAGCCCAGCCCCTCTTCCAACGCGATCATCCGGGCAAAGCGGTCCGGCGCCCAAGGCGCAACGACAGCTCGATCCAGGATCTTGTCGGCGGTAAGGACATTGACAGCGTCGGGGGCATGGCGCGCCGTCAGCGTCTTGAAGATCTCCTGGCTGATCCGTTCCCGGGACAGGTTGCTGACCAACGCCGCCAGATCCCGGCACGCGCGTCGGCTGAGCGCATCTGCGCCCGACAATCCGAAGCGAGCGACGAAGCGATAAAACCGCAGGATGCGCAGAGCGTCTTCACGGATCCTTTTTTCCGGATCGCCGACGAACCGGACCGTCCGGGTTTCCAGATCCGCCATTCCGCCACAGTAATCGAAGATTGCTCCATCCGGAGTCATGGACAAGGCATTGATCGTGAAGTCGCGCCGTCGAGCGTCTTCCCGCCAGTCTTCCGTGAACCGGACGACAGCATGCCGGCCATCGGTTTCGATGTCGCGGCGGAGCGAGGTCACCTCGACGTCCTGGTCCTCAAGAACGGCTGTAATCGTGCCCTGAGCCAGCCCTGTCGGAACCGCCTTGATACCAGCCGCCGACAAACACGCCATCACGGCATCAGGCGGACGCGGAACGCCAACATCAAGATCGACGACATCCTCGCCAACCAGCGCATCGCGCACGCAGCCGCCGACAAATCGGACGTCTGCCCCGTCGGCGGCAAGCGCCTGCATCAAGCACCGGACGGGCGCGCGCACCATCCAGTTGGGCGCAAAGACCACATGCGTCCGACCGGTTTCAGAATAGCCGGGGTCCAGCATGATCAGGTCTGCGGGCCCGTCGGCGGGATCACTGGCGCCAGGGGATTGGTGTCTTTGAGAACGGCGAACAGGACGAAGGCCATAACGGTCAGCACGAGACCGGACAGCGTAATCCAGAACCACGGGCTGTCCTCCCACCGCGGCCCGATCAAGCCTCTTTTTTTTGCGCGGCGACGCTCGACATAGAAGTAGATGATGTAGAGAATCAGCGGGATCAGAAAGATCGCCAACTGCTGGATGATCGTTCGAACCATGGATCAGCCTGCCACATTTTCAGTTAGAACTTCGTAGAGGTTCACCAGCATCGCGGCTGTCGCGCCCCAGATATATCGGTCCCGCCAGGGCATCGCGTAGAATGTCCGGTCGATGCCGCGCCAATGTTTCGTTTCGCGTTTGTGATTTGCCGGATCCATGAGGTAGGCCAGCGGCACCTCGAACACGTCATCGACCTCTGCGGGTTCCGGCGCATAGTCGATTCCCGGTTCGACAAACCCGACGATCGGCGCTACCAGATAACCCGTTCCTGTCACATAGTCATCCAGTCGACCGACAATATCCACGGCGTGCGCAGGCAGGCCTATCTCCTCCTCCGATTCCCGGAGGGCCGTATAAACCGGATCGGGATCAGTGTGGTCCAGCCGCCCACCGGGAAAGGCTACCTGGCCAGCATGACGCGACAGCGCTGCCGTGCGTTGAGTCAGGACAACATGGATCTCGTCTGCATGGTCCACCAGCGGGAGCAGCACGGCTGCCTCGCGCAACGCGTCTGGAAGGGGCAAATTGGTATCGACGACATGATCGCCGCGCAATCGGACCTGCCGTCGCGACAGCGCGGCATCCGGATCCAGCGGGTCACGCAGTCGCGACAACGTGCCTGACAGGGTACCGGCGATGAAAGGACGGTTCATGCAGCAGCCTCATCCAGCCGACCGATACCCCAGAACCGGCCCCCGGCCCAGACGCCGTAATCTGCGTCGCCGGCATCGATTCCCGCCGGAGTTTTCTCGCCCAGATCAATCAATTCGAAAAAGACCGGGCGCGAGAGACGCGCCTCAAGCCCGCGATGAACGTGCACATAAGGCCGCGACTCCCCTGTTTTCCGATCGTGATCGAAGCGCAGCGGATTTTGTGGTCCGACAGTCACATTGTCGTCAAGATTGGTGCGCAGCGTTATCTTCCTGTTGCGTCCTTCGCCATCGACCGTCATCTCAACGGCGACGAATGGTACATCTTCAACCTCGATCCGGCCCTTTTCCACCGGTGTGATGAGCCAATATTTCCCGCCATCGTCCTTCTCGAGAACGGACGAAAAAAGTTTGACCAGCGACATCCTGCGAATCGGGGAGTTATGGTGATACCACGTCCCGTCGAAACCGATGCGCATATGCAGATCATGCACCATGGACCGAAAACTCTCCCGGTCGCTGCCTGTCACATCGTCATGCGCGGTTTCGATCATGCAAGCGCCTGTGTCGCTCCCCCTACGTCTCGCCGGACGACCACACCCCCGGGCGTCGCCCTTGGAGATCGACCTTGACCATCGATTCAGCAATCCAGCCGACCGACAATACAACCAGCCCCGTCTCCCGGAATCTTGTGACGGAAGAGGCTCCTGACAAGGTGGTCGCCGAGATCGAGAAGCTGGGCGACACGCTTGATCGCGTTCGCGCCGGCGTCGGTCGCGTCATATTCGGTCAGGAAAAGGTGGTGGAACAGACACTGATAACACTGCTGTCCGGCGGCCATGTGCTGCTGATCGGCGTACCCGGCCTTGCGAAGACCAAGCTTGTCGAGACATTATCCACGGTCCTTGGCATGGATACCAACCGGATCCAATGTACACCGGACCTGATGCCTGCTGACATTCTGGGTTCTGAGGTCTTGGAAGAACAGGAAGCCAGCCGCCGCGCGTTCCGTTTCATCAAGGGACCAGTGTTCTGCCAGTTGCTGATGGCGGACGAAATCAACCGCGCCAGTCCGCGAACCCAGTCAGCCTTGCTGCAAGCCATGCAGGAACATCGGGTATCCATCGCTGGTCAGTATCATGCGCTACCCGAGCCCTTTCATGTGCTGGCCACCCAAAACCCGCTCGAACAGGAAGGCACCTATCCGCTTCCGGAGGCCCAACTTGACAGGTTCCTGCTGCAGGTCACGGTCGGCTATCCGGAACTTGCGTCCGAACGCCAGATCCTGCTGGCGACGACGGGCGTCGAAGAAGAGACGGCCAGCCGAGTGATTACCCCTGCGGAGCTGCAAAGAGCGCAACGCCTCATCCGCCAGATCCCGGTGGGCGAAAGCGTGCTGGAATCGATCCTGACACTGACGCGCAGCGGCCGTCCGGAAACAACATCGCTGGATGATGTCAAACGACATGTCGCCTGGGCCCCGGGACCGCGCGCCAGTCAGGCGCTCATGCTGGCCTGCCGCGCCCGCGCCGTTCTGAACGGTCGTCTGGCGCCATCGATCGACGATGTGATCGCGCTGGCCCCGCCTGTCCTGCGCCATCGCATGGCCCTGAACTTTGCCGCCCGCGCTGACGGCTTGGTGGTGGATACCGTCATCGACCGAATGTGCGATCCGCTCCGCTAGTCGATCATTACCCGGCGATCCATACAGGCATGAGCGAACTCGCTTCCCGATTCCGTATCCGGCGTGATGCCGAGACGAGCTCGAGTCGGCTACCGCCGCTCCTGGTCGCTGCACAGCGCGTCGCCGCCACGGTTGAACAGGGTGTCCACGGCAGGCGGCGTGTGGGCCTCGGGGAAACCTTCTGGCAGTTCCGTCAGTACGAACCGGGGGATTCGCTGCGCAGTATCGATTGGCGGCAGTCGGCAAAGACAGATCATATCTACATCCGGGAAACCGAATGGGCGGCCGTCCAGAGTGTTTGGCTTTGGCGCGATGCGTCAGCATCGATGCGGTGGCGATCGGGCAAGAAGATCCCGGCGAAGCGCGACCGCGCTGATCTGATGGCGCTGGCCCTGGCGTCGCTGCTGACCCGGGGTGGGGAGCAGATCGGCATGCTCGGCCTCGACGAGCGCGCGTCCAGCGGCTCGGTGGCACTGGATCGAATGGCCTTCAGCCTGCTAGGCAATGGTCCAGAACAGCAATCGCCTAACCTGCCCCGCTTTGAAAGCCTTCCGCGGCATTGTCATCTTGTCCTTTTCGGCGATTTTCTAACTCCCCTGGAAGAGATCGACCATCGGCTAAGGCAATTCGCGAGCAACCAGATCAGCGGCTATATCGTTCAGGTACTGGACCCGGCCGAAACCTCGCTGCCGTTCGACGGACGCACCCGGTTCGAAGGCCTGGAAGATGAGGGCCGCATCCTGATCAAGCGCGTGGAGAATGTGCGCGAAGAGTATGTCGCCCGAATGGCCCGGCAACGGGCCGGCCTTCAGGAAATCGCCCGCAGCATCGGCTGGAGCCTCGTAAGCCACATGACAGACCAACCGCCGGAGCAGGCACTGCTCGCACTTTTCGTCCGCATTGCGGCCGAGGTATGACAAGGCGGGGCACAAGGACATGCTGACGCTCGGCGCTCTCGCCTTCGCCGCGCCCTGGATCCTGCTGGCCTTGGTGGGCGTTCCTGTTCTCTGGTGGTTGCTGCGCGTCACACCGCCATCGCCGAAGTTGGTGCAGTTTCCGGCAATCCGCCTGCTGTTCCGGCTTCAGGAAAAAGAGGATACGCCGGCCCGAACGCCTTGGTGGTTGCTTTTGCTACGCGTCCTGATCGTCCTCCTGATCATCTTTGGTGTCGCCCACCCGCTGATGAATCCGGAGGAAGGGTTCAAGGAAAAAGGGCCGCTGGTGATCGTGATCGACAATGGTTGGTCAGCAGCGCCGAACTGGCAAACGCGCCAGAACAGCGTTTCCGAACTGCTGGATACGGCGAGCCGGGAAGACCGCAAGGTCATTCTCATGGCGACCGCACGCCGCGCGCCGGCACAGCAGATCTCTGCCTCGAAGCTGATGCGCGCAGCCGATGCCCGCGCCGTGTTCCAGGCCATGACACCCCAGCCATGGCCTGAAAATTACAAGGAAACCGCCCGCTCCCTAGACGAGTTGGCCAAGCGCACAAGCGACGGTAACGTCGTCTGGCTATCCGATGGCCTTTTGCATCAGGACACAGAGACACTTATGGCCTCTCTCCAGAAGGTCGGCCGAGCCATGGCGCTGATCGACGCTGCTGGGGACCTGCCGGTGCTGCTGCACCCAGCTCGCTTGGCCGGCACCCACCTGGCCATCGCGCTGGAAAGGGCCAAGGTCGGTCGGCCCAAGCAGTATGAACTTCAGATGATGGACGAAAACGGCCGCGTAATCGGGCGGCGCACCGTCTCCTTCAAGGCGTCGGATCGCAAGATCGATACGGTGTTGTCGCTGCCCGCCGAACTGCGCAACCGACTCGCGCAAGTCAGTGTGGACAGACATCAAGGCGTCGGGGCCACATTGCTTCTGGACGAGCGGTTGCGCCGCCGACCCGTCGGCGTGGTTTCCGCCGCGGCGCTGACCGGCAGCCATCGCCTGTTATCCGACCTGTTCTATATCGAGCGGGCGCTTTCGCCGTTCAGTGAGGTCCGCAAAGGTCCTATTGACCAGTTGTTGCAACGTCCTCTGTCGGTGATCTTCCTGCCTGACTGGGCACCGCTTACTCGGCAGGAAAGGGAGCGATTGGCGCGCTGGGTAAAGGGTGGTGGGTTGCTGGTCCGATTTGCTGGCCCTGCCCTGGCCCGGAACAGCGACGACCTAGTGCCCGTACGATTACGGAGCGGCGATCGATCCTTCGGCGGCGCGATGACGTGGGCGCAACCACTGGGTCTGGCCGACTTTGATGCCGACAGCCCATTTGCCGGATTGTCGGCGCCGAGTGATGTTTCCGTCAGGCGGCAAGTCCTGACCGAACCGGGGATCGAACTGGCGCGCAAGACCTGGGCGCGACTACGGGACGGTACGCCGCTGGTCACCGCCGATAAACGTGGAAAGGGCATGATCGTGCTGTTCCACACGACGGCCAATCCGGATTGGTCGAACCTGCCGCTTTCCGGCATTTTTGTCGAAATGCTCCAGCGAACAGTGGCCTTGGGCCGCGGCGTCGCGGAAGGCGGCGCGCGGCAAACCATGCTGTTACCCTATCGAATTCTGGACGGCTTCGGCAAGTTGGTCGAAGCACCGGAATGGGTCCGCCCGATAGAAACCGTGAACTTCTCGAAAACTGTCGTTCGCCCCGCGAACCCGCCGGGCTTGTATGGCGATTCGGCCAGTCGGCGCAGCTTGAACCTGTCGTCGACGGTCAGAAAACTGGAACCGCTGGATGCATTGCCGACAGGGATCACCAGATTAGGATACAAGAAGGCCAAAGAAATTGATCTTCGTCCTTGGCTGTTGATGGCGGCGCTGGCCTTGTTCCTGCTTGATTTGCTGATCAGTTTCCTGATGCGCGGACTTCTGTCTCAAAGAACGGCAGCGAGGACGACAGTCCTGGTGGCGCTACTGGCTCTTCCTGGCGCTGTCCTGCTCGCTTCTGGTGTCGCGCCAGTCCAGGCCCAGATTCTGGAAGAGGATGCTATCCGAGCAACGCGCGAAACGGTTTTTGCTTACGTGAAGACCGGCAACAGCGGTGCGGACCGCGTCAGTCGACGCGGCCTGATCGGCTTGGGGATTGTTCTGGCCTCGCGAACCTCCGTCGAGCCCGGTCCGCCACGCGCAGTGGACGTGAACACCGATGAGTTGGCATTCTACCCCCTGTTGTACTGGCCGGTGATTGACGGCCAGACGCCGCCCACAAAACAGGGCAATAGTCGGTTGCAAGCCTTTTTGCGCAACGGCGGCATGATCGTCTTCGACATTCGCTTGCCGGAAGGATTCCGGTCCAACGCACTGAAGAACCTGGTAGCGGGATTGAAGATGCCCGCGTTTCAGGAGACGCCGTCAAACCATGTGTTGACCCGAGCTTATTACCTGCTTCAGCGGTTCCCGGGTCGCCGGACGGGCGAGCCGGTCTGGGTTGCTCGGCAAGATCAGACAGCCAACGACGGCGTATCCCCGATTATCATCGGCTCCAACGACTGGGCCTCGGCTTGGGCGGTCGATCTGTCCGGCCGTCCAATGTTCCCGGCACCGCCGGGCGGCGAGTATCAGCGCGAACTGGCCTATCGGGTTGGCATCAATATCGTGATGTACGCCCTGACCGGCAACTACAAATCAGACCAGGTTCACATCCCGACCATCATTCGACGGCTGGGGCAATAGGCCGGCGCATTGATGAGCGATCTGGGTACAAGCATTGCTTTCTCGCCGTTGGCGCCTTGGGAGGCGCTGTATACCTTTGCCGGCGTCACGGCGATCCTCGTTCTGACAGGCCTCTTCCTCAAGGCGCGCGGCATTTTTTTCCGGGCGCTGGCCGCCATCGTCCTGTTGGCCGTGCTGGCCAATCCGTCTCTGGTGATGGAAAACCGCAATACGCTGAGCGACATCGCGGTGGTGGTCGTCGATGAATCGCCAAGTCAGGATATGAACAACCGGCGGGAACTGAACACTAGAACTCTTGCAGACGTCCGCAAGAAATTACAGGCCATGGTTGGCCTGGAAATCAAGGTCGTTCGCGTCGGCCTCGACCGGTCAGAGGACGGCACGATAGTCTTCGGCCCCTTGGAAAGAGCGCTGGCTGACGTCCCGCGCAAGCGGCTGGCCGGAGTCATCATCATCACCGATGGGCAGATCCATGACGCACAGACCAAGAATCAGATGGTCCGCGACATTGGTCCGGTCCATTTCCTGCTGACTGGCAAGAAGCACGAAGGCGATCGCCGGCTTGTGGTCGAATCGGCGCCATCCTACGGCTTGGTGGGCAAGCCCCTGACGATGAAGATCCGGGTCGACGACAATGCCGCGCAGCCTGGTGACAATGCCGTCGTTCGCGTGAAACGGGACGGCAAGCTGTGGCGCAGGTTCGCGCTCAACGTCAATTTAACCACCCCGATCGACATTCGCCTGGAACACCGCGGGCAGACTTTCTTCGAGTTGGAAGTCGATCGCGGCCGTCAGGAACTGACGCTGGAAAACAATAGCAAGGTCATCACCATCAACGGTATCCGCGACCGGCTTCGTGTGCTCTTGGTCTCCGGTGAACCGCATCCCGGCGAGCGCGCATGGCGCAACATTCTGAAGGCGGATCCGGGCGTGGATCTCGTGCATTTCACCATTCTGCGCCCGCCGGAAAAGCGCGACATGACGCCAGTCAACGAATTGGCCCTGATCTCCTTTCCGGTTCGAGAACTGTTCCAGGAAAAACTGGATCAGTTCCACCTGATCATCTTCGACCGCTATAGGCGACGGGGCGTAATCCGAGCCCATTATCTGCAGAACATCGCCGAGTACGTCAAGCGAGGCGGCGCGCTAATGGTAGCGGCCGGACCGGCCTATGCCGGCCCGCTGAGTCTGGCGCACACGGCGGTCGGCCCGCTGTTGCCCGGACGGCAGACCGGCGAAATCTATCGCCGGGGCTTTCGCGCCACACGGACGGAAGAAGGCAAGCGGCATCCGGTCACTGCGCGCCTTTCCGGCGCTGGCGCGGGCCCCAGCCCCTGGGGCCGCTGGTTCCGCCAGATCGAGGTGTCAAGATTGCGTGGTAACGTCCTGCTCGACGGATTGTACAGCAAGCCGCTGCTGATCCTGGATCGAGTCGGCAAGGGCCGGGTTGCACAACTGTTATCCGACCAGGCATGGCTGTGGGATCGCGGCTTTGAAGGCGGTGGCCCCCAGGCCGAATTACTGCGTCGCGTCTCGCACTGGCTGATGAAAGAACCGGAACTAGAAGAAGAGTATCTCCAGGCGCAGATCCGCAACCGCCGACTGGAGATCCTGCGTCGCAGCCTGAAGCCCTCAAACCGGTCGGCCCGCCTGACCATGCCGGACGGCAAGGCTGTTCAGATGCCGATGAAAGACAGAGGCGATGGCACGGCTATCGGATCAATGGCAGTGAAATTGCCCGGCCTTTATCGGATCACAGACGGTGCGTTGAGCACGATGGTCGCGATTGGCTCACTAAATCCGCAGGAAATCTCGGACGTGCGCACCACCGACAAGATGGCAAAAGCATTGATCGAAGCCAACACCGGCAGTGTGGTGTGGTTGGGCGAAAGCGGAGCGCCGGACATCCGCAGGGTGGATCGGGAGCGCCGGACCAGCGGCACGAGCGGCGTGTCCGGCCAATGGATCGGTCTGATCCGTAATGGCGACTATATGGTTACCGGCATTCGCGACACTCCGATGTTGGTCGGCCTTCTGGCATTGTTGCTGGCCCTGTTGCCGATACTCACAGGATGGCGCCGTGAAGGCAAGTAATCGATGGCCCTTATCGACATCCGCGCGGCGCATTTGATGATGACGTCAAACCCTCTGAAGCGTTCGGCATAACACAAAATTAGCGGACTGCCGTGAAACGGGTCCGTACGAGGCGTGCTTGGAAGCTTTCCGAGCCCATCAGTATGGAGTTGACGAGACAGCCGGGTACGGCATCGCGCGATAACAGGCCTCGAACTGGCGGCCTTTGGTTCAGGCCACGCCGTGTACGCACTCGACGAAGCTGGCGCGCAGGGTCCTGAAGCCTCTTCGGATGCGGTCGTTATGGTGCTTTTCTCCGCTTTCGTTGTTGTCGGAGCAGTGTCTGGCCCAAGCGAAGCGGACGTATTTCGCGGTCGTTTGCACTTGTTGTGCCCAAGCAGTTTGCCGATCATCGACAGCGATTCGCCGCGCGTCAGCGCCATGCTCGCAAAGGAGCGCTGAAGATGGCAGATCCGCACGCCGTCGAAATCGGTGTGTCCTTATCGGGATGATCCCGACGAATCCGTGCGATCGCCGCCACAACCAGCATCTCCCCCCACCGCGTTGGTCCAACAATGAAGCGCGTTCAAAAGTCAAAAATAACCAAGGTCAATTTTCTACGTCGAACAACACCAAACAATACAAGAGCTTGCAAACCCGTGTTCCAGCCGCTACATTCCAAGAGAAAAACAATGCTATATCAAACAGTTGGTATCGAAGGTGCGCCGTATGGCGTCAGTTCTTCTTGACTGCATCCCGGAAGCATGATCGTCCTTATAACCGGTGTCGCCGGCTTCATTGGCATGAATTGCGCTGCCGCCTTGTTGAACCGGGGAGACACCGTTGTCGGTATCGATAATCTGAATGATTACTACGATCCAGCTCTCAAGAAAGCTCGGCTAGAGCGCTTGCAGGATCGGAAGCGGTTTCAATTCCAAAGGGTGGATGTCGCAGACGAAGAAGCCATGGCGCGGTGTATCGGCGCACTACCCGACCAATCGTCGGTCCTCCACCTGGCGGCCCAAGCTGGGGTCCGCTACTCACTGGAGAAGCCGACCGCCTATCTGCAATCCAATGTACGTGGCCAGTTATCGATCCTGGAAGCGGTCCGCCATCACGGAACGATCCGCCACTTGGCCTATGCCAGTTCGTCATCGGTCTACGGCGGCAATACAACGATGCCCTTTTCGACCGATCACCGCGTCGACAGACCCATTTCACTCTATGCGGCGACCAAGCGCTCTGCCGAACTGATGAGCTGGTGCTATGCACATCTTTATGGCCTTCCGCAGACGGGTTTGCGGTTCTTCACCGTTTACGGGCCCTGGGGTAGGCCGGATATGTCAGCATATCTGTTTACCAAGGCCATCTTGGCCGGCAAACCGATCAAGGTCTTCAATCGCGGGGAAATGCGCCGTGACTTCACCTATATCGACGATATAGTTGCTGGCACTCTCGCAGCTCTTGACCGTCCGCCAGCCAGTGAGAGCGCTGCACCACCTCATACGATCTACAATCTCGGCAACAATAATCCACAGGAACTCTTGACATTTATCCGCACCGTGGAAGCGGCTTGTGGCCGCAACGCGATCCTGGAAATGCAGCCGATGCAACCGGGCGACGTCAAGGAAACCTGCGCAAACATCGACTCCAGCAAGCGCGATCTGGGCTATCAGCCCAAGACGACCATCGCAGAAGGAATCCCGAAATTTGTGCATTGGTTTCGGCAATACCACGCCATTTAAGCATGGCGCCACCCCGCAGCGTCGCCGTGGTGGTGCGAATTCTTGATAAGTTTTTCCGCGATTGCAATATGCGACAAACATCAGGATATCCCTGAAATCTGCGTCAGCGATACCAGACATCCTGCTTTCAACCCGATACTTCAACGAAATCAGAGACGTCAATGATACGGTCGTTACAGGATTCGAATAGCAAATCTTCCCCGAAAACCGGGGATCTGGGCGATCTGCCGACCTGGAATTTGGCCGACCTTTATCGATCTCCGGATGATGCTGCCTTGGCGAAAGACCTCGACCGGATTGATGCCGAGGCCAGTCATTTCGCAGAGCATTGGGCCGGCAAGATCAGCGACGTCTCGGGAGATCGTCTGGCCGACGCGATCGAAGAATACGAGCGCATCGAAGAACAGATGGGTCGTCTGGCCAGCTACGCCCAGCTTCTCCATGCGGGCGACCAGCTTGATCACGAGATCGGTCGCTTCTTTCAGACCGTCAATGAACGCCTCAACGACGCTTCCGCCCAGCTGGTTTTCTTCGCACTGGAAATCAATCGGATCAAGGACCCTCGCCTTCACGCCATGCTGTCCGACAGCCCGCGTCTTCAGGCATGGCGGCCCTGGTTGCGCGATACGCGCGCTTATCGTGATCATCAGCTGTCCGACGAGGCGGAATGCCTGCTGCACGACAAGCAAGTTGCCGGCCGCAACGCGTGGAATCGACTGTTCGACGAAACCATTGCCAGCCTTCGTTTTCCACTGAACGGCGAAGATCTAACCGAAACAGAAGCCCTACACCGCCTGTCAGACCCGGACCGGTCGGTACGTGAGGCAGCCGGCAAGGCCATCGCGTCCACGCTTCAGCAAAATGTCAAGCTGTTTGGCCACATCACTAATACGCTTGCCAAGGACAAGGAGATCGAAGACCGATGGCGCCGTTATCCGCGTGCGGTTTCCGCCCGCAATCTCGCCAATCATGTCGAAGACACAGTCGTTGATGCGCTATCTTCGGCGGTGCGGAATGCTTATCCTCGACTGTCCCACCGATACTATCGCATAAAGGCGGACTGGCTGGGTCTGGATCGGTTGAAGTACTGGGACCGCAATGCGCCACTTCCAGAAGCTCCAGAGCGTCTGCTAGGCTGGTCGTCAGCGCAGGAGACAGTCCTGGATGCTTATCGACGATTCTCGCCGACTCTCGCGGAAATCGGCCAGCAGTTCTTTGCCGAACACTGGATCGACGCCCCGCCGCGGCTCGGAAAGGCCTCGGGCGCCTTTTCTCACCCGACAGTTCCGTCTGCGCATCCCTATATTCTGATGAATTACCAAGGCCATATCCGTGATGTGATGACCTTGGCCCACGAATTGGGGCATGGAGTACATCAGGTCCTGGCTGCCGAACGGGGCCATCTCCTGAGCCGGACGCCGCTGACGCTGGCGGAAACAGCCTCCGTCTTCGGCGAAATGTTGACCTTTCGCGCGCTGCTGGAAAACGAGTCGGACCCGCAGCGGCGGCGCGTTCTTCTTGCCGGTAAGGTAGAGGATATGTTGAATACGGTGGTCCGACAGATCTCATTCTACGAGTTTGAACGGCGTCTGCACGACCGACGCCGGGAGGGCGAGTTGCTACCCGAGCAGATCGGACAGATCTGGATGGACACCTCTCAGGAGAGCCTGGGCCCGGCCTTTGATCTGGATGAGGATTATGCCGTCTTCTGGACTTATGTTCCCCACTTCATTCATGTGCCGTTTTACGTCTACGCCTATGCGTTCGGCGATTGCCTCGTGAATGCCCTCTATGCCGTTTATCAGGAGAAACCGGAAGGCTTCGCCGAAAAATACCTGGACCTGCTGAAAGCGGGCGGGACGCTTCGGTATCGCGAGCTTCTGGCGCCATTCGGCCTCGACGCCTCGGATCCGACCTTCTGGGACAAGGGCCTTTCGGTCATCGAAGTTTTCATTGGCGAACTCGAAAGCATGTGACTGCCGGACCAATAGCTTTCGCGATACTCATGCTGCGGCGGGTGTCGCAGGCAGGACATCGTTGTGATGACCGCTGACCGCCAAAGAAAGGGAAGGCCAAACGCATGCCGGTGTCGATCGTCGGGCCGTCATGTTTCCTGTTCCTGCCATCAATTCCCTGAATTCAGCGTCGTTGCTGCCGGACACACCAATGTCAGGCGGTAACCGCAGAAGCCCTCATCAACCCGGCAAACGACTTCCGGCTCCCCCGATCCGAAGACAAACCGGCGACCCTCGGCCATCAGTATGGCTCATCCGTCGAGTAGAGTCAGCCAGTCGGAAATGGTCTAATATTTGACCACATCGTCCTGACTCACGCCGCTTTCCAGACCACGGGTAAAGAAGCTTGACACCGAGAGATGGATTGACCATCGACCGACCCATGGCGTCTACAATCGCAAGCTGGCGCGTCAAAGAAGGGATCCTTGCTGGTTGTCCGACGACGGTTTTCGGCCTCTCGGTTTCCTGGTCGATGGTCCATTCCCGTCCGGTGCAACGGTCGCCGCAACGCTTCCGTCGCCAAATCGAATCGTCACGTCAACAGCCCGGCACGCCGCCTTGCAATCCGTTATCGGCTGGCCGCCCCGTTCCCGGACCAGCGCGAAACCACGATCCAGCACCCGCTCGTACGAGTACGAGTCCAGAAGCCGCCTGCGTTGCTCGAGACGTTCGTACAGATCCACGAGCCGCCGGGACATTTGTGGCTGCAGTCGGTCGCCAACATTCGCCAGACGCTCTTGTGCACGGGAGACAAGCTGATGCAGTGCCGTCAGACGGACTCCGGCCGCAACCTGAGCCGCCGCTGAGGATTTTTCGCGCACCAGACGCTGCAAGCCGAGATTCAGACGCTCGGCTTGATCGTCCAACCGTTGGGATTTCGTGGCGAGCAAGGACCGTGGATCAGGTAGTCCGCGCGCGGCGCTTTCCAGACGCAGTCTGTTCTCCTCGAGGAGCCGTCCCAGCCCGGACACCAGTCGCCGGCCATCATCCAGCACCTGGGCGACCAGTTCGCTGCGGACCGGCACTGCGATTTCCGCCGCAGCCGTCGGGGTCGGGGCCCGTCGATCCGACGCGTAGTCGATGAGAGTCCAGTCGGTCTCGTGCCCAATGGCGCTGATCAAGGGGATTGCAGAGGCCGCAGCCGCTCGGACCACATCTTCTTCGTTGAAGGCCCAAAGGTCTTCGACTGATCCGCCGCCACGCGCCACGATCAGCGCGTCCGGCCGCGGTATGGGGCCATCCGCGGCGATGGCGTTGAAACCTTCGATAGCCGCCGTAATTTCGCCGGCGGCGGAGTCACCCTGGACCCGAACTGGCCATAGCAGGACATGCCTTGGAAACCGGTCTCGCAGGCGGTGCAGGATATCTCGGATGACAGCCCCCGTCGGCGACGTGACGACACCGATGACGGCAGGGAGGTAAGGCAAAGGCTGTTTCCTTGCATCATCGAACAGGCCTTCGGTCGCCAGTTTTCGGCGCCGCGCCTCCAAGAGCTTCAACAATGCGCCTTCACCGGCAAGCTCCATTTCTTCAATGACGATCTGATACTTGGAACGGCTTGAGTAGGTTGTGATTTTGCCGGTCGCAATCACTTCCAGACCGTCTTCCGGGTTGATCGCCAACCGGCTGGCGGTGGTACGCCAGCAGACAGCATCCAGCGTTGCGCTGTCATCCTTGAGCGCCATGTAGAGGTGGCCCGATCCGGCCCGCTTGAAGCCGGAAATTTCGCCCCGTACCCGGACGCGCCCGAACTCTCCTTCGACAACCCGCTTCAGCGCCGCAGAGAGTTCCGAGACTGAAGCAACCGGCGTATTGTGTCCGGGACCAGCGGTGTCGGGTAATCGACCGGACTCGCTCATCGCGGTGTGATCGCGATATCACCAACCTCGCCGTTCGTGAGACTGACGAGTTCGTCCGGCGTTAACGGAAACACGGCAAACGGCGTGCCCGCAGCCGCCCATATTTTCGGCAGAGCCAGCAAGTCTCGGTCGATCACCACCACCGATTGCTCTGCGTGCGCAAAAGGCGGAACGCCGCCGATCACATACCCTGTCCTGGACCGGACAAAGTCCGCATCAGCCTTGCCAATCTTCTCGCCGACCAGTGCCTCGACCGCCCGTTCGTCGACTCGATTATTGCCGCGGGCGATCACCAACACAGCCCGGCCGCTTTTCCTAGCGCGGAAAATGATGGATTTCGCAATTTGGGAAACATCGCATCCGATAGCTGCCGCCGCTTCAACACTGGTTCGAGTGACATCCGCCATTACTTGCACTTCCCTGACCAGGCCAGCGGCGGTCAGGGCGTCCTGGACACGCTGCGCAGACGCAGGCAAGCCGTCGACGGTCATACCCCCAACTCCCGGGACCGGTTGGCGGCTGCTGCAACAGCCCGCTTCACCAGAGCGCTCAATCCGTTGTCGGCCATCAGCACTTCCAGCGCGGCAGCGGTTGTGCCTCTCCGACTGGTCACGTTATCTCGCAAGGTGGAAGCAGACTCCGGCGATTGATGCAGCAGTTCCCCGGCACCAGCCACCGTCGCGCGAGCCAGCCTGCTGGCCACTTCAGGCGACAAACCCTCGGCAATACCCGCCGTCGTCATGGCTTCAACCAGATGAAAGACATAAGCCGGCCCGCTGCCGGAGACCGCTGTAACGGCATCAATATCGGCCTCGTCAGTGATCCAGACGACATCCCCGATCGATCGCAACAACTGCTCGCACAGAACCCGGTGAGGCTGCCGGACGTAGGCGTTACATATGGCAGCGGTAACGCCCCGGCCAACGGCGGCCGGCGTGTTCGGCATGGACCGGATGATGGGCGCCGCTGCGGACAGGGCCTTTTCAAGAAAGCCGATAGTTGTTCCGGCTGCGATCGAGAGGAAGACAACTCCCGTATTCGAATACCTAGTGTAAGCTGGCGCCACCGCTCCCATCAATTGCGGCTTCACCGCCAAGATGATGACATCAGGATGGAATGTATCAGGAACGTTTTCTGGCCTTTCGACAAACGGGGCGCACCGATCATCGGCAAACGCCGCCATTGCGTCTTTCGAAGGTTCCACCACAATGACGTTGGCGGGGTTTGCGCCGCCAGCAATCCAGCCGCACAGCAGGGCAGTTCCCATTTTTCCGCAGCCAACAAGCATCAGACGCGCTGCGGCAAAGTCCATGGATAGAGTTCCTTATGCTTCTCCGACGGTATCCAGAAGGGATGCTGCCACAGCTTCCTTGGCGCTTTTTCCGCCCCAGGTCACGAACTGAAAGGCGGGATAAAATCGCTCGCATTCGGTGAGCGCGATGTCAACCAGATCTTCAAGCTGTTCGACGCTGGCGCCCTGATGGCCGCGCAACAGGACTGTGTGACGGAAGACCGGATTCGAGTCATCTTCCGGCACCACGAAGGAACCCAGCCACAGCTTGTTATTGATCATCAACAGCAACTGCGAAATGTCATCCAGCTTTTTCTTCGGGATGCGCATGTCCATGAAGCAGGACAGATGCACTGCATTCAAATGTGCGCTCCAGACAAAGTGCATATGATAGCCGCACCAGTGACCGGGATATTCGACCGCCATTTCGTCGTCGCTGTTGCGTTCGAAGATCCACTCGTTGGCGTTGACGATTTCTTCCAGCATGTCAAGCGGGTTCGGGGTCTTCCAAGTATCAAGCGCGATGCCAGACATGATTCACTCTCCTCTAGCAGCTTCGCGATAACACCGGACCGGAAGCGTGGATACGAGCGAGACCCGTCACGGGAGACGGAATTTCATGCAGATGGCTGCCAATAATGTGTGGAATCACGACAACCGCATGCTATCTGGCGCGGAGTCTGCCACTTCAAAGGCAAGCTGGCAACAAGATTTATTGTCGGTTTTCGGGTATTGCACCAGATATTGATTCGACGAACACCGCCCAGCCTTAGTCCTGAGCCGTCCCCCGTCGTCGAACTAAGGGCGCGAAAAGATTCGAATCCCGGGGCGCCTATGCTGCCTTGACACGGGAGCCTTTCCTGCCCCCGCGGGCTGGCTTTTCAAGTTTTTCCAATCGGGCAAGAGCTTCAGCCAACTGCACCGTCAGGGCTTCCTGTTCGTCGCGTGCCCTGGCCGCCATGAGGCGGACCACATCGAACTCTTCACGAGTGACAAGGTCCATATCAGCCAGCAATTCCTGCAGGCGCGCTTTCACGTTCGCTTCGATCTCGGTGCGAACGCCAGCGGCGACGCCCAGCATGCCCGTCGTCATCCGCGCGAAATCATCGAGCAACCTCTTGTTGGACTGCATGATGCGTTCTCCTTCCGGCACTGAGGTAAAGATGGTGCGCGGGCATCGTCCAGGCAACGGCGTGCCATCTCAAGCTACGATATCGTCCCGAGGCGGCAGAGCCATGCTGCGGCGATCCATGGCGACGGACTTGATCAGGGCAAAAACCGACTTTCCGGGGATGAGATCCAGATCGGCGACCGCGCTGGCCGTCACGGTCGCGGCGATGCGGTTTTCGCCAGCCTCGTCGGAAACTTTCACGATGACGGTTCGAAACGGGTCTTCGGTATCGGTCAGGCTTTCCACCGTACCGGCCAGGATGTTCCGGATGCTGATGTCTTTCGGTCGGTCGAGTGCGAGAGAAACATCCCGGGCACGAATTCGAACGCGAACCTGACGACCTTCCGGCAGCGGAATGGATGGCACGATGAGAGCGCCGCCCGGGAAAACGAGGCGGCTCATCTTGCGGTCGGCGTCATGGCATGTCACTGCCGCTGTCAGGACAGAGCCGGCCTGAAAACGACCGGTCATCGGCATGAGGTCGGGTCGCGAGAACACTTCATCTACCGTCCCGGTCGCCAGGACCTTTCCGTCGGACAACAGCACGACCGTGTCGGCGAGGCGGGCGACCTCCTCGATCTGGTGGCTGACATACAGGATCGGCAATCCGGCTTCGTCCCGCAGGCGTTCGACATAGGGCAGGATTTCTGCCTTGCGCGCCGCGTCGAGAGAGGCAAGAGGCTCGTCCATCAACAGGATGTCGGGAGCGGACAGCAAGGCCCGCCCGATAGCCACCCGCTGCTGCTCTCCACCCGACAATGTGGACGGCTTCCGTTGAATCAGATCACCCAATCCCAAGAGATCGACAATACGCTCGAATTCGGGATTCTGACGGGCCGCATGGGCGTAGAGCAGGTTGCGGCGGACGCTCATATGCGGGAACAGCCGGCCTTCCTGAAAGACAACGCCGACTCTACGTTCCGGCGCCGACAGATCGACCTTCTGCCTAGAGTCGAACAGGACACGGTCGCCGAGCGCAATTCTTCCGTAGTCAGGACGCAGCAGTCCGGCAACAATCTGCACTGTGCTTGTCTTCCCGGCGCCCGATCGTCCGAACAGCGCGGTGACTCCTAGGTTGGACGCAAAGCAGATATCCAGTTGCAAAGCGCCAAGACGCTTGACAATGGCGATATCAAGCATCGTTGGCCTGGTCAGGCCGGATCCGCCGACGCGTCCGCTGGGCAAGGATTTCGGCGATGACGACCGCCAGCACCGAAATGCCGATGGCAATGACAGTGAGGCGCAGCACGGCATTTTCCTGGCCCGGCACCTGCAGCAACGAATAAACGGCCAGCGACAATGTCTGCGTTTCGCCAGGAATATTGGAAACCAGCGTGATCGTGGCGCCAAATTCGCCTAGCGCCTTGGCGAAACCCAACACGGCCCCGGCAATGATGCCGGGCTGGGCGAGCGGCAGGCTGACAGTCAGGAACCGCCGCCAATGTCTGGCACCCAAGGTGGCGGCGGCCTGCTCCAGTCTTGGATCGACAGCCTCAAAGGACAGACGTATCGGCCGGACGATGAGCGGAAACGCCATCACGGAGGCCGCGACAACCGCACCGGTCCAGCGAAAGGCGATTTCGATGCCGAACCAGCGGTCCAGCCAGACGCCGATCCAACCTTGCTTGCCCAACAGAATCAGCAAGACAAAACCAGTCACGACCGGCGGCAGAACCAGAGGCAATGTCAGGAATGAATTGACCAGCATTTTACCGGGAAACTCCCGCCTGGCCAGCACCCAGGCGAGGGCAACGGCCAGCGGCAGCGTAACGACCAGACTCCAGAACGCCACACTCAGACTCAGCAACAGGGCATCGGTTTCGGCGTCGCTCAACATGCGTGCTATCGAGCGTCTGGGGCGCCGTAACCGGCAGCCTGGAAGATGCGGCGGGCCTCCGGCCCCATCAAGCCCTTTAACCAGACACCCGCACACCGAACGCTACCGCCTCTCACTACTGCGCCTATGTAACGAATCGGCGGGTGGCTGCCGGCCGGAAACCGTGCAATCGTCTGCACACGAGGGTCCGCGGCGGCATCAGTCCGGTAAACGATGCCCAGCGGCGCTTCGCGACGCGCCACGTAGGACAGGGCAATCCGGACATTGGCCGTCAGGATCGCCTTGGGCTGCAGATTCTTCCACAGCCCCATTTCCCGCAATGCCGCCCGTGCATAGCGGCCTGCGGGCACGTGGCCCGGATCACCAATGGCAAATCGTTCTATACGAAGGCGCTCGGCGATCGCCGATTCCGGGTGCAATGTCGTCGTCCGGGCAACAGACCTCGCGCCAATGACAACCAGCTGGTTCGTTAGCAGCACTGCTTTTGCCCGGCCTTCGACCTGGAGGCGGCCGCGCTCGACAAGAAAGTCAATCCAACGCCGGTCAGCCGAGATGAACAGATCAGCCGGCGCGCCTTGCTGGATCTGTCTTGCAAGGATACCGCTGGATGCATAGGAAATGCGGATGGTGGCGCCCGGTGCGACGCAGCGCCCTTCCCGCACCAGCAGCGCCACTGCCTTGTCCAGCGGGCCCTTCAGGCTTGCGGCGGCAAAGATGACGCCGTTCTTGCCGACAAGCGCTTGGGCAGATGTGGCGACAGACGCCAGAAACAGGAACGGGGCGAGAAAACGCAGCATGGCCCCTTAATACGCAATCCGGCGGATTTGCCCAATCCCGAACGTTACCGCCCAACCGTATAATTGTCTTATGATTCTAGTCACCGGCGGTGCCGGCTTTATTGGCTCCAATCTGCTGGCGGCACTGGAAACGCGTGGTCTTCATGATCTCGTGGTGTGCGATTGGCTTGGCCGGGACGGCAAGTGGCGCAACATTGCGAAGCGCGAGTTGGCCGAAATCGTGATGCCGGAAGATCTGCGGGCGTTTCTGGAGCGGCACGACGTCAAGACAAGCCTGAAGGCGATCTTCCACATGGGCGCGGTTTCGTCGACGACCGAGACCGATGCGGATCTGATTGCCCGAACCAATATCGCGCTGCCGCAATACCTCTGGTCGTGGTGCGCGGAAAACGATTGTCGTTTCATCTATGCCTCCTCGGCCGCGACCTATGGCGACGGAACTCAGGGTTTTGCAGATCACTGTTCGCCAATGGCGCTAGGCAAGTTGCGTCCGCTCAATCCCTATGGTTGGAGCAAACTGGCCTTCGATCGGTTGGTCGCGCGGCAAGTTCAGACCAATGCTCTCGGCCGGCCGCCGCAATGGGCAGGCATTAGATTCTTCAACGTGTACGGCCCAAACGAATATCACAAAGGGCCAATGAAAAGCGTGGCCGCCCAGATCTTCTCTAGACTGGCAGCGGGCAAACCAGCCCGCTTGTTCCGTTCGCATCGCCCCGAGTATGAAGATGGTGGCCAAATGCGCGATTTCGTGTCAGTAGATGATTGCATCGCGGGGATGCTCTGGTTGTTTGATCACCCCGATGTGTCAGGCCTCTTCAACATGGGGTCGGGCAAGGCGCGAAACTTCTTGGCACTTGCCAATGCAGTGTTCGCCGCCATAGGCCGCGAGCCCGAAATCGAATATGTCGATACACCGGTCGAAATCCGCGACCGGTACCAGTACTTCACCCAAGCCGACATGACCCGGCTTCGTGCTGCGGGGTTCAATCAACCACCTACCGAGTTGGAAGACGGGGTGCGGGATTACGTGACCCGGTACCTGATGGCCGACGATCCATACAGGTAGCCTGACATGGATCCGATGCTCTTGGCCATTCGCTACCCCCAGATCAACCCGGTCTTGGTTGAAATAGGCCCGATCGCCATTCGCTGGTACGCCTTGGCATATGTTGGCAGTTTGGTTTTTGCTTGGTGGTTCGTTCGCCGCTTGGTCCGTAACCAGACGGCGGCGGCTAGGATAATGGATGACAAGGCAGTCGACGATCTGCTGTTCTGGAGCACGCTGGGCGTCATTGTCGGCGGCAGGCTCGGCTATGTCGTTTTCTACAAGCCGGATTTCTATTTCGCCAATATCGAGCGTATCCTGACCTTGTGGCAGGGCGGGATGGCCTTTCACGGCGGCCTGATAGGCGTGGTGCTGGCCATCATCCTGTTTTGCCGTCGCCGCGGTATCAACATTTACTCGGTCGGCGATCTGGTAGCGTGCGCCGCGCCCATGGGCCTGTTACTCGGACGGCTGGCAAACTTCATAAACGGCGAGCTTTGGGGCCGGGTGAGCGACGTGCCGTGGGCTATGGTCTTCCCGACTGGCGGGCCCTTGCCGCGCCATCCGTCCCAGCTTTACGAAGCGATCCTTGAAGGACTGCTTCTGCTGATTGTCATCAATCTGTGGCGTCATCGCACCCGGGCGCTTAACCGCCCTGGAGAACTCGCTGGCGTCTTCTGCATTGGTTACGGTCTGGCTCGCTCCTTTGTGGAATATTTCCGCCAGCCTGATGCGTTCCTCCCGAACGGCGGCTTTCTGTTCGGCTGTATTACCATGGGCCAACTATTGTCGCTGCCTCTGATCGCCTTCGGCATCTGGATGATCTGGCGGGCGCGCCGCAAGGCAGCAGTCGGCGCACAGGAGAACGGGTGACACCGCTTGACAGGCTGATTCGGCGTTTGATCACGCAAGATGGTCCGATGCCGGTATCGCTATATATGACGTTGGCGCTGCAGCACCCCAGGTATGGCTACTACAGGCAGGCAGCGCCCATCGGACTCGCCGGAGATTTCGTTACGGCGCCTGAAGTCAGCCAAGTGTTCGGCGAGTTGATCGGCTTGTGGATGGCGACAGTCTGGGCTGGAGCACAACGGCCGGGAAACAGCATCATGTGCGAAGCTGGACCGGGTCGGGGCGTGCTGCTGTCCGACGCGTTACGCGCGATTCGACAGGCGCTTCCGGACTTCGAGGCGTCTACCACGCTCCATTTGGTAGAAAGCAGCGAAACGCTGCGCGCCCAGCAGGCAGAAGCGTTGTCACCCTTGGCACCGACCTGGCACGACAGCGTGGAGGATCTTCCTGAGGGACCGCTTTTCCTGATCGCCAACGAATTTCTCGACGCCTTGCCGGTTACTCAATTCATCTACACAGCGGATGGCTGGCGCGAGCGGATGATTGGCCTTGACGCCGAAAACCAACTTCTGTTCATACCCGGCACCGCTCCCGCTACGTCGGCAGCCGCTAACGGTCTTGGCTTGCCGAATGAAGCTGCAGTTGGCGATATCCATGAAGTGCAGCCCGGCGTTCTCTCTTTTGTCAGAGAAATCGCGACACGGATCGCCCAGCATCACGGCGCGGCGCTGCTGATCGATTATGGTGAAAACAGTCCCTTCGGCCATTCAACGCTGCGCGGTATCCGAAGCCATCGCATCATCAACCCTCTCACCAACGCTGGCGACTCGGACCTGACCGTCGACGTGGATTTTCGCGCCGTGCGACAGGTGGCGAGGTCAGCAGGGGCGATCGTACAGGGGCCTGTCGGCATGGGGCCGTTTCTGCACGCCCTCGGCGTTGAAACGCGTCGGACGGCGTTGACCAAAGTCGCTGATGCCAAACGTGCGGCTGTCGTTGATCAGGCGATTGACCGGCTGCTTGATCCCGACAGGATGGGCAAGATATTCAAGGTGCTGGCAATTGCCGCGCCCTCTTCTGGATCACTGCCTGGATTTTCCTCATGAGTCTCACTGTTGCATCGGCGTCGAATCTGGATGGCTTGCCGGGAATCCGCTATGGCTTCTTCGGCAATCGGGGCGGCGTCAGCAGCGGCATTTACGAGTCGCTGAATGCCGACCCCGGCTCCGGCGATGACCCGGCAGCAATCAAGGAGAACCGGCGGCGAGTAGCCGCTGCGCTGGGGGTCGGAGAGCCTGATCTGGTCTCGGCGTTTCAGATCTTCAGCAACCTCGTCGCCAGAGTCGACGCGCCTTGGACCCAGCAGAAACGGCCGCGATGCGACGCCATGGTCACCGCCGTACCAGGGATTGCCCTGGGAGTCCTGACGGCGGACTGCGGCCCCGTTCTATTTGCCGATGTCGATGCCCGCATCGTTGGCGCTGCGCACAGTGGTTGGAAGGGCGCGTTAGGCGGCGTCTTGCAGAACACGGTCAAGGCCATGGAGACGTTGGGCGCAGCGCGAGGCCGAATCCAGGCGGCGCTTGGCCCTTGTATTCGTCAGAAATCCTACGAAGTCGGTCCGGAATTTCCATCGCCATTCCTGCAACAGGCGCCTGACAACGAGCGTTTTTTTAAGCCGGCGGCGCGTAACGGATACTTCCAGTTCGATCTGGGCGGCTACATTGTCGATCGGTTGATCCAAGTTGGCGTCGACGCCGTGTTCGATACCGAAACGGATACGTATCCAAACGCCGACAAGCTTTTCAGCTATCGCTTCAACACCCATCAGGGCGAAAACCGGTATGGGCGGAACATTTCCGCGATCTGTCTGGCGGAGTAGGTCTTTTGCCTCTGCATTTCACTAAAGAAGAACTGGCAGACCGACGACGGCGAACATGCCAATCAATGGCGGCGGCTCGCCTGGACGGCCTGCTCTGCTTTCGCCAGGAATCGATGTTCTGGCTGACCGGGTACGACACTTTCGGCTACGTCTATTTCCAGTGCTTGTATCTAGGGGTCGACGGTCGTATGGCGCTGCTGACCCGCGCGCCAGACCTGCGGCAGGCGCAACAGACCTCTGTCATCGAAGATATCCGCATCTGGGTTGACAGACCCGATATTTCGCCAGCAGTCCAGCTTCGCGATTTGCTGGATGAATTGGGTTGCCGCAACAAACAACTGGGAATCGAATGGGAAGCCTATGGCCTGACGGCAAGCAATGGCCGCGCAGTAGAAGCCTCCCTGAGCGATTTCTGTATGCTTGAAGACGCTTCCTGGCTAGTCAGCCGCCTACGGCTCATCAAAAGCCCTGCCGAGATGACCTATGTGCGTCAAGCAGGCTGTCTGGCCGATGCGGCCTGGCAAGCCGCCGTCGCCGCCGCCAGCCCAAACGCCTTCGAAGGAGATATCCTAGCCGACATGCAGAGTGCCGTCTTTCGGGGCGGCGGCGACTACCCCGGCAACGAATTTATCATTGGTTCCGGTCCGCAAGCCTTGCTGTGCAGGTACTTCACAGGCCGACGTTATCTGGATGCGCAGGATCAACTGACGCTCGAATTCGCAGGAACTTATCGGCGCTACCATGCCTGCCTGATGCGAACCCTAAGTATCGGCCCACCACCATCCCGCCAGATCGACATGCACAAGGTGGCTCTCGACTCGCTTGGAGCGGCGAAGGATGCCCTTCGCCCCGGGCGGCCGATCGGCGAAGTGTTTGACGCGCATGCGCGCGTAATTGATGCTGCCGGCATGCAGAAACATCGTTTGAATGCTTGCGGATATTCTCTGGGAACAACATATGCGCCGAATTGGATGGACTGGCCCATGTTCTTCCATGGCAATCCTGTCGAAGCGGCACCAGGCATGGTGTTTTTCATTCACGTCATCATCTTCGATTCGGACGCAGGCTTGGCGATGACAAGCGGCCAGACGGTTGCTGTCACGGAGACGGGACACGAAGTTCTGACCCACGCATCACTAGATTTGACAGTCAGGTAAGCCATGCCTTGGATGTTCATGCTGATGCTTTTCTGTATTCTGGGCTTGGTCGCCACCTGCGCAATGATCTAGAAACAAGAATTCCAGTAAATAGAGCTTTTTTCAGGCTGCTTCGGTGGCGCTGTTTTTTTCCGGGAGACGGGCTTTTTGACGGCGGGCTGGATATGGGCCGTTCCTCCGGTATGAACGGGGTGCTGGGTCCACAACATCCAGGCAGACGGCCCCCTGTCCGTGGGAGCGTTCGTATCGGCAGCCCGGCACCGCTTTCAAGGGGATGTCGGCCCGCCGGGCGAGACGCACCACAGGTTCGTCGCCGTGCACTGCGCAGGCTGCAGGGCCGATGCCGGGTCTCGAAGGTTCCCGGGCGGTCGTGGGACGGGAGATGCCCGCGCCGGGGCCGATTCCGTGCGAATCGGGCAGCCATGCAGATTGGGATGCATCAGGTCTCGGCGAAGACGGTGGAATGGTTCGGCATCACGATCCTGCCGCAGTCCAGGCCCTTGGCGCGAGTTCGCCGTGGTTCGCGGCCAGATCGCGCGGGCGATCGAACCTGCCCTGCCGCCTGCGGAGATGCGCGCCGATTGGGGGGACGTCTGCCGAAGGCTGTCCGAAGCGCCGCGGGCCCGGAAGCGGCAGATGGAAAGGCACTGTCACCGCAGGACAGGGCCCGGGAAAAAGGTGCCACTTGTGGGGAGAAGCCTTCCCTTCCAGGCTGGTGATCCTCGTCTCATCCTGATTGATGCTAGAGGCTCATCCTGTTTGTCGCGCCACACGCAAAATGATCGAACTATGATCTGTGAGTGCTTAATGGCCCCTTTACTTTGTCCGCTGACATCATGCCAATGGCGTCATGCGCCGTGTTGTCATCTGCTTTGCACTGTTGGCGTCGTTGGCCGCCGCCCGCAGTCATGCAGCGGCAACGATACCTGATGTCGTCACCAGCCACGCCATTGCCATGCATGGCTCGGCCAAATATCCGGCTGATTTCAGAAACTTCGACTACGTTAACCCCGACGCGCTGAAGGGCGGCAAGCTTTGGCTAGCGCTACAGGGTACGTTCGATAGTCTGAATCCATTCATCATCAAAGGCGCGCCCGCGAGTGGAGCGACGCTGATCTACGATACATTGATGAAAAAAGCAGAGGATGAGCCCTACACGCTTTATCCACTGCTTGCTGAACAACTTCGCTATCCGAAGGACCGTTCCTGGGTGGAGTTCACACTCAATCCCCAGGCGCGCTGGCACGATGGCCGGCAGGTCACCGTTGAGGACGTGATCTTCTCAATGAATGTCCTGCGCACCAAGGGGCGCCCCTTCTTTCGCTATTACTTCCGCGACGTCGCGAAGATGGAAAAGACGGGGCCACAAACCGTGAAATTCAGCTTTCGCAAGAGCAAGAACCGCGAACTGCCCCTGATCATTGCGGGAGATCTGGTCATCCTGCCAAAGCACTACTGGGCCAAGCATGATTTCACGAAGTTTTCGTTGAAACCGCCGCTGGGCAGCGGGCCCTACAGAATCAGCAAGGTTTCCCCCGGACGGAGGATCGAATATGTGCGGGTCAAGAATTACTGGGCCCGCGATCTGCCCGCGAATGTCGGCTACGGCAACTTCGACCTGATCCGGTATGAGTATTTTTTCGATTCATCGGTGATGCGCGAAGCCCTGAAGGCGGGCCAATTCGACTATCGCGCGGAAAATACGGCATCCGCTTGGGCGCGGGCCTACGACATCAAAGCCAAGCGCGAAGGGCAGTTGATCCAGAAGAAATTCCCGAATGGTCAACCTAGCGGCATGCAGGCCTTCGTTTACAATATGCGCAGACCTGTGTTCAAGGACTGGCGAGTCCGGCGCGCCTTGGTCTACGCCTTCGACTTCGACTGGACCAACAGAAATCTTTTCTTCGGTCAGTACAAGCGCACTCGGAGCTTCTTCGACAATTCGGAACTCGCGGCCCGGAAGGGCAAACCAGCCAGCGAAGTCCTGATGATACTGCAAAACTTGAAAAAGCGCTTCCCGAATGACGTGCCGGATCGGCTGTTCTCCATGCCCTACACCCTCCCGGTCTACAAGGACAGCAATATTCGCCCTGGCCTGCACGAGGCATTCCGTTTGCTGAAGCAGGCAGGATGGGTGGTCCGCGATTTCAAGCTGGTGCATGCAAAGACCGGAGCACCCCTTCGCTTCGAACTGCTGCTCCGCTCGCCGGCGTTCGAACGGATCGTCTTGCCGCTAAAGCGCAACCTCAGACGCCTCGGCGTGGACATGCGGGTCCGACTGGTCGATTTCTCCCAGTTCGTCAATCGCGTGCGCAAGTTTGATTTTGACGTCGTTGTCCTAGGCTGGGGCCAGTCGCTATCGCCGGGAAACGAACAACGTGGTTTCTGGAGCAGCAGCGCTGCGGAACGCCCTGGCAGCCAGAACTGGGCCGGTCTCCGAAACAGGGCGGTCGATTCACTCGTCGAGCAGTTAATCGCCGCGCCGGATCGGAAAAGTTTAGTCTTGCGCACGCGGGCGCTGGACCGCTTTTTGCTCAGCCTGCATTTCGTGATCCCGAACTGGCATATTCCCTATAACCGGGTCGTGTTCTGGAACAAGTTCGGCTACCCGGACAAACCGACGATCAGTGGGGTCAACGTGATGAACTGGTGGGTCGATCCGGAAAAGGCGGCGAAACTGCGTGGCCGGATCTCGAGCCTCAAGTAGCAACCCGCCGATGCTCGCCTATGTGATCCGACGACTGCTACTGATCATTCCGACCCTGTTAGGGATCATGGTCGTCAACTTCTTGGTCATCAATATGGCCCCCGGTGGCCCGATTGAGCAATTGATCGCAAACTTGCGACAGGGGGGAGACCAAGTTGCCGAGAGGACAGGTGCGTCCCGGGGACAGGAAACCGGTTTGGGCCAGCAGCAGGGACGAGCAGAGCAGTCGCGCGCAGGACGCGGCCTTGATCCGGATTTGCTAAAAAAACTGCGCAAGCAACTCAACATGGACAAGCCCCCGGTTGAGCGCTTCCTGTTGATGATCGCCGGCTATGCAACCTTCGATTTCGGCCAAAGTTTTTTCAAGAACCGGCCCGTCGTCGATCTGGTGATTGAAAAGCTGCCGGTTTCCATATCCCTAGGTTTGTGGACGACACTGATTATCTATCTGGTTTGTATCCCGCTCGGAATCCGCAAGGCAATGCGCGATGGGTCGGCCTTCGACGTCTGGACTAGTGGGATTGTCGTGGTTGCGAACGCAATTCCCAGTTTCCTGTTTGCCATTCTGCTTGTGATCGTCTTTGCGACCGGTTCGATATTCCAGTGGTTTCCGTTGAGGGGACTGGTGTCAGAAAACTTCAGCGAGATGTCCACGGTAGAGCAAGTGTTGGATTATTTGTGGCACATTACCTTGCCGGTATTCGCGATGGTAATCAGCGGCTTCGCCGCGCTTACGCTTCTTACCAAAAACAGTTTCCTGGAAGAAATCAACAAACAGTATGTCATGACCGCCCGGGCCAAGGGTGTGGGCGAACGGAGAGTCCTTTACGGCCATATCTTCCGGAATGCGATGCTGATTGTCATCGCAGGATTTCCCAGTGCATTCATTGGCATCCTGTTTACGGGATCGCTGCTGATTGAGGTGATATTCAATCTGGACGGTCTGGGTCTCTTGGGTTTTGAGGCGATCGTAAACCGTGACTACCCCATCGTCTTTGCAACCCTGTTCTTCTTCTCGCTTATAGGTTTGTCGGTAAAGCTGATCACCGACCTGACCTACATCTGGGTCGATCCCCGCATTGACTTCGAGTCGCGGCAGGCATGAAGGTGCTTACGTGAGCCTTTTGGCAACCCGAAAGGAAAAATTTCTTTGGTGGGGGATAACACCGGTCACCGCGCGCCGCATCACCAACTTCAAGGCCAACAGGCGCGGATATTGGTCGCTTTGGATCTTTGCAACCCTTTTCGTGCTGAGTCTGTTTGCGGAATTGATCGCTAACGATAGGCCCATAATCGTCTGGTATGATGGCGGATTGTATCTATCATCGATCAACCGCTACGCCGAAAAGACGTTCGGCGGCGAATTTGAGACCGAAGCCGACTACACCGACCCCTTTGTGCAAAAGAAAATCCGCGAAAGGGGATGGATGGTCTGGCCGTTGATACCTTACCGCTACGACACCCAAGTGATTGGCCTGCCGAAACCCTCGCCAACAGCGCCCTCGGATGGCAATTGGCTAGGAACCGATGACCAAGCTCGGGATATTACTGCACGAATCATCTACGGGTTTCGATTATCGGTTTTGTTCGGTCTGATCCTGACGTCACTCAGCACTGTCATCGGCGTCTTCATGGGCGCAGTCCAAGGTTATTTCGGCGGATGGACGGATCTGTCCTTGCAGAGATTTATCGAGATCTGGGAATCGGTCCCGATTCTGTATCTGCTGATCATCCTGTCCGCGATCATCGAGCCAAACTTCTGGTGGTTGTTGATCATTCTGTTGCTTTTCAGCTGGATGTCGCTGGTTGGCGTCGTCCGGGCCGAGTTTCTGCGGGCTCGCAATTTCGATTACGTGCGGGCAGCGCGCGCCTTGGGCGCAAGCAATGCAACGATCATGTTCAAGCATCTGCTGCCGAATGCGATGGTCGCAACACTGACCTTCATGCCTTTTGTTTTATCGAGCTCCATTGTCGCGCTCACGTCGCTCGATTTTCTGGGTTACGGGCTGCCGCCTGGCTCGCCGAGCCTCGGTGAGCTTTTGAAGCAGGGCCGATCAAACATCGAAGCGCCGTGGCTGGGCATTACGGCCTTTGTCGTGCTAGCGATTCTGCTCAGTCTGTTGGTCTTTATCGGTGAAGCCGTACGCGATGCCTTCGACCCGCGCAAGAGCATCGCTGCTGCTGCGCCACCGCCGGAAGAGAATTCGGACTCAGCCCTGACCAAGCCCGCCCTGCGCGGCGCTTCCGTCCAGTGAAGCGCAGTATGATCGGCGACCGTCTCCTCAGCGTTGATAATCTGCAGGTTGATTTCAGCACGCCCAATGGGCCGCTGCATGCAGTGAAGGGCATCTCGTTTTACGTCGACAGGGGAGAGACCTTGGCGATCGTAGGAGAAAGCGGCTCCGGCAAGTCGGTCTCGGCACTGTCGATCCTCCAGTTGCTACCCTACCCCCAAGCCAGCCATCCGAGCGGTCGCATCGTCTACCAGGACCACGAATTGATCGGCGCGCCGCAGCCGATCCTGCGCAAGATCCGGGGAAATCGGATTTCGATGATATTCCAAGAGCCTCTCACCGCCCTGAACCCGCTCCACACGGTCGAAAAGCAGATCAACGAAGTCCTGCGCCTCCACAAGGGCATGCTTAAGAGCGCCGCCCGCAGGCGAACGCTGGATTTACTTGACAAGGTCGGCATCAGGGATGCCGAGCGCCGTTTGAGTTCTTTCCCGCACGAACTGTCGGGAGGGCAACGCCAACGGATCATGATTGCGATGGCGCTGGCCAACGAGCCGGACTTGCTGATCGCCGACGAACCGACAACCGCCGTCGATGTCACAATTCAGGCTCAAATCCTCAAACTGCTGAAAGACTTGCAGGCGGAAATGGGGATGGGGATCCTGTTCATTACCCACGATCTGGGCGTCGTGGAACATTTTGCTGACCGTGTAGCCGTCATGCGCCTTGGCGAAATCGTGGAGCAGGGCACCGTGCAATCAGTCTTTGGAAACCCTCAGCACGAATATACCCGGCGATTGCTAGCGTCGGAACTGAAGGGCGCCCCGCCTGCAGTGCCCAATGACGCCAAAGAAATTCTCAGCGCCAAAGATTTCAAGGTTTGGTATCCAATCAAGTCTGGCGTTTTCCGACGGACGGTCGGTCACGTGAAGGCGGTCGACAACGTCACTTTCAAGATAAGATATGGTGAGGCCGTCGGGATCGTCGGCGAAAGCGGCTCCGGCAAGACGTCGATGGGTCTCGGCCTTCTGCGCCTTATCTCCAGTCGGGGCTCGATTATATATCAAGGCCAGAACATCCAGGGTCTGGGTTGGAAGGCACTCCGGCCACTCCGCCGCGAAATGCAGATCGTCTTCCAAGATCCATTCGGAAGTTTGAGCCCGCGTCTTTCCGTTGGAGAAATTGTCGAGGAGGGCCTCAAGATACACGGAATCGGTTCCCCTGACGAACGAGAAAAGGCAGTGATTGAAGCTCTGGCCGAAACCGGGCTTGATCCAGAAACACGGCACCGCTATCCGCATGAATTCTCCGGAGGGCAGCGTCAGCGCATATCAATCGCCCGCGCCATGGTCCTGAAACCCAACGTAGTCGTGTTGGACGAGCCGACTTCCGCCCTGGATCGGTCGGTGCAGAGTCAAATCATTGATCTGTTGCACCGGCTTCAACACGACCACAATCTGGCTTACCTGTTCATCAGCCACGACCTGAAAGTCGTCCGAGCGATGAGCCATCATGTGATTGTTATGCGCGATGGCAAGGTGGTGGAACAGGGCCCGGCCATTGAGGTACTGGACAATCCGCAGGCCCCCTACACCCAAGTCCTGATGGATGCTGCTTTCGACTTCAAAGCCGACGAAACGGGCGTCGTCACCGGGTAACGCAAGGCTTGGAATATTAAGGAGAAGTGACCAGTCTATCGTTCATGTTAGATCACCGCTGATTTCTCTTGGGGGAAGCAAGCATCATTCGCCTTCTCTCCGAGAGAGATTGTCAGACCGATTTTGAAGTTTGCCAGACTTTCGCTACTCTTTGCACTGACGGACAGGGCGGGCAGCTAACCTGTCATCATCAGTTGTGGAATTGTTGTCTGCCCAAGGCCAACAATGTCAGCCGATGACACTAGTCACGCAACAACCCTGCTGGCACCCACTGCGAACGTTCAAGGGTCGGGGCGACTACCAATATGCAATGCACGCTACCAAGCCATCGTATCGCGCGGCAATCCAGAACAGCATGGTTGAGAGGCGCTGGCCACCACCAGATTTTTCTGTGTCGAGCCCGAGACTCTTTCTGTGGAACAAGCCCGTAGCCAGCAATCTGGAGCCGCGCGCCAATGAGCATACTCCTTGCGTCCTCGTGGACGGACATCAGCCCCTATTTCTCCCAATGGAAGAAAACTCTGGACCAGGAACAGCGAGACATCGACGTACGCCTGTATCCAGACGAAATTGGGGACATCGACGACATCACTACAGCCTTGGTATGGGATCCGCCTTCGGGCCTTTTGGCAAGCCTGCCCAAACTCAAGCTCATCCATTCCTTGGGTATGGGCGTGGACCACATCCTCAAACACGAGGATCTGCCGGAAGGCGTGCCGATCGCTCGCATCGTCGATCCCGATCTCGTTACCCGGATGAGCGAATACTGCGTTCACAGTATCCTGCATTATCACCGCGAGGCGGATCGGTACGACCGGTATCAGGCCGAGCGTCTCTGGAAACCGATACCGTATCCGGCCGCCAGCTCTCGCCGGATTGGGATCATGGGTATGGGCAAAATCGGCGCCGATACGGCCATGAAGCTGAAATCCATCGGCTTTGATGTCGCGGGCTGGAGCCGGTCCCCAAAAAACGTGCCTAGCGTGCCCAGCTTCCATGACAAGGACGGATTCCGCCATTTCATGCAACATTCCGAATTCATTGTCTGTTTATTGCCGCTGACGCCTGATACAGAGGGAATATTGTGTGCCAGCACGTTCAACATGATGCCCGACGGCGGCGGCATCATCAATGTCGCGCGCGGCGGGCATGTGGTAGAAGAAGACCTGATAGCCGCGCTTGATTCCGACAAGTTGAGCTTCGCCAAGTTGGACGTCTTTCGGCAAGAACCGTTGCCGAAGCACCACCCATTCTGGACCCATCCAAAGATCCGGATCACGCCTCATAACGCTGGCATCACCAATCCGGAAACGGCAGCGGCGCAGATCATCAAGAACCATAGACTGGCGCTCCGGGGATTGACACCTAACAACATTGTGGACCGGGCACGCGGATACTGAATACAATCTGTTTCATCAAGCACCTCGTTTCTACCTTTGAGGTTGACCTTACTGCCCCATGCCATTGGTCAGGTGTAGCGGCCATCTCTTCATCTTCAGCAGAAATTCTCAGACCGCACTTCTATACTTTGATCCGTGCCTATCCGGTCAGCGCACATAGCTACCAGATGTTGGGGCCAACCCGATGATTGATGCCGTTCATGAACTATCCCTAGTGGGTGTATGTGACA
>JAPOST010000067.1 GCA_026709535.1 Rhodospirillaceae bacterium
AAGCCGCTTGAGCGTAACCGTTCCCGGTACATGTGGAAGCGCCGATGAAAAAAGATGTGACCTTCACGCTGGATGGAGCGACGGTCACCGCCGCACCGGACGAATCGATCTGGCAGGTCGCTGCCCGGCACGGCACCGAAATCCCGCACCTGTGCCATACGGCGGCTCCCGGATACCGAGCAGACGGCAACTGCCGCGCCTGCATGGTAGAAATCGAAGGCGAACGGGTCCTGGCACCCTCCTGCATCAGAAAGCCTGCGAGCGGCATGGTGGTTCGCACGGCGTCCGATCGGGCAAAGGCATCGCGGAAGATGGTCTTCGAGATGTTGCTGGCCGACCAGCCCGCCAGAAAGAAGGCACGCGATCCCGAAAGTCGCTTCTGGGACTGGACCGACAGAATCGGCCTGACCATCAGCCGTCTGCCTGAGCGCGAAACACCAACGCCTGATATCAGCCATCCTGCCATGGCCGTTCATCTGGATGCCTGTATTCACTGCAACCTGTGTGTCCGCGCCTGCCGTGAGGTCCAGGTAAACGACGTGATCGGCATGGCACTACGCGGGAACCGCTCGAAAATAGTGTTCGACATGGGCGACCCCATGGGCGTCAGCACCTGCGTTGCATGTGGCGAGTGCGTCCAGGCATGCCCGACCGGGGCGCTGATGCCGGCCAACCTGCTGGATGAAGACGGTATTCGCAACGAGTTCGCGAACGAGACAGTGGACAGCGTCTGCCCCTACTGCGGCGTCGGCTGCCAAATCACCTACAACCTGAAAGACGGCAAGCTGTTGCATGTCGAGGGCAGAGACGGACCTGCGAACGAACAACGATTGTGCGTGAAAGGCCGGTTTGGCTTCGACTATGCTCACAGTCCGCAACGTCTGACAAAGCCACTGATCCGCAAGGATGATGCGCCAAAGTCTGCAGACATCCTCATGGATCCGATGCGACCACTGGATTATTTTTACGAGGCGACTTGGGAAGAGGCGCTCGAGCGCGCGACCTCCGGCCTGAAGGCTATCCGCGCCGAAAAGGGCCCCAAAGCACTGGCCGGCTTCGGATCCGCCAAGGGATCAAACGAGGAGGCCTACCTGTTTCAGAAGCTGGTCCGGACAGGATTCGGCTCCAACAATGTCGATCACTGCACACGGCTATGCCATGCCACGTCGGTTTCAGCGCTGAACGAAGGTATCGGCAGCAGTGCCGTGACTGCGCCGTTCACGGCCTGCCTGGAAAGCGATGTCATCTTCGTGATTGGCGCAAATCCGGCGGAAAACCATCCTGTTGCGGCCACCTATTTCAAACAGGCGGCGAAAAATGGTGCGACACTCATCGTCGCCGACCCCCGTGGTCAGGCCCTGGAGCGTCATGCCGCCCATATGTTGCGTTTCAAGGGCGGCACAGATGTTGCGATGCTCAACGCGCTTCTCAATGTCATTGTCGAAGAGAAGCTCTACGACGAGCAGTATGTGCAGACGCACACCGAGGGCTTTGCCGCGTTCGTCGACCACATCAGGAAATTTGCACCGGAAGAGATGGCACCGATTTGCGGGATCAGTGCCGATGAACTGCGCACCGTTGCACGGAAGTTCGCCACGGCAAAGAAGGCCATCATCTTCTGGGGAATGGGCATTTCTCAACACATCCACGGGACCGATAATTCCCGCTGCCTGATCGCGCTTTCGCTGATCAGCGGACACATGGGTCGGCCGGGCACCGGTCTTCATCCCCTGCGTGGCCAGAACAATGTTCAGGGGGCCTCGGATGCCGGCCTGATTCCGATGTTCCTGCCTGATTATCAGCCGGTCGACAATGCAGACCTTCGGGCGCCGATCGAGGACCTCTGGGGCGGCGCACTGGATCCGAACAGGGGTCTGACGGTTGTGGAAATTATCAACGCGATACTGACCGGAGAAATCAACGGCATGTACATCATGGGAGAAAATCCGGCGATGTCTGATCCGGATACCGCCCATGCTCGTGCTGCGTTGGCGAGCCTTGATCATCTGGTCGTTCAAGACATCTTCCTGACCGAAACCGCCTGGCATGCAGATGTCGTCTTGCCGGCATCGGCCTGGCCGGAGAAAACCGGGACAGTCACGAACACCAATCGTCAGGTGCAGATGGGCCGTCAAGCTCTGGCGCTGCCAGGCGACGCTCACCACGATCTCTGGATCATCCAGGAGATGGCCCGCGGCATGGGCCTGGACTGGGCGTATCGAGGGCCGGTCGACGTCTTTTCGGAAATGGCTCGGGTGATGCCGTCTCTCGATAATATTTCGTGGGATCGGCTGGAGCGCGAAAACGCCGTCACCTATCCGTGCAACGCGCCCGACAAGCCGGGAAGCGACATCGTCTTTGGAGACGGATTCCCCACGGCCAGCGGTCGCGCCAGACTTGTGGCTGCCACGCCGCAGCCGCCAGGAGAGGTGCCCGATGACGAATACCCGATGATCCTGACGACCGGGCGACAACTGGAACACTGGCATACCGGCACAATGACCCACCGGGCGAGTATTCTGTCCACGCTGGAGCCCGAGGCCGTTGCCTCGCTCAACCCCACGGATATCCAGCGCATCGGCATCGCGCCGGGGGACCCGATCCGGGTTGAGACACGGCGCGGTTCGATCGAATTGACGGCACGGATGGATACGGCGGTACCGGTCGGCGCGGTATTCATCCCGTTCTGTTACACCTCCGCGCCCACCAACATGCTGACCCATTCACAGATCGATCCATGGGGGAAAACCCCGGAATTCAAGTTCTGCGCTGCGCGGGTGGAGAAGGCGGCGGTCTCGGTGACTTCCGGGGAATGACCTTCGTATCTGCCAGGAGTGCTTCGCAATCTGATGCGATCGCAACGACTTCCCAACGGTGTCGACGAGATGATGCATTTCGAGTCAGATGGTGTTGCATCGGCGACCGGGCCAGGCTTGACGACCAAGCGGTGCCCGTGCCCATCGGGGAGTTTCAACGCCCGTGTCTGTCAGAACAGACTCATGTCCGATACCGTCCCGCATGTCGGCGCCAACAAACGATCTTCAGCGATATCGATCATCGATGAATCATCGAACGCCGGAGCCGGGAAGGAATCCAACTCCGTCAAACCTGGATGTGGTGCCGATGGAGGGACTTGAACCCCCGACCTGCGCATTACGAATGCGTTGCTCTACCAACTGAGCTACATCGGCCCACAGTTGCGGTCATGAAAAGCGAACTGCCGCGCTTGGGTCGCAGGCATTTAGACATCGAATGATTATCGGTCAATAAACGGCATACGACTCACTGGCGCGCCGTCGCCGCACCCCGTACGGAATTCGCTATGGTCGCGGCGCTTCCAGCGCAAGATCACTTGCGGGCACATCCGTTTCTTCCGGAACGGCCGGCTTGCCAGGCACCAGAGCAACGCCCTTCCCTTCGCCTTCCTCGACCAGGGGATCCTCGCTGTCGTCTTCCGTGGCCCTCATGACCCGGGGCAGCGTCGTCCAGCGAAGGGTTTCAAACGCGCCACAGTGGCCACACAATGCCGACCACTCCTGGGCCGTAGCCCCGCAATTGCTGCACAACCAGGATGGTGCGCGCGGTGCTTCTGATATCCGACCTAGCCAATCCCGCGCCCCCGCTGCATCACCGTGCTCGGCCTGCTCCAGTTCCGCGAACAAGCGGCAGAAAGCGGCATCGGGCGTATCACCACCGCCGATCTCCAGATGCTTGCGTGCCTGACCCCATAATTTGGCATCCAGGAGAGCGCGCGCCATCATCAATCGCGTTGCTCGCGCATCGGGGAAGAGCGCAGCCAGCGTCTCAGCCGCCTTGAGGCGGGATACGGGGTCGCTACCTCCCACCATCTGCAGGTACAATCTGGCAAGATCCGGATGGGGCTGGACCTGCCAGGCATTTTCCGCCGCCTTTCTTGCTGCACGGTCCCTGCCGTCGGCATGGAGAAGGGCAACCAGTTGCAGGATACCGGGCAGAAAGGCGGGCTCGGCCTTCAGCGCCTTGCGCGCCCGCTCCAGCGCGAGTCGCCGGTTGCCAGTCCGTTCGGCCATCAGGCTCAGCTGCACCAGCAGCGCCGCATCCCGCCGCAAGCCGTCATTCTGGGAGACAGCGTCAGCCGCCATTGCGTCGCGCAAGGTCGCCTCAGCTTCTTCCCAGCGCCTTTCCTTGATCTGAAGATGAAACAGGCGGGTGATGGCCCAGGAAGCCTGAGGATTGAGCTGGCAGGCCTTCTCGGCCAGCGCCAGAGCTGCTTCGTCATCGCCGGACTTTTCAGCCAGGATCAGCAGACCCCGCACGCCCAACACTTCTGTTTCTCGAGCATCCAGCATCGCTTCGTAAAACTTCCGCGCGACACCAGGCTTGCCTTCCATTTGTGCAGCCTGAGCGCCGATCAGCAATGCACCTGGCGGACGGCCAAGAACCTCGCTGGCCTTCTTCGCCTGGCGGCGCGCCTCGGCCGCGTCCCCGGCAGCGACCGCGACCATGCCTCGGGTCAGCGCCAGATATCCTTCTTCCCGCCGACGCGCAGCGCGATTGTCCAGCAGCACTTTCGGCGCGCGTCGGAACATGCGCCAGATCCGGGCGAGGGCCATGCTGACCACCACAAGCATGACGGCCAGCAGCGACAGGACAGCCACGGATGTATCAATTCGCCAGCCGCGCCAGAGGAGGGTGATGCTGCCAGGCGTTTCCGCCAGCCAGGCGGAAATCGCGGCAACGGCCACCGCACCCAGCAGAAGGATCAGAACCTTGAGGAACAAGGACATGATGATGCTCGCTCCAATCCTACCGACTCTTGCCAAGCTCACCGGAGAGGGATGGTATCAGGGTGTCGAGGCGAGCGAGAGCAGCGTCGATGGCCGCCCGTCGGTCGGCCCTGGCCAGCCAGCCAGCGGCCGCCTTCTGCGCCAGTGCCGGCAGTTTGCGCACCAGGGCAAGGGCGGCGGCAAGATCACCATCGGCCAGTGTCACTTCAGCCTGGGCCACGAGGGCAGTCGGGCTGTCTCCCTTCACGTCCCGGCCGGTTCGGCGCACCACAACCGTGGACTTCACCTTGTTCCATACCTGGTCAACCCAGCCGTCGCCTTGAGTGTTCGCGGCAGCGGCGATCAGGTCGGATGACAGGGCATCGAACTCGCCGCGCAACACCGGCAGGGTAGGCGCACCCGTCTTGGCAGCTGGTGCCAGGTCTCTCAGTATGCCTGCGACCGCAACGTTGCTGCCTGCCATTTTCCGCGCTACGGACAAGGCGGAGTCATAGGCGCGGCCGGATACAGCCATGTTCCGGAGCTGGCCAAGAGCAACGATGGTTCCCACCTGTTCACGGGCACCAGCCTCGATCGTTTTCAATTGACTTTCCACGGCGGCAATCCGCGTGCCCAGTCCTGCAATGCTCCGGGCGGACTGCCTGGCGGCGGCGTCTCCGGGCAGTGCGGCAACCGTGGCCGACAGGGCGGCCACCCTTTCCGACAATTTCCTGATGGCGGTCTGTGTTTGCGCCGACGGCACCGCCAGGATCGCTCCATCTCCACCGGCTCCCGGGTTGGATGATCCCGCCCCTTGGAGTTCGGCAACAGCAGCTTGTAATTTCGTGACCTCGGCTGCCAGCGTCTCGTTCGAGACGACCTTCAACGTCTTGTCCAGAGTATCCAGATCGGCACGCAATTTCCTGAAGTCGTTTTGCAGCAGAGCAAAAGCCTTCCGGCCATCCACCGGCATGGACTCTTGCAGCCTTGCCACCTGATCGATAACCGAATCGAGTTGTGCAGCCAGGGTCTCCGCACGAGCTGTGGCCGTCCTGGCTCCCGCCGCCGCATCCGATATCGCTTTCTCGGATGCCGCCAGCCGCTTTTCGAGAAAGGCGGTCTGTTGGCCATCGGCATCATCGCCGAGCCAGGCATCGCGCAGGAACCAGCCGGCGGCTGCACCCGCGATCAGGACGACAGCGAATCCGGCGCCGAAGGAAAACGCGCGACCGCGACCGTCTGACCGGCCCGCCGTCTGGCTGAGGGTTGGACCTCTTTTTTTTGACGTATCGGATTCCTTGACTCCGCTGGCCGCGCCGGAAACCTTCTCCGCCCGCACCTTCCGGGAAGCCCCTCCAGCGGCCGATGCAGCGGAAGTCCGTGACGAGGCGCCGCTGGCGCTGCCACTATCCTTCCGCCTTTCAGTATCGCTTTCTGTTGCAGTATCTGCGCCACCCGGAGCGAAAAGGTCGATCCCTTCCAGCCTGGCGGCTTCCCGAACCTGGTCCAGGCGCTGCACGGGGATCGCGTTGCGTTCCTTCCAGCCTTGTATGGTCGTCACCGCCACGCCGAGTTTCTTGGCCATCGGGCGGATGCCCCCGAAAGCCTCAATCACCCGTGCGGCGTCATCGAGTATCGGATCATTCATGCCAGCGCGTTCCCGTCCTGAGGTTCATGCGATGATCAGATCAGTCGGGATACTGATTGACCCTGCCTGCCGTTTGCTGGATCGCCCTTGCCATGGCGTCGGCTTTCGATGCGTCGGCAACAATGATACGCTTCCACTGAAGGCGCTTTGCGCCGCCGCGCAAGGCCGAAGCAATGGCGTCGCTGAGACACCACGCCTGCATGCCAGAAATGAAGTCTTGATGGCCAGCCGAAACCATCAACGAGCAAAATATGGCGGCATTACGCGTCGAGAAGAAAGCGGCACCAGTGGTTGTACGCGTACGCAGGGCTAATTCTGCGGATTCCGTCAGTCTTTCGACCGCCGCCGCCTGGTAGATCGGACGCTGTATGACAGTATATCCCTTGCGTCTCAGCGCGCCGGCCAGATCGCCTGCGACATCAAGCGCGGCCGGATAGCCGATTGATCCGGCCTCCGGTAGACATTCCTGCGCAACTGTTTTTGCCAGCCCATTTACATCTGATGCAGCGTCGTGAACGGTATGGAATCCTGCTGCCCGGGCCTCGGCTGCTGTTGCAGAGCCCACGGTAAAAGCCGGAATCTGCCGCGGACCATTCAGCCGGGAATAGATTCGCACGGCGTGAGCGCTGGAGAACGCAACGGCCTGGAGGTCGGCAGGCCATTGAATGTCCTTCACGACTGGCTTGATGATCGTTACAGGGCATGGAACCGCGTCGATACCCAAGTCCGTCAGGCATTGCGCAAAGGCCCCGGCGCCGGGCTCGGTCATGACCACCAGGACCGTCATTCCGACGTACCCCGACGCCACAGCCTCCGCAAGGCTGCGGTCGGGAACTGCAAGCTTTCACGCTTGCCGGGCCAGGGTGCTCGGAATGAGCACCTCAAGATACAGAGCGACCGCATGTCGGCGAGTTAACGATTTCCATGAAAGTCGCAAAGGGGCGGGGTGGCGCATCACGGCGGGATGACTATCTTCCAGCCTTCTGGTCGCAACCGGATCACCGCGTCGACGCCCTGGCGCGGAACCAGCCACGGAGCAAGAGAACAGGAAGATGGCCGGGAAACATCGCAGGAACAATGGAGGTTCCACCACCCAGATTCGCAGCCGCAACCCGTCTTGGCGCTGGAGACGGGCATCAGGATTTTCCCGTGTCCACAGCCACGAAACCCATCATCGCAAGACTACCCGTTTACCAGTTCGCGAGCAGATGGACGATGTCTGAGGCGCCGCGCGCCTGCGCCGTGTTGGGTATCGAAACGAGTTGCGACGAGACGGCCGCCGCCGTGGTTCGTCGTCATCCGTCCGGCCTGGCCGAGATTGTCTCGGAGACCTTGCTGTCACAGGTTGAAGACCATCGTCCCTACCAGGGCGTGGTACCGGAAATCGCAGCACGCGCGCACCTGGAGCATCTGGACGGCCTGATTGACCGGACCATGACGGAAGCAGGCCTGACATTCCGCGATCTGGATGCCATCGCAGCGACCGCCGGGCCGGGCCTCATCGGCGGAGTGATGGTGGGCGCGACAACCGGCAAGGCCATTGCGGCAGCCACAGGCAAGCCGTTCGTTGCCGTCAACCATCTGGAAGGCCATGCCCTCAGCGTGCGGATGACCGATGATGTTGCCTTCCCCTACCTTCTGCTGCTGGTTTCGGGCGGACATTGCCAGCTGCTTCTCGTACGCGGCGTTGGCCACTACAGCAAACTCGGCGCCACGATCGATGACGCCGTCGGTGAAGCGTTTGACAAGGTCGCCAGGTTTCTGGACCTGGGCTATCCTGGCGGACCCGCCGTCGAGACTGCGGCCGCTCGCGCAGGCGACCCGGATCGCTTCAGCCTGCCCCGGCCCCTGCGTGGTCGAACGGGGTGCAATTTCTCCTTCTCCGGCCTGAAGACCGCCGTATTCAACCATATCCGCGCGCTGGATCGCTTGCCGTCTCCAGCCGAGGCTGACGACATGGCGGCGGCCTTCCAGAAAGCTGTGGTCGATGTCCTGCTGGAGCGAACAAGGGCGGGCCTGTCCATGGCGCGAACGGAGGAGCCGCATCTCGCTGCTCTGGTCGTCGCCGGCGGCGTTGCCGCCAATCGCCCGATCCGGACGGCATTAAAGTCTCTGGCGACGGAGGAAGGCATTGTCCTGGTAGCGCCGCCCATTCGCTATTGTACCGACAATGCCGCAATGATCGCCTGGACCGGAGCAGAACGGCTCGCGCGCGGCATGACGGATTCGCTGGACTTCGCACCACGACCGCGCTGGCCACTCGACTCCCTGAAAAATTCCGCGTAGGCGGGCCGCCATGGACATCACACGATGACGAAGATCGCGGTAATCGGCGCAGGCGCATGGGGTACAGCGTTGGCAATGGTTGGCGCGCGCAGCGGTTGCGCCGTCGGCCTTTGGGCGCATGAGCCGGAAACGGTCGCATCAATCCGGGACCGGCGCCAGAACATGCTCTTCCTTCCGGGCTTTGATGTCAACAACAGGATTTTTGCTACCAACAGCGTCAAGGAAGCCGTTGCCGATGCAGAGCTTGTCCTGCTGGCAACGCCAGCTCAGCATATCGGCAGGGCATCTGCGGTCCTGGCAAGTCTCGACGAGCAACCACCGGTCATCATCTGTGCCAAGGGGATCGAGCGCGAGTCCGGACGTCTGATGACGGAGGTCGTTGGGGAAACCCTGCCTCGGCATCCGATTGCCGTGCTTTCCGGGCCGACATTTGCGGCGGAGGTGGCGCAAGGCCTGCCCACAGCGGTGACCGTCGGCTGCCGGGTACGTGGTCTGGCCCAAAAAATTGTTGGCCTTCTGGGGGCGCCGCGGTTTCGAATCTATCGGTCATCCGATCCAACCGGGGTGGAGATCGGTGGTGCGGTGAAGAATGTGATCGCGATTGCCTGCGGAATCATCATCGGCGCCGGCTTGGGCGAAAATGCGCGCGCCGCAGCCATCACGCGCGGACTCGCGGAGACCATACGTCTGGCGGTCGCCAAGGGTGGAAAGGCGCCGACCCTTTCCGGCCTGTCCGGAATCGGCGATATCATGCTGACCTGCAATTCATTTCAGTCACGCAACATGTCTCTAGGCGCGGAGTTGGGAAAGGGACGCGCGCTGGAGGAGATTCTCACCGAGCGAAAGACAGTGGCTGAAGGCGTATGGACGGCACCAGCTGTCGTTGCCCTGGCAGAGCGGCTCAGTGTGGAAATGCCCATCTGCGAGGCGGTCAACCGGCTCCTGCATCACGGCATGTCCGCGGAAGAGGTGATCGAAAGCTTGATCGCCCGCCGTTTCCGAGAGGAATAAGGGTGCGATTTCAATCCTTGTGAATGCCGAGATCAACGATTGATGCCTTGCTGCTGCACAAGGGGCAATCGGGATCGCGGCGTACGGTCATGTCGTGGAAGCCGACGCGTAACGCGTCATATATCAGCATCCGACCGGTCAGGGGCTCGCCCAGACCCAGGACCAGCTTCAGGACTTCGGCTGCCTGCAATGTCCCGATAACCCCGGCGACGGCGCCAAAAATTCCCACCTCTTCGCAGCGCGGGACAAGCCCTGCCGCAGGCGGGGCAGGAAACAGGCAGCGGTAGCATGGATGATCGTCGCCCTCGCGCCATGCCTGGAAAGTCGCCATTTGCCCTTCGAAACGCAGTAGCGCGCCGGAGACCAGCGGCTTGCGCGCGAAGTAACAGGCGTCATTCAACAGGTAACGCGTCGCAAAATTATCCGAACCGTCGACCACGATATCGAAGTCGGCGACCAGCTGCTCGACGTTATCGGCCGTCAGTCGTTCTTCGAAGCGCGTGACAGCGACCTCCGGATTGATCGCTGCCAGACTCTCCGCCGCGCTGTCGACCTTCGGTCGACCGATCCGATCCGTCGTATGGATGATCTGACGCTGCAGGTTGGAAAGATCGACCATGTCGTCGTCTATGATCCCCAGCGTCCCGATTCCCGCAGCCGCCAGATACTGCAGTACTGGTGCGCCAAGTCCGCCGGCGCCTACAACCAGCACGCAGCTGGTCAGCAAGACTTCCTGCCCTTCCTCGCCGACATTATCCAGGATGATGTGTCGGGCATAGCGCTCCAGTTGGGCGTCCGTGATCGTCATGACAAATGGTTTGCGCTCGCCTTTCCGGTCGAACCAAAGCCACTCGCACCGCGCATCGTGTCACTTAATGAATCTGTTTCCTGCCAGACTGCCTGTGCCATCGGCGCGATCACCATCTGGGCAATGCGCATGCCGTGCTCGACGACAAAGACCTCGGCTCCATGATTTATCAGTAAAACCCTTATCTCGCCTCGGTAGTCACTGTCGATGGTGCCAGGCGCATTGACCATGCCAATGCCATGCCGGATGGCAAGGCCGGAGCGCGGTCGAACCTGGGCTTCGTAGCCCGTCGGCAAGGCGATAGCGATACCGGTAGGTATGGCGTCCCGGGCGCCGGGCGCCAGTTCTATTGCAGAGTCGCAAGCAGCCATCAGATCCATCCCCGCACTACCCGGTGTAGCATAGGACGGCAAGGGTAAGTCGGCACCGTTCGGCAACCGGCGAATCGCAACCAGCGTTCGCGCTCTCATTCCGCAGCTTCTGCCGATGAAGGTCGCACAAGAGATTTGGCATTCAATGTCGTGGCGATCCGGTCGGCAAGCCGCTCAGCCACCTTGGTTTTGGACAACCGCGGCCAATCTTCGACGCCGCCGGCATGAACAAGGTGCACCGTATTGGCGTCGCTGCCAAACGTGCCAGTCGAGAGCGATACATCATTCGCGATGATCCAGTCGCAGCCTTTTCGACTACGTTTGGAATGCGCGTTGGCGATCACATCTTCGGTTTCAGCAGCAAACCCGACAACCAGCCTCGGGCGTTGCGCGGAATGGCTGAGTTTCTCAAGAATGTCAGGATTTTCCGCAAGAGAAAGCGCTGGCGGACCCTTGCCTTCCTTTTTGATCTTCTGGCTGGCGGTCCGATCCGCCCGCCAATCAGAAACTGCGGCGGCGCACACCAGAATATCAGCCGGCAACGCCTCCTCGCTGGCGGCCAGCATCTCGCAGGCGCTTTCAACATGGACCGTCCGGACACTCGGCGGATCGCTTTCTGCGACCGGACCGGCGATCAAAATGGTTTCTGCCCCCAGCGCGGCCAAAGCCCCAGCGATCGCGTGACCCTGCTTGCCGGAAGATCGGTTACCGATGAACCGGACCGGATCAATCGGCTCAAACGTCGGGCCACTGGTCACCAGCGCCCGAAAACCTGCCAACGGCTTGTGCGCGGCAGCGGCCAGCGCGTCTTCGATAGCGGCCAGAATTTCTTCCGGTTCGGCGACGCGACCCGGCCCACTTTCGTCCTCGGCCAGTTGCCCGTCGTTGGGACCGACCCGCAAGATGCCCCTCGCTTCCAGAATTGCCATGTTGGCTGTAGTAGCGCGATGTCGCCACATACGATAATTCATGGCGGGCGCTACCAGGATCGGCGCATCGGAGGCCAACAGGACCGTGCTCGCAAGGTCATCAGCCAGACCATTGGCCATCTTTGCCAAGATATCAGCAGTCGCTGGCGCCACCACGACCAGATCGGCATCCTGAGACAGGCGCAGGTGTCCCATTTCCGATTCATCAGTCAGCGAGAAGATATCGGTATAGACCCTTTCGTGGCTGAGCGCCGAGACACTGAGCGGCGTCACGAACTGTTCGCCACCCTTGGTCAGAATGGTGCGAATGGTTGCGCCTCGATCGCGCAACCGGCGGATGAGGATCAGGCTTTTGTAAGCCGCGATTCCTCCGGTAATAACCAGAAGGATGTTCTTGCCGTCCAGCATGATGAACAACGTAAGTAATGTGCGGGCGGCGCTTGAGCAAGCCACTCGCCGTCCTGTGTCGCCAGCCGCTGAGGTGTCCGGTTCAGGGAGCCTTTGGGTTGTCCGGTTTGATGTCTCCACGAGGCGGTACCGCGACGAACCGGACACCGTCGCTGGTCACGAACCCGCTTCGACAAGGCGTCCCCGACAGGCTGGAAAGGAAAGACGATCCGGGATACAATCCGTCACCGCCGCCCTCCCGTGTCAGATTCCGATCAACCAACTGAATCATGACACAAAACGGAGCACGGCGGGGCCGCGTTCATGAAATAGCCGGGCTACTGACCAATGGTACGTGTAAAGCTTGATCGTTGCTCATTCTCGTCAAAAGCACGATTTCGGCGTCCGGTCTTGTCTTGAAATCAGGATATTCAGGCCAAATTCTTCGAGTTACTCTATGGCGTACTAGAGAAGTACACGGGAGCCGAAGCGGGTGATTTTTTTGGTCACGGCGGAACATCTTTGGGTGAGGTGACCGTCGGCGCAAACATTTTCGGCGGCACGAATCGCATATTTATGTCTGCCGATGCGGTCTCCGCATCCCTACCAATCGTACCTGCGGATAATGTTGAACTTTACAATGATCTCATCAGAGCTGCGTACGTGAGTTTTCGTCAGGGATTTCCAGAGATCGACATTGCGAATATCGCGACCACTGCCGCGTACCACATCCGTGCGAATGATGACCAAGATCTCTGCCAAACGATTCTCGACGGCATCAAAGTAGTTTGTTCGAAAGTTCGGACTCTTTCCAAGTGGAAACGCTCGCAAAGATGAGGATCAATGAAAACTCTGGAGCGTGGTTCGTATTGATCGACGTGGATCGCTCGTTGCAGTTGGAGAGAGGCCTCTTCTTGTCACGAGAGATCAATGTGATTCAGCAAGAACTCATAGACGATCCAAACGCGTTGTTTGCACTCGTCGACAAGATAGACGGTCAAGTGCTCGCAGATATCAGACTAGATTTTTCGGAGGCTCATCATGGCTGACAATGCGCTTCGCGAACAGGTCCAAATGGGGCGAGCTGGTAACACGGGTGCTCTGCAAATAGAGGAGGAGGGCTTGTTCAATTGGAGCAATCACAAGACAAGCGGGTCGAACGGTATTTTTGGAGGGTTTCATCCCACCGCCTCCCAAGATATGCGTCGAGTTCCACGGGAGGTAAATTGTGTGCCGCCCAAAGAGAGTTACCGACAACGAATCTCAGCTTCAGTTGAACAGGCTGGAACGCTTACGAATCGAGCGCTTCGGTCCGATCAACAGTATCAAGTCGATCTGGACAATTTGACCGTTTCGATCGGGAAGAATCGGCGGACCTCGAAAATCAAACGATCAGGTCTCGTCGAGGGATTCTTTGGTGCTGGTGAACGTTGGCATTTTTCTGACGAGGAAATGTCAAAGGTTCTTCATCTTGAGGATGACATCGGAATGTATCGGTCTATCAAGCGAGGGGTCTTGAGAATGATTGGCGGTGACCTCAAAGACAGAATGACGTTATTCATCAGCATTGGCCTGAGCCTCGTCAACTTGTTCAACAAGAATTTGAGCGCCGAGACCGACTGGTTAAACCAACCGAGGGATGAACTCACCGGAGTTTCTCCGAAAGAGTATCTGCAACTGGGGCCGGTTGAGAACATCAAACACGTAGCAGATCTGTTGAGGGCAGAGAGAGGTTTGCGTGTTTGATGGCTTGCAACCAACGGGCCTTGATGCAACCGTATACCATATGGCGTCGATAAAAGGTCCAACCGTTGAGAAGCTTGCCATGTTGGGCGTCTCAGTCGACAATTTTCGCGAGGTTATAGAGGAACTAAGGAAGATCGGCGAGGCGCTCTCCGCCGATGACATCGTGTCAAACACCTTCCGGCCCAGCGAAGGTTATCTGACACCCTTCAATCCAAGTCGCTTCACTGATGGGCATTATGGCGTTCTTTACACCGCACTTGAAACTGAAACGTCTATCGCTGAGATCGAATACCACCAACGCAAAGCCGGTTACTTTCATCATCTGGAAAATGATGAATCCGCTCCAAAACGTTACTTCGATATCCTCAAGCTCGACTTTTCCGGGTCGCACTTCGACTTGTTCCCGATTGCCGATGAAGTTCCCGAATTAACGAGTGAAGAGGATAGCGGTTACCCGAGGTGTAGAAAGATCGCGCAAGAAGCCATCGACGCTGCTGCCGACGCATTGCTGACGCCGTCTGCAAGGGCTGAAGAGAGAAAGTGTCTGCCTATGTTCTCCGCGAGCTCTTTCGAGGGAGATGCGAAGATAGTTGGCAGTGGTTATTTTCTTCACTACGAGGGACAAATAATCTTTCGAAACCAAGAGTAGATTTGATCGCCGCCGTGGCCGCAACCCCAAAAAACCTTCGCTGCTGGTGTTTTGATTCATTCATTTGATGCCATTTCCTGAAGCTTGTGGTGTCCTCTCTTCCACGCTTCGACGAGGTCCTCCGGCTTTCTGCGCCACCAGCGCGGCCTCGGTCGTTGCCGGCTTCAGGCTCCCGACCTTGCGGTTCGGCACGCCGCAGGAGCACGACTCCTACGAAGACGAGAAATACGGGGAGGGCTATACGGGCACGGTCTTCGGCGAATAGAGACGGCCCGGGCGGGCGGCCTCGCGCCCCTTGCCGCCTGCTCCCCCGAAGCGGGATGGCGCTCCGCCGGCATCACCACCCTCGAGGCTGCCAACCGCTTCATCAGGGATGTCTGTCTGCCCGACCGGATCGACGAGATCCTGTGCCGCCACACACCCCGCATCGCGACAACACGATGCGCCTCGCCGCGCCGCATGGCACCCGCGCCGTCTTCCACGACCCACGCTGTCTCGCCCGATACCGGAGCAACGCAGAACCGATCGAAACACCCACCAGGAAGGCCGCGTGACCCGCTTCGACGCGACCGGACCGACCCCTGTGGACAAGGGGACAGCCGTGCCTGACCACGTCACCACAGGGACAACAACAGCAACACAAGCGGACAAATCTGATTGCTGGCGACAGCCGCTCGCCGTCCCAGGTCGATACGCTCAGACTCGCTCCAGAGCCTGTTCCAGGTCAGCAATCAGATCCGCCGCTGCCTCGATCCCGCAGGAGAGGCGCACGAGATTCCCAGGTGTCATGGAATCCGGAGATTCAACCACCGCGCGGTGTTCGATCAGACTCTCCACCCCGCCTAGCGATGTCGCGGGAATGAACATTGCTGTCGATCGCGCCACGGTATTGGCCGCCTCGTATCCGCCCTTCAGCAGCAGGGACAACATGCCACCGAACCCGCCCGTCATCTGTTGCACCGCCACGGCATGGCCGGGATCATCCGGCAAACCGGGATAGGCGACCCGCTCAATCTTCGGATGACTGCGGAAGTGCTCGGCCACGGCCATCGCATTGGCGCAGACGGCGTCCCAGCGCACGGCCAAAGTACGCATGCCGCGCAAAAGCAACCAGGCTTCGAACGGCCCCATCACCCCACCGGAATATCTCCTGACCTCTTCCAATTCGTACCAACGTGCATTGGTCTCTCGGGCGACAACAACTCCGCCGAGTATGTCGGAATGGCCGTTCAGATATTTGGTCGATGAATGAAAGACATAGTCGGCACCATGATCAAGTGGCCGCTGGGAGACGCCTGGCGCGACCGTACTATCTACCGTCAAAACCGCGCCAGCCTGATGAGCCGCTTTCGCGGCCGCCGCGATGTCGATTACCTCCCAGGTAGGGTTTACCGGCGTCTCCACCCAAACCATTGCCGTTTCGCCGTGTCGGATGGCCGCTTCCAGCGCGCCGGGCTGCGACTGGTTATACAAGGTCAGGCCAATGTTTCGCGTCCTGGCAATCCGTTTGATCCAGGCTTGGGCGCCAAAATACATGACTTCGGGCGCTACAATATGCTGACCGCTCTGCACCAGTTCGACCAGAGCCGCCATGCCGGCCAGACCGCTGGCGAACAACATGGCCGCCGCCCCGTTGTCCAACCTGGCAAGCAAGGATTCGACCGGGGTGAAGCTGGGATTGCCGTAGCGGGTATAGAAATACTCGCTGATCGGTGCGTAGTCGCCATCGCGAGCGTAGGTCACCGACAGGTGAATTGGCGGCGTAACCGCCCCGGTCGCCTCATCGAGAAAATGCCCCGCCTGGGCCAGCAGACTGCGATAATCATGAGAGGTCCGGGTCATGGTTGGCCTACCATGCACCCAAAACGCGCTTGCGACCGGGCAGCAGCTTCGGCAAGAGTTCGCACCACAATCTTCATTAAGATATTCTGGGTATCAGCCGAAGCAGTTATGTCGTCGTCTTCGAACCGTCCGCCGACTTGGGGCGGCGCAGCCCTGTTTATCGGCGGGTCCATCCGTTCCTCAATCAAAGCGTCGCGCCCAGCTTCTTCTTTCATGGCGTCAAACTCCTTTTTCCAGATAATACATGCACCGCCTTGCCCCCCGTGTCACCGAACTGTGCCGTCAGTCAGCCTTACCTGGCGGCTGATCAGCCATGCGCTTGGATCGTAAGCGCCATGGACATGACGACAGATCCGATGTTCACGCTGTATGTGGTGTGGCATCCATCGTATCGCGAAGGGGAGCAGATTGCCGACCTGCTCCGCACGCACCCTGGTCGCGATCTCTATCGGAGCTTCGGGGCATGGTGTTCGGTCAGGCGCAGCGTCCTGCAATAGTCGCCAGGCAATTCCGGCAGAATAACAACCAGCTTGGCCATACCACTGACGCCATGTTTCATCATATCGGACAAGATCGAAATTCTTTTTTCGATTTCCAGCCGACTTCAATGCGCAAGCGGACGATACCAGCAAAATGCAACCCGTCCTGTTCCACCTTCTTGAGTTGACAGCCCCGTTGAACATCCTCTCGTCAATGAATGCCCCCGCCGTCTAGAATGAAAGAATGGCAAGAATCGCCAAGAATCGCATTGATCAACTGCTGGTAGAGCGCGGACTCGCGAAAAACCGGAGCAAGGCGCAGGCGCTGGTATTGGCCGGCTCGGTGTTTCGCGGCAGCCAGCGAATCGACAAGCCTGGAACAGTGGTTCCCGAGGACGCCATTATCCATGTTCTTGGCCAGGACCATCCATGGGTATCTCGTGGCGGCATCAAGCTGGAGCATGGTCTGTTGCATTTCGGATTCAAACCCGAGGGCCGCGTCTGTCTTGATATCGGGACATCGACCGGTGGTTTCACGGATGTACTGCTCCATCACGGTGCGGTTCGGGTCCATGCAGTCGATGTCGGGTATGGACAACTGGCATGGAAACTGCGCACTGATGACCGCGTGGTGGTGCACGAAAAGACCAATGCCCGCTACCTGGATCAGACCGTTGTCCCGGACCCGATCGACGCCATTGTCTGCGATGCCAGTTTCATCGGGCTACAAACTGTTTTGCCTGCGTCCATGGCGTTAGCGGTACCGGATGCCTGGATGATTGCCTTGATAAAACCGCAATTCCAGGCAGGCCGCGACCAGGTCGGCAAGCGTGGCGTGGTGCGCGATCCAGCCATCCACCAGATGGCTTGTAACGCCGTCCGTACCTGGCTTGATGGCCGCCAGGGATGGACGGTCAACGGCATTGCCGAAAGTCCGATCACAGGCCCCAGAGGCAACCGCGAATTCCTGATTGGTGCGACGCTGGCCGATAGCGCAGCTGCGTCCGCATGAAACCCCTCCAGGCAGAGGTCACCATCGACAGGATCGGCCAGCAAGGCGACGGGGTCGCAGCGCTGGATATTGGTACGGTCTATGTGCCCGCGACGGTGCCGGGTGACCGTGTCAGGGTCGCGCTGACCAACCGGGGCGGGGGACGGCTCCAGGGACGGATGCTGGAGGTGCTGTCGCCGGGTCCGGCACGGATCAAGCCGCCCTGCCCGCACTTCACTCAGTGCGGCGGGTGCACGCTGCAGCATCTTGAGGATCAAGTCTACGCCAACTGGAAGCGCGACCTGCTGCTCCATGTACTGAGCCGCAACGGCCTGACAGCCAATACCATTGAAGATCTTCATCGAAGTCCACCCGGTAGCCGACGGCGCGCCACTTTTGCTGTCATACGCCGCAAGGCCGATACTGTTGTTGGCTTCCATGCGCATCACAGTCACCAGGTGATCGACCTGACGGTATGCCCGGTAGTCGCATCGCCCATCGCCAACCTGATCCCGGCCATCCGGCGCTGGGCTGGAACCGCGCTGAAGGCCGACGAGGCGGCGGAGGTGTTCGTGGCGCAGACGGACAGCGGGCTCGACCTGTTGGTCCGAACAACGGCCTGCTTGAGCAGTGATGGCCGGGACAGCCTTGTGGGACTACTCTCAGAGCATGACCTCGCTCGCGTTTCCTGGGCTCCTTCTCGGCGGGACGAGGCGGAAATCCTGGCCGAAGCCCGGCAGGTCCGAGCCGTTTGTGGCGATATTCCGGTTGATCTCGCACCCGGGGCGTTCGGACAGGCGACGCCGGATGGCGAAGCTGCGTTGGTCGGCTTTGTCCGACAGGAAACCGGTGGTGCGAAGAAAGCCGCCGACCTGTTCTGCGGCTTCGGCGCATTCGCCCTGCCACTGGCCCGAAACGGCTGTGAGGTGTTCGCCGTGGACATCGACAGGACAGCTGTCGCCAATCTTGGCGCTGCAGCGCGCCAAGCTGGCGTGCCGAACCTTGGCGTCGAGCAGCGCAACCTGATGCGCAAGCCGATACCAGCCGACAGGCTGGCAGGCAACGATGTTGTGATCCTCGATCCGCCACGCGTCGGAGCAAAAGCACAGATGGCCGAAATTGCCACGTCAAAGACGCCGTGCGTCATAGCGATTTCATGCAATCCTGGCACGTTCGCCCGCGACGCCCAAATCCTGATCCACCAGGGATATGTGCTTTCTCGGATCCTTCCGGTGGATCAGTTTATCTGGTCACCCCATTTGGAGATTGCGGCCCGCTTTGACTTCGCTGGATGAGCAGGGGCCTGCAAACGCGGGAGGGTAGTTCCTGTCGCGATATGACGCGCGCTTTACGCCAGCCATGAAGACCTGGCGGAAATCATCCGGCGCCGCTTCAACTCACCGAGGGCGGCGTTGCACGAGCTGTACGAACGGCTCGTGTTCAACGTCCTGTGCGGCAACACTGACAATCACGCCCGCAATCATGCGGGCTTCCGGGATGGTGAACACCTGACCCTGACACCGGCCCATGACATCTGCCCGCAAGGCCGTTCCGCAAATGTCGCCAGTCAGGCGATGCTGATCGCCGGCGACAATCGGACGAGCACGCTGGCGGCCCGCCTCGAGGCCGCGCCCGGTTTCCAGCTCGGCGAGAAGGCGGCGAAGGACTCATTGACAGGCAGGTCGGCGTCATCCGGGACACATGGGACGACATCTGCGAGGAGGCCGCATTGACCGCGGTCGAACGCAACCTGTTCGACCGGCACATCTTTCTTGATGACCATAGCTTCGAAGAGACGCCCAGGCGACTGGGGTGATGGCGTCATGGATCACGCAAGTGCTGTCAACCACTGTGTGATTGCAGTTGAAGAGCCTCGCCACCCATCAACTACCGATCCCTGACTCGAACGGATCGCCATCGTCGCGGGGGCCAAAGCCCAGAATATCGAAAGTCTCTGCCATATGCGGCGGCAGCGGAGCCTCGGCATCGATCCAGCCACCATTCGGATGAGGCGCAACCAGGTTTTTTGAGTGTAAATGCACTTTGTTTGAAAACCCTGCGACAAAAGCCTCGCTCCCACCATATTTTCCGTCACCCAGAATCGGCGTACCGATGGCGCTGACATGAACACGCAACTGATGTTTTCGCCCGGTCATCGGCATCAAGGCCAGCCAGGTAACATGTCTGGCGGCGTGATCGATCACGGCATATTGCGTGCGGGCCCGTTGCGCATTTTCTGTCTCGATATCCTCGGCAATGACCATACGCTCTCCTCCGGCACCACTGCGTCTGATCAGGGGCAGGTTGATAGATCCGCGCCGCCGAGCGGGCATACCGACAACCGCAGCCCAGTAAAGTTTTCGTACACTCCTGCTCCGAAACGCTTTCGCCAACGCACCGGCCGTCTTGCGGTTCAAACCCACGACCATGACGCCGCTCGTATCCTTGTCCAGGCGATGAACCAGTCGTGGCAAGTCGTCTGACCGCGTCCAGTTCCGCAGCATGACGTCCAAACTGTCTTTCTGTCCCAACCCGCCTTGAACCGGCAGTCCGGGCGGCTTGTTCAATACCAACACAGCCTTGTCGCGATAAATCGTCATCGCCTCAATCGAATCCCGGTCCGCCTGAGCATCCCGCTGTCGAACGCTCTGCGCCGTGGTCTTTTGCCCCGGCGATGCTACCGTACTACCCATAGGCGGAATGCAGATGGTTTCGCCTGCGGAAAGCCTGTGTGCGGCCTTGACCCGTTTCCCATCGACGCGAATTCGGCCCGTGCGGAGCAGCTTTTCCAACCGACCGTGACCCAGACCAGGATACCGATGCCTGAACCACCGATCAATCCGCTGGCCACCCTCGACTCCGGTAATCGTGTGTTGAGTGACGGGCATCTGCACCTATCCGAACAGAATACGACCCAGGCGCTGACCGCCCCAGAATGTCAGGATTGCGCCGGGAACCGACATCAGCACGTAAAAGACTGCGCTACCGATTGCCCCTCGTTGCATCAGCGTCGTGGCATCCAGTGAGAATGTGGAGAAGGTCGTAAAGGCGCCCAGCACCCCGACAGCCAGGAAGGCGCGCCACTCGGCAGGAAATTGCGTCCGCAAGGCCATATAGCTGATCAGGAAGCCCAGGATCAGGGATCCCGTGATATTTACGATGATCGTCGCCCAGGGAAAACCGTGACCCAGGACCCGCCCGGTCCAGACGCCGACGCCATACCGGGCGACGGCGCCGATGGCGCCGCCCAACGCCACCGCCAGAAGCATCTTCATTCTTCGGTCCCTCGTTCCGCCAGCGCCGCATCCTGCTGCTCCGATTGCCGACGATCCCTCAACCGCGCCCAGTAATCCAGGCGTTTTTGGATCTCCCGCTCAAAGCCCCTTTCTACCGGTTTGTAGAACTGCTGCCGGCTCATGCCGTCTGGAAAATAATCCTGTCCCGAAAAGCCATCCCGGGCATCATGATCGTAGGCGTAGCCATCGCCGTATCCGATATCTTTCAACAGCCGGGTTGGCGCATTCAGGATGTGTCTGGGCGGCGCCAGCGAACCCGTGGCCTGCGCGCTCTTCATGGCGGCACTCAACGCCCGATATGCAGCATTGGACTTGGGCGCCGTCGCCAGATAGATTACCAACTGCGCTAGTGCCAACTCGCCTTCCTGCGGCCCTATACGCTCAAACGCCTGCCATGCAGCTATCGCCTGGGTCAGCGCATTTGGGTCAGCAAGCCCGATGTCTTCGACGGCAAACCGCGTCAGTCGCCGAGCGATATAGTGTGGATCCTCGCCACCGGCCAGCATGCGGGCCAACCAGTACAGCCCGGCATCGCAATCCGAACCCCGCAGACTTTTGTGGAGGGCGCTGATCAGGTTGTAATGGCTCTCCTGACCTTTGTCGTACAAAGGCGCACGGCGATGAACAAGCATGGTCAGAATATCAGTATCAATGGTTCCTTCGTGCTCGGCCGCCTGGATCGTCTCAACCATGTTCAACAAGTATCGGCCGTCCCCGTCCGCCATTGTCTTCAGCGCAGCACGTGCATCGGTTGTAAGCTTGAGCGGCTGTTCGTCCGTCGCTTCTGCCCGGTCCAGCAAGGCTCCCAAAGCCTCGTCGTCCAGGCGGTTCAGCACCAATACCTGACAACGGGACAACAAGGCCGGATTCAGTTCGAACGACGGGTTTTCGGTTGTCGCGCCAACCAAAATGATCGTGCCGTCTTCGACGACGGGCAGGAAAGCGTCCTGCTGCGATCTGTTGAATCGATGAATCTCGTCAACCAGCAGCAACGTGCCTTGTCCGCCGGTTCGGTGCTGGCGCGCCGTCTCAAAAATCTTGCGGAGATCTGTGACGCCAGAGAAAATCGCCGAAATTGATTCGAAATGCAGCCCCGAATGGTTGGCCTCAAGCCGGGCAATCGTCGTCTTGCCGGTTCCCGGCGGCCCCCACAGTATGTGGGAAACCAGCGAATCATGCGCCAGCATTCGGCCGATCGGCGCATCAGGGCGGATCAGGTGATCTTGACCTACTACTTCCGACAATGTCACCGGTCGCAGACGGTCAGCCAAGGGCCTCGGCGCTTGCTCGTCAAAAAGCCCGAAGGCGGCATCGGATACAGCCATCCGACGACAGCGCCTAGAGGGAAAGCCGGCGGCGGATCAGTAACCGGCCACGACGCACGATAAAGTGCCAACTGTAATCGTCGCCAAGCCGCAGCGCATTCTGAAGCTGCCCAACGGTCTTGATTCGCTTGCCATTGATCTCCAGCACGATGTCACCAGGACGAAAACCGTTGTAGTGGCTGACGCTTCTCCGCCGGATGCGCCGGACAACCACGCCGTTGGTCTCTTGAACACCAAGATCGTCCGCATGGGTTGGCGACAGGTTTTCGACCTGCGCACCCTGCATTGGATGCTGTCCGGTCAGGATCGTCAATCTGCGTGACGGGATCCCGGAGGCACCCTGCAGCACCAGGCGTAATATCCTCGGCTTGTTCGAACGAACGATGGCCAGTCTGACAGTAATACCCAGTTCCATGGTAGCGAGACGAAAACGCAGCGCCTGAATATCATTCACCTCGCGATCGTTGATGCTGACAATGATGTCGTTGACTTGAAGGCCCGCCTTGGCACCCGGACTGCCCGCGACCACTTCGCGGACAATGACGCCACCCACGCGCCTCAGGCCTAGCGCCTTGGCGATCTCCGCATTCACTGCCTGTCCTGAAATGCCGAGCCACGGCCGTTTCAGCTTGCCGCCCTTCTCAGCCACTCGCAGGACGGCCTGCACCATGGTTGAGGGAATTGCAAAGCCGATGCCCACCGAACCGCCTGAGCGGCTGTAGATCGCGGTATTGATACCGACGACACGGCCATCCATTGTGATCAGTGGACCTCCAGAATTACCGGGATTGATTGCGGCATCCGTCTGGATGAAAAATCGGTAGTCGGTAATGCCGATCTCGGTGCGCGCCAGGGCAGAAACGATTCCGCCGGTCACGGTCTGGCCAACGCCGAACGGGTTTCCGAAGGCGAGAACCAGATCGCCAATCTCCAGCCCGTCGGCATCCCCGAATTTCAGGAAAGGAAATTTCTCGCCGCCCCCGTCAATCTTCAGGATCGCAAGGTCAGTACGCTTGTCCTTGAGGACGATGTTGGCGGCAAACTCTCTCTTGTCGGCAAGAATGACCTTGATCGCCGCCGCGCCACGGATGACGTGGTTATTCGTAACGATCATGCCGTGCGGACGAATGATGACCCCGGATCCCAGCGAACGATGTGGACGCTGTGCTCTTGGCTCCTGGTTACCGAAAAAACGCCTAAAGAAAGGATCCCGGAACATCGGACTGGAAGCTGCGAAATCCATCCGCTGGGTCTGGATGTTGACCACGGCCGGAGAAACCCGTTTGACCACAGGTGCATAGCTGAGCGTGATCTGGGTTCGACTTTTCGGAGCCTTTTTCTCGTCTGCGATTGCCGGAGTCGCAACTGCAACGGCCGCACAGACAGACACGCCAAGGAAAAATTCGAGAATCGCTGGATTCGGCTTGACACCAACAGGGATCATGGCGTGCTCCCATCAAGGAAGACTACGAGCAAGCGACCAACCAGATGGACAGGACGATGGCTACTGTGGCCAGCGTAACCGTATCGCCGCGCTCAGCTTTCTTCAGCTTCCTCGGTGGCGACTTCCTGGACAGGCCCGCTGTCCTGGCCTTTGGCGTCTATATCGCGGTCAACCAGTTCAATCACCGCCATCGGCGCCGAATCACCGTGGCGAAATCCTGCCTTCAGGACCCGGGTGTAGCCACCTTTGCGCGAGGTATAACGCTCGGCAAGAGTCGAGAACAGCTTGTCGGTCAGTTGCCGGTCTTTCAGCACGGACAGAGCTCGGCGACGGTCATGAAGACCGCCTCGCTTGCCCAGGGTGATCAGACCATCGACCACGCCGCGTAGATCCTTCGCTTTTGGCAACGTCGTCTTGATCTGCTCATGCCTGATCAGAGCAGCCGCCATATTGGCAAACATCGCCTTGCGGTGGCTACTGGTCCGGTTGAGCTTCCGGCCGCTCATTCTGTGACGCATTGTTCCATTTCCCGGCAGCTGCAGCGGGCAGCTGTATCTTGTCAATCTCTTGCCGAAGCTCCAGTTCGCTCCATTTTTTCAGAGAACGCTTCAGTAGGGCTCTTCCAGTTTGCGAGCGAGATCCTCGATATTCTCCGGCGGCCAATCGAGAACTTCCATACCCAGCGCCAGACCCATTTGAGAGAGTACTTCCTTGATTTCGTTCAGCGACTTCCGACCAAAGTTCGGAGTTCGCAACATCTCGGTCTCGGTCTTCTGAACAAGATCGCCGATATAGATGATGTTATCGTTTTTCAGGCAATTCGCCGAGCGTACGGAGAGTTCCAGTTCGTCCACCTTGCGCAACAGGTTCTTGTTGAACGGAAGACCGCCTTCCTTCTCTTCCTGGACGACCTGCTTCGGTTCTTCGAAGTTGATGAACATCTGGAGTTGATCCTGAAGGATACGCGCTGCCAACGCCACTGCATCCTCCGGGTTCACGGAGCCATTCGTCTCCACGGTCAGAGACAACTTGTCCAGATCGGTCACTTGGCCGACGCGAGCATTCTCGACCTTGTAGGAAACCTTCTTGACAGGGCTGAAAATTGCGTCGATCGGGATCAGGCCGATGGGTGAGTCCTCGGCACGGTTCTGGACCGCCGGCACATAACCCTTGCCACTTTCGACTTTCATTTCCATGGCAATATCGATCTCCCGATCCATATGCATCAGCACATGGTCGGGGTTCAGGATCTCGATGTCGTGCGACATCTCGATCTGACTGGCCGTCACGGGTCCCGGTCCCTTGGCGTGCAGACTGAGACGGCGGCTACTTTCACCGTGCATGCGTAGTGCCAGCGCCTTGACGTTCAGTACGATGTCGGTCACGTCTTCCAGGACGCCCGGGATCGACGAAAACTCGTGCAAGACACCCTCGATCTGGATCGACGTGACGGCGGCACCCTGCAGCGAGGACAGCAGCACCCGGCGGAGCGCGTTGCCAAGCGTCAGGCCGAAACCGCGCTCCAAAGGCTGCACGACGATTGTCGCTCCGCGATCAGGATCCTTACCGTGTTCGGTCGCCAGTCCGTTCGGCTTGATAAGATCTGTCCAGTTCTTTTGTTGTACGTTCATGTCCCAAGCCCACTATTGCCGGTCGACCGGCCTTTCTCGTTATCGGCGGCAGCACCACCCTTCAGCAGCATGCCGCGGCTCTTCCTTGATATTGGCCGTTAGACGCGGCGGCGTTTGCGCGGACGGCACCCGTTATGTGGAATCGGCGTCACATCACGGATTGCAGTGATGTTGAAGCCAATGGCCTGCAAGGCGCGCAAGGCAGACTCACGGCCACCACCGGGCCCCTTCACTTCAACTTCCAGCGTCTTCATGCCATGTTCCTGGGCCTTGCGGCCCGCGTCTTCAGCAGCAATTTGCGCTGCATACGGCGTCGACTTCCGCGATCCCTTGAAACCCTGAGATCCGGCCGAAGACCAGGAAATGGCGTTGCCTTGCGCATCGGTAATCGTGATCATCGTATTGTTGAACGATGCGTTCACATGCGCAACGCCAGACGTGATGTTCTTCCGCTCGCGGCGGCGGACGCGAGTTGTGGTCGGACTGGCCATCCAATACTCCTACTTGGGGCCAACCCAGCGTTTGAAACTGGCGGGCCCTTCCGGTGTTGCTCCGTGGCGCCGCCGCAATGAGCCGCGCCATACCACAATTACTTTTTCTTGCCCGCGACCGGCCGAGCCTTGCCTTTCCGGCTCCGCGCGTTGGTGTGGGTCCGCTGACCACGAACCGGCAAGCCCTTGCGATGGCGCAGGCCTCGGTAGCAGCCGAGATCCATCAGCCGCTTTATGTTCATCGCTGTTTCACGGCGCAAATCGCCTTCGACCTGATAGTCCCGGTCGATCGTTTCCCGAATACGCACGACCTCGTCGTCGGTCAACTCGTTAACCCGCTTTTCAGGCGGCAGCCCGACGCCTTCCACGATACGCCGGGCGTGAGCCGGGCCGATCCCGTGGATATATCTCAAGGCGATCACCACACGCTTCGAGGTTGGAATGTTGACACCAGCAATACGCGCCAAGACGCACTCTCCTCTTTCACACGGAAGCAATCGCTCGCGGGAGTGTTCTGGAGGCACCTCCAGACAATTGTCTGCCAGGAAAGCACCAACACAAACTGGCCCCAGAGAGTCCGTTTTCCTTGGAGCCGACTCCAATATAGCCTGCTCCTGAGCGGTGTCAATCTGTCCACCGTGCTATGTGGCCGGATTTCCCAAGACTGCCTCAAGTTGCATCGTGACATCATTGATCGACGCCATGCCATCGATTGTGTCCAGGCGCCCGGCCCGCGCATAGTAGGGCAGGATCGGCGCCGTCTGCTCCCGATACACGACGATCCGCTTCTTCAACGTCTCTGTGTTGTCATCGACGCGCGCACCATCTGCCATCTCGGCTGCTCGTTTTTCAATGCGCTCAAAGAGGGTCGCCTCATCCACCTTCATCTCGATGATGTAGTTGATGCCGATCTGCTTCTCGATCAGGACCTCATCCAGTTTCTGGGCTTGAACGACAGTTCGCGGAAAGCCATCCAGAATGAAGCCTCGGGTCTGCACATCAATATCCTGGATACGATCCAGGACAATTCCCACGACCACATCGTCCGGCACCAGGTCGCCGCGGTCCATGACTGTCCTGGCTTTCAGGCCCATTTCGGTCCCGGCATCCACGGCGGCGCGCAACATGTCGCCGGTCGACAGCTGGATCATGCCGAATTTGTCCTGAAGGCGCCGTGCCTGGGTTCCCTTCCCGCATCCGGGTGGCCCCATCAGGATGATGTTCACGACTTCTTGCCTCGCAATCGAGACTTCTTGATCAGCCCCTCATATTGATGAGCTACCAGATGTCCCTGGATCTGCGCCACGGTATCCATGGTCACCGAGACCACGATCAGAAGCGATGTTCCACCAAAATAGAACGGAATTGCATATTGGGTGATCAACACTTCGGGCAAGGCGCATACCGCACACAGATAGAGCGCGCCCACGACGGTAATCTTGGTCAAGACGCCGTCAAGGTAGTCTGCAGTCGGTTTGCCCGGACGGATTCCGGGTATGAAGCCGCCATATTTCCGCAGGTTGTCAGCTGTTTCCTGCGGATTGAATACGATCGCCGTATAGAAGAACGTGAAGAAAGCAATCATGCCGATATAGATCAGCAAGAAAAGCGGCTGGCCACGACCCATCAAGGAGTTGATCAGATTGAGCCATTCAGGACCGCCCTGCCCCGAGAAGCCGGTTATTGTCGCCGGCAGCAGCAGAAGTGAACTGGCGAAGATCGGCGGGATCACGCCAGCCGTGTTCAGCTTCAGCGGGATATGGGACTGTTCCCCGCCCATCTGGCGGTTACCCTGCTGCCGTTTGGGGTACTGAACCACGATCCGGCGTTGTGCGCGCTCCATGAAGACCACAAAGGCAACCACCAGCACGGCCATGAGGATAAAGGCAATGATGGCAAAGGCCGACAGGGAACCACGGCGTCCCATCTCGAACAGCTGCGCCATCGCGGCCGGACCACTCGCCACGATACCGGCAAAAATGATCAGGGAAATCCCGTTGCCGACGCCGCGGGCGGTGATCTGTTCTCCCAGCCACATCAGGAAGACCGTCCCACCGACCAGCGTAATGACCACGGTCGCGCGGAAGAACAGGCCCGGATTGGCAACCGCATTACCGGCGCTGGAACTGGCGCCTTCAAGGCTGACAGCCACGCCATAGGCCTGCACTGCCGCCAGAAGCACTGTGAGGTAGCGAGTATATTGGTTGATCTTCTTGCGGCCAGCCTCTCCTTCTTTCTTGAGTGCGTCAAGCTTCGGTGAGACGGCGGTCAGCAGTTGGATGATGATGGCCGCCGAAATGTAGGGCATGATGTTGAGCGCAAAGATCGTCATGCGCTCCAGCGCGCCACCGGAGAAGGTGCTGAGAACCGTCAGCAGACCGCCGCCCTGATTGATCTGCTGAAAAATGTCAGCAAAAATCTGCTGGTCGATACCGGGGATCGGAATGTAGGTGCCGAGCCGATAGACAATCAGCGCGCCGAGCGTGAACCACAATCGTTTTTTGAGATCGGTTGCCTTGGAAAAGGCGCTCCATCCCATGCCTGCTGCCATTCTGTCTGTGGCTGCCATCCAGTTATTCCGTCACGTGTCCCTGAAACAGTCCTGAAATCTCTTTATCCGGCCTGATGATCTTCTTGCCCTTTTGCGCGTGCAGCCTTCTTCCTGTTCTTCGGCAGCTTTCCTTCCGGTTTGGGGGGAACTGCGATGACAACGACGTTACCGCCTGCCCTTTCAACAGCTTCGACCGCCGACTTCGTCGCCCCATTGACAGTGATTTCGATCTTGGCCCTGATCTCGCCGCCGCCGAGTAGTCGCACACCGTCCAGGGTCCGCCGAATCACACCTGCCTCATTCAGCACGTCAGCATCAACAGGCTTCCCGGGATCAATCTTCTTGGCGTCGATCGCCTGCTGCAGGCGACCAATATTCACTTCGGCAAAATTCTTGCGGAAGATATTGTTGAAGCCGCGCTTGGGCAGGCGCATGTAGAGAGGCATTTGCCCGCCTTCAAACCCCTTCAGGGAAACGCCGCTGCGGGACTTCTGCCCCTTCTGTCCGCGACCGCCGGTCTTGCCCTTTCCAGAACCGATGCCGCGACCCACGCGCATTCGCGACTTGCGGGCGCCCTTGTTATCCGCCAGTTCATTGAGTTTCATTTGTCAGGTTCCGCCTTGCCCGCTTGCGCCGGGCATCATCACTGTTCCGGGTCTTCGACTCGCACCAGGTGGTGCACCTTGTCGATCATGCCGCGTACCGCTGGCGTGTCTTCAAGTTCACGGGTTCGGTGCATCTTGTTGAGGCCGAGCCCAACAAGCGTGGCTTGTTGATCCCTGGGACGTCCGATCGGGCTGCCGATCTGCGTCACGCGCAGCGTCTTTTTCTTCTCTTCCATCCACCTGCTCCTGCGGCCGAACTCAAGATGCCAGCGCCAGCCGTATTATGCCCGCTATTCACGACCCTCGCCGCCTTCCTTGCGACGACCGACAATGTCACCCACCTTCTTGCCGCGCCGCGCCGCCACGTCGCGTGGCGACTGGATTCGCGCAAGCGCGTCAAACGTTGCCTTCACCATATTATGCGGGTTCGATGTTCCAACGGACTTGGCCACGATATCGTGAATGCCGACGCTTTCAAAAATGGCGCGCATCGGTCCGCCAGCGATGATGCCGGTACCCGAGGGGGCCGCTCGCAGAACGACCTTCCCGGCCCCGTATCGGCCCTTCACATCGTGGTGCAGCGTCCGCGCTTCGCGCAGCGGTACCCGGATCATCTGACGCTTGGCCTGCTCCGTCGCCTTCCGGATCGCCTCCGGAACCTCACGGGCCTTGCCGGCACCATGTCCGACACGGCCCTTGCTGTCACCGACCACCACGAGTGCGGCAAAGCCGAAGCGCCGACCACCCTTGACCACCTTGGCCACGCGGTTGATGCTGACGAGCTTTTCGACGAACTCGTTTTCCTCGCGGTCTTCGCCACCGCCTCTGCGGCGATCATCACGCCTGTTCTCTCGAGCCATGCCTGTTTTCTTCCGTCTTAAAACTTCAGGCCAGCTTCGCGCGCTGCATCCGCCAGCGCCTTGACCCGACCATGATAAACATACCCGCCGCGATCGAACACGACTGTCTCGACCTTGGCTTTCAGCGCCCGTTCTGCAACCAGTTTCCCGATGGTTTGGGCTGCCTCAATATTCGCTCCGCTTTTGACCGTGCTCTTGAAGCCCTCCTCGACCGTTGAGGCGGAGGCCTTGGTCTTGCCTGTGAGATCATCGATCACCTGGGCATAGATGTGCCTTTCGGAGCGGAAAACGGATAGCCTCGGCTTGCCGTTTGCCCTCTTCCTGATTGCGTATCGATTGCGGCGCTGCCGCCGTGCAAACAGCTTTTTTTCTTTTCCTGCCATCGTCGACAACCTCTCACCAAAATCAGAATGACAAACAATGCCGCCCTGCCAACGCCTGAACCGACGTCTATTTCTTTTTGCCTTCCTTGCGCATCACATATTCGTCGCGATATCGCACGCCCTTGCCCTTGTAGGGCTCCGGCGGGCGGAATGCTCGAACTTCGCTGCAGAACTGGCCGATAACGGCTTTGTTCGCGCCTTTCACTTCAATTGCCACGTTTCGGTCCACTGATACGCTTATACCATCCGGGATCGGGTAGTTAATGTCATGACTGAACCCAAGCTGAAGATTCAGCGTACTGCCCTGAACGGCCGCACGATACCCGACACCCTGAATCTCCAGGTTATAGGTAAATCCCTCGGACACACCCGTCACCAGGTTCTGGAGCTGGCTGCGCGTCGTTCCCCACATTGAACTGGCGCGCTTGCCGCCACGCGCTGGCGCAACGGTAAGCTTGCCCTCTTCGTGTGTAACGGTCACGTCATCCGTCAGCTGATAGCTTTCTTCTCCCAGCTTGCCTTTGGCAGTCACAAGCAGGCCGTCGACCTTCACGTCTACCCCGCTCGGCACTTCCACCGGTTCCTTGCCAATCCGCGACATTGTTCTTCCGCTCTTCTCTCCAGTTCTGCTCCTGCCTGTCCTCTGATCAGAAGACGCGGCAAAGCACCTCGCCGCCCACATTGGCAGCACGTGCGGCGCTGTCTGACAGCACGCCCTTGCCAGTGGACAGAATCTTGATCCCCAAACCGCCGCGCTCGCGCGTCAAGTCACCAATGGCCGAATACACGCGTCGACCAGGAGTCGAGATTCGCGAGATCTCGCGAATCACCGGCGCGCCCTCGTGATACTTGAGTTCGACAACGATTTCCGTGACGCCTTTTCTGACTTCACGTTTGCTGTAGCCGCGAATGAAACCTTCGTCCTTCAGCACGTTCAGCACATTCGTTTTCAGCATTGAATGCGGGCAGACGATGCTGGTCTTGGATGCGCGTTGTCCGTTCCGGATCCGAGTCAGCAAATCACCCAGAGGGTCACTCATGGCCATCGTCTTGTCCTTTACCAGCTTGACTTTACGACGCCCGGCAACTGGCCCTTCGAGCCAAGCTCCCGCAGGGCGATCCGCGAAATCCCGAACTTGCGATAATAGCCCCGCGCACGCCCGGTCACGGAGCACCTGTTCCGGACCCGATTCCTGGCGCCGTTCTTCGGCAGCTCGTTCAGCTTCAAGCGCGCCTTGAAGCGTTCTTCCGGCGGCAAGGATTTGTCCTTCGCCATCGCCTTCAGCACAGCACGCTTTCCGGCATACTTGTCGACCAGCGCACGCCGACGCCTGTTCTTCTCAATCGCACTCTTCTTCGCCATCTTCGGTCTCGTCTCTCGCGTTTGTAATCAGTTCGCGCGGAAAGGCATGTTGAAGCCCTTCAACAGCGCCAGCGCTTCCTTGTCCGTCGGCGCAGTCGTCACCACAATGATGTCCATACCCCGGATGGTATCCATCTTGTCGTAGTCGATCTCCGGGAACACCAGTTGCTCTTTAATACCCATGGCAAAGTTGCCCCGACCGTCGAAACTTTTCGGATTCAGGCCGCGGAAATCGCGCACCCGCGGAAGGGCGATCGTAATCAGCCGGTCCAGGAATTCGTACATGCGCGTCCGGCGCAAGGTAACCTTGGCGCCAACCGCCATGCCTTCGCGCAGCTTGAAGGTAGCCTCTGAGCGTGTCGCACGGGTAACCAACGGCTTCTGACCCGAGATGCGCGTCATGTCGTCGACGGCACCATCAATCTTTTTCCGGTCCTGAGTCGCTTCACCCACACCCATGTTCAGCACGATCTTGTCCAGACGCGGGATCTGGTTCGGGTTTTGATAGTTGAAGGCTCCTTTCAACTCGTCCCGCACCATCACCTTGTAATGTTCGTACAATCTTGGCGAAGACATTTCCTGCCTGCTCCCCTTGCGCCTGCCCTAACCGTCGATAATCTCGCCGGAGCGCTTTGCGAACCGGACCTTTCTGCCGTCATCCAGGAAGGTATAGCCGACACGCGTCGCCTTGGATTCCTCAGGATCAACCATGGCGACATTGGAGATGTGGACCGGGGACTCCCGGTCAATGATGCCGCCTGGGTTGGTTTGCGTTGGCTTGGTATGACGCTTGATCATGTTGGCGCCGCCCACGATCACACGATGGTCGCCCGGCTTGTCGCCGACGATAACCTTTGTGATCTCGCCAGCCTTGCCCTTGTCCTTGCCGGCCGTGATGACCACGCGGTCACCCTTCTTCAATCTGATTTTGGTAGCCATCGTTACGACCGTTGTCTTTTCTGCTCGTCCTGTCCGTGCCCTAGAGGACTTCCGGAGCAAGAGAAATGATTTTCATGTAGCCCTTGCCGCGCAATTCTCGCGTGACAGGGCCAAAAATGCGGGTGCCGACTGGCTCGCCGGCATTGTTGATCAGGACGGCGGCATTGCGGTCGAACCGGATAGCCGTTCCGTCGTCCCGTCGCACCTCCTTGGCGGTCCGCACAATGACCGCGCGATGCAAGTCGCCCTTCTTCACGCGGCCCCTCGGAATTGCTTCCTTGACCGACACGACAATGACATCGCCCACGCCGGCAGTCTTGCGCTCCGAGCCACCCAGCACCTTGATGCACTGCACCTTTCGGGCGCCGCTATTATCTGCGACTTCCAGCTTGGACTGCATCTGGATCATTTGTTTGGTCCCTTGATCTCGGTTTCCGACCGGAATCTGCTCTAGACATCACCAGCCAGAATCTCCCAGCTTTTGCGTTTGGAGTGTGGTCGGCATTCTTGGATCGACACTCGGTCTCCTGCCTTGCAGGCATTGTTTTCGTCATGAGCCATGAAGCGTTTTGAACGGCGAATAAACTTCTTGTACAGCGGGTGCATGATTCGGCGCTCGACCTTGACCACGACGGTCTTGTCCGCCGCATCGCTGACCACGACGCCTTGAAGAATTCGTTTCGGCATCTGCCTTAACTCCCTTCGGCGACCGAAGCATCGGTCCGCCGTTTCTCGTTCATGACCGTCTTTACCCGGGCGATATCCCGACGGACCTCGCGGGCGCGCACCGTGTTTTCCAACTGGCCGCTGGCCGCCTGGAAGCGCAGGTTGAACTGCTCTTTCTTCAGGTCTTCCAGCGTCTCGATCAGCTGATCCATCGACTTGGGACGAAGATCGCCAGCATGCATGACGCCTATTCCTCTTCCAGTCGCTTGATGAACCTGGTCTGCACCGGCAGCTTCGCCGATGCCAGATCGAACGCGCGGCGAGCAACGTCTTCCGGGACCCCATCGAGTTCGAACATGATCCTGCCGGGATGCACCCGGGCCGCCCAGTATTCTGGAGAACCCTTGCCCTTGCCCTGACGGACTTCAGCCGGTTTCTGGCTGACCGGCACATCCGGAAAGATACATATCCACAACTTGCCGACTCGTTTCATATGACGGGTGATCGCCCGGCGAGCGGCTTCGATTTGACGGGATGTCACCCGATCCGGTGTTGTGGCCTTCAGGCCATAGGCGCCGAAGTTCAGCTTCGTGCCACCCTTGGCATTGCCGTGGATGCGGCCCTTGTGCTGCTTCCGATATCTTGTGCGTTTCGGGCTGAGCATCGCTCTAGTTCCTGCCGCCGGCCTGCTGATCCAGGGCACGCCGCTCCTGGGCCTGTGAATCGTGTTGCATTATATCGCCCTTGTAGACCCACACCTTGACGCCACATACGCCATAGGTGGTTCGGGCTTCGGCTTCGCCATAATCAATGTCGGCCCGCAGCGTATGCAAAGGCACCTGGCCTTCATGGTAACGTTCGGCGCGCGCAATTTCCGAGCCGCCCAGCCTGCCGCTACAGATGATGCGAATGCCGCCAGCACCCAAGCGCATGGCCGATTGCACTGACCGCTTCATCGCCCGGCGGAACGCCACACGACGTTCAAGCTGCTGGGCTATGTTTTCAGCCACCAACTGCCCGTCGATTTCCGGCTTGCGAAGCTCGACGATGTTGAGACTGACTTCGTCACCGGCAAGCTTTGACACTTCTTTGCGCAGGCTCTCTATATCGACGCCCTTTTTGCCGATGACCACACCCGGGCGAGCCGTATGGATTGTCACGCGGGGCTTTCGCGCCGGACGCTCGATCACGATCCTGGAGACTGCAGCACTTTGCAGTTTCCTCTTCAGATATTTCCGAAGCTTCAGGTCCTGTTCAAGGATCTCGGCATAGTCCCCGTCGGCAAACCAGCGGGAGTCCCATGTCCGGTTGATGCCCAAACGCATCCCGATCGGATTGACTTTCTGACCCATGTCATCAGGCCTCCTGTCGCTCTTCAACAATCACAGTCAACTTGGAAAAAGGCTTCTTCACCCGTCCGGCCCGGCCCCGCGCGCGCGCCCTCCAACGCTTCATCACCAACGACTTGCCAACGAACACTTCCTTCACCCACAGTTGATCGACGTCCAGGCCATGGTTGTTCTCCGCGTTGGCAATCGCCGACTCCAGAACTTTCTTCACGTCGCCAGCGATACGGCGCCGAGAGAAAGCGAGATCTATCACGGCTTTTTCGGCTTTCCTGCCACGAATCATGGCAGCGACCAGATTCAACTTTTGCGGGCTGACGCGCAACTGCGTCACGACCGCTTGAGCCTGATTGTCGGCCAGCCGTCTTTCGGCCTTCGGCTTACCCATTGCCTCTCAACCTCGCTTCACCTTCTTGTCAGCGGCATGGCCGTAGTAGGTCCGAGTGGGCGCGAATTCGCCGAACTTGTGGCCGACCATGTTTTCGGTCACCAGAACAGGAATGAACCTTCGGCCGTTGTGCACGCCAAAGGTCAGACCCACGAACTGCGGCAATATCGTCGACCGCCGCGACCAGATCCTGATAACTTCATTGCGGCCCGATTCACGAGATTTCTCAGCTTTCTTCAGCAGATAGCCGTCGATAAACGGACCTTTCCAGACTGAGCGCGACACTGTCTTCTCCTATCGCTTCTTCCGCACGTGGCGACTGCGAATGATATACTTGTCCGTCGCCTTGTTGCTGCGCGTGCGCCGACCTTTCGTCGGTTTGCCCCATGGCGTAACCGGATGACGCCCACCAGACGTTCGGCCTTCGCCGCCGCCATGTGGGTGATCGACGGGATTCATGGCCACGCCGCGAACCGATGGACACTTGCCTTTCCAGCGGTTGCGGCCAGCCTTGCCCAGGTTGATATTCTGGTTGTCCGGGTTGGACACCGCGCCCACAGTCGCCATGCATTCCTGGCGCACCATGCGCATCTCACCGGAGGCCAGACGCAACTGGGCATAGCCGCTGTCCAAACCGACGATCTGCACGTAGGCGCCAGCGGCCCGAGCAATCTGGCCGCCCTTGCCGATCTTGATTTCCACATTGTGAATGATCGTGCCAACCGGAATCTTCCGCAACGGCAGCGCATTGCCCGGCTTGATGTCGACGTCCGGACCCGCCTCGACCGTATCGCCGCCTGCCAAGCGTTGCGGCGCCAAAATATACGAAAGCTCACCATCCTGATACTTGATCAGCGCGATAAAGGCTGTCCGATTCGGATCGTATTCCAGCCGTTCGACAGTCGCCTTGCCCGGCTTGGTCCGTTTGAAATCAATGATGCGATAACGCTGCTTGTGGCCGCCGCCACGACGGCGCGCCGTGATCCGGCCTGCATTGTTGCGGCCACCCTTTCGGCTCTTGCCTTGCGTCAGGAATTTGACGGGCTTGCCCTTGTACAATCCTGACCGGTCGACCAACACCAGACCACGCTGACCCGGAGTCGTCGACTTGAACTGCTTAAGCGCCATCGCTGTGCTTCCTGCCCACTTTTCGTCAAACGCCGGTCGTGATGTCAATCGCCTGATCACTCAGGAGGGTGACAATCGCGATCTTTACATCGTTTCGGCGACCGGTACGGCCGCGGAACGTCTTTTCCTTGCCCTTGCGTATATGGGTGTTCACCGATTTTACCTTGGCGCCGAACAGCGCTTCCACAGATGCCCTGATTTCGTGCTTGGTCGCATCCATGGCCACCTGGAAGGTAACCTGCGCGTGCTCGGAGCCACCGGAAGACTTTTCGGTCACGACCGGCGCACGGATGACGTCATACATTCGCTCTTTGGTTGGGTTGGCCTTGTTGCGATATTTCCAGCTCATCTCAAGCGCGCCTCCAGCGCTTGCACAGCATCAATGGTCAGTACAAGCGTGTCGTGCCGCAGGATTTCGTATACATTCAACCCCTGCTGCGGCAGAACATCGATGCCCCGCAGGTTCCGGGCCGCACGAACAAAACCGTCTTCGGCTTTTGCCCCAGTGATGACCAACGGACGCGACCAGCCCAGCTTTTTCAGGCTGTTGGCCAGTTCCTTGGTCTTGCCCGACTTGAGTTCGGCAGCCTTCAGCACGACGAGCTGACCATCTGCCTGCTTGGCAGATAACGCGGTCTTCAGACCAAGTCGACGTACCTTTTTCGGCAAGGAATACGCATGGCTGCGCGAAGTCGGCCCCATCGCAACACCGCCGCCGCGCATCTGAGGCGCTTTCATGTTGCCGGCGCGGGCACGGCCTGCGCCCTTCTGCTTCCAAGGTTTCTTGCCGGTCCCCTTGACATCGGCCATGCCCTTGACGGCATGAGTACGGGCGCGGCGCCTGGCAAGCTGCCAGCAAACGACACGGTGGAGGATATCCTTGCGCACCGACAGGCCGAACACCGCGTCGTCAAGCTCTATATCGCCAGCAGCTTTGGCCGCCATATCCACGGATTTGATCTTAATGGCCATCAGCTTTTCCCGCACCCGTCTTGGTGCTGGTGCCTCGGCCGGCGTCATCGGTGATTGTTTCAACGGGCGCCGCGCCATCCTTCAGCGCAGCCGGCGTCGGCAGGCCCTCCGGTGCCGGCATTTTTTGGGCATCCCGGATTTCGAGCAGCGTACCCTTGGCGCCCGGTACTGCGCCTTTGACCAGGATCAGGCCCCGGTCTGCGTCGGTCCGGACGACTTCCAGGTTCATGATGGTCTGACGGCGCGCGCCCATATGACCGGCCATCTTCTTGCCCTTGAACACTCGACCCGGGTCCTGACACTGTCCGGTAGAGCCATGTGAACGGTGGGAAATCGACACGCCATGAGAAGCACGCAGACCACCGAAGTTGTGCCGCTTCATCGACCCGGCAAAGCCCTTGCCGATCGTCACGCCGGTAACATCGACAAACTGTCCGGCCAGGAAGTGCTCGGCAGAGAGTTCGGCGCCAACATCGACGAGGTTTTCTTCGCTGACGCGGAATTCCGCGAGCCGGCGCTTCGGCGCCACCTTGGCCTTGGCATAGTGGCCGCGCATCGCACGGCTGACATTCTTGGTATTCGCCGACCCATGGCCCAACTGGACAGCGGTGTAACCGTCCTTGTCGTCAGTCCGGTTGGCGACAACCTGACAGCTATCGATTTGCAGGACGGTGACGGGTATATGCCGTCCGTCGTCTGCAAAAACGCGGCTCATGCCTTTCTTTTCGGCGATGAGTCCGGTGCGCATCACGTTTCTTCCTTGAGCTTGATGTCAACATGAACGCCGGCAGCAAGATCCAGCTTGCCTAATGCGTCAACGGTTTGCGGAGTCGGATCGACGATATCAATCAACCGCTTGTGGGTTCGGGTCTCGAACTGCTCGCGGGATTTCTTGTCAATATGCGGCGAGCGGTTCACCGTATATTTCTGGATCCTGGTCGGCAACGGAATGGGGCCGCGAACCTGCGCGCCCGTCCGCTTGGCCGTGCTCACGATCTCACCCGTCGACAGGTCGAGCAGGCGATGATCGAATGCCTTGAGCCGGATCCGTATCGTTTGACTGTCCATCGTCAATCCCAATCAGAATGCCACCGGTTTCAAAAGGCCCGGCAACATTCGGCTACAACCAGTTATTTCTTGATGTTTGTGACGACGCCGGCTCCGACGGTTCTTCCGCCTTCGCGGA
>JAPOST010000009.1 GCA_026709535.1 Rhodospirillaceae bacterium
AGACGCTTGGTGTTTCTGTCCGAAGGGCGAGAAACCAAAAGGGAATTCGGTACGATGCGTCAATCGTGTCAAGCCCGAAGCTGTCCCCGCAACTGTATGCGGTTGGCGGCGTCCGGATGCCACTGGACCGACGGGTCCGGGAAGGCGGGCGCAAGCGCCGATAGCCGCGAGCCAGTAGACCTGCCAGGCGCCGGAAAACCGGACGTTGTCGGGAATTGCAACGGAATAGGAAGACGATGACCATAAATGCACGAACTGAAACGCGGACCGCATCGGGACTGATTGCCATTGCCGTGTGTGCCTTCATCGGCTTGGCAATGATCACGATCGCAGGTCATGTCCAGGCGACGTCACTGCATGACGCCGCTCACGACACCCGCCACGCCGCCGGCTTTCCCTGTCACTGAATCATGTTGACCAGGATCGTGACCAGCGCGCTGTTCGCTGGCTTTGCGGCAGGCCTCATTGCCGCTGCCCTTCAACTCGTCTTCGTCCAGCCTCTGCTGTTGCATGCAGAGCATTATGAGAGCGGGAGGCTTGTCCACTTCGGTGCGCAAAAGGCGTCCGATGCCCATGTGGATACCGGGGGTATCGATTGGCACCGCGACGGATTGAGTTTCCTTTTTACCACTCTCATCTACACCGGCTACGCATTTCTGCTGGTATCTGCCATGGCGGCCGCCAGCATGCGTGGCATTTCCGTAAGGGCAAAGACCGGTTTGGTGTGGGGTCTGGCGGGTTTTCTCGCCGTACATTTCGCGCCGGCTGTAGGCTTGCCGCCGGAACTGCCCGGAGCGGCTGCTGCCGATGTCGGCGTGCGTCAGATCTGGTGGTTCGCCACGGCCGCCGCGACGGCAGTCGGGCTCGGCTTGCTGGCATTCGGTCATGGTTGGATGCCATGGATGGCCGGGGCGATCCTGATCGCTGCGCCGCATGTCATCGGTGCGCCGCATCCGTTGAACTTGACAGGGCCGGCACCGCCGGAACTGGCGGCCGGATTTGCAACACGCGCCCTGGGTGTTGGTCTTGTAGCGTGGGCCTTGCTCGGCCTGTTTTCCGCCTGGTTCTGGGAGCGGGAAGCCAGGCATGCCGAAAACCTTCCGCAGACAGCCTGAAGCGACCTCGGCTGGCTGGTCGGTGCGCCGGTCTGCATTCGTTGAAGAACCACGAAGGGCAGGGGGATGGGTAAGCTTCTGGCATTTCTGTTCATTGGCCTGTGTTTCGGGGGTGGCCTGGGCTTCTTCGGTGCAGCGGCAACCAATGCATCTCTTGATGGCCACGACCACAGCCAACATGGCCATGCTGACGCCGTCGCCGAGTCTGCTGGCGAGGCATCCAGCGCGCAAGGTCACAATCATAGTCACAAGATTATTGTTCTTCCGGCCGGCCCTGAAGCGCCGAAGCTGGACCTGGCTCTTGAACGGGACAGGGCGTCGGGCTGGAACCTTCACATCAAGGTGTCCCGATTCCGTTTCGCACCGGAGAATGTGAATAAGGCTCACCACGCGGGCGAAGGTCACGCTCATCTCTATGTCAATGGCAAGAAGATGGCTCGGGTGTATGGCCCGTGGCTGCATCTGCCATCGCTGCCGAAGGGCAAGGCAACAGTCAGCGTCACACTGAACTCCAATGATCATCGCGACCTGATGATTGGCGGCAAGCCGCTCATGGTCTCGAAGAGGGTGGTCGTCGATTAGCCCGCATGGCGAGGCCCGGCCGGGCTTGAAACTGGCAGCCATGCCGCGAGGATATCCATGACCCGCACGGTACTGGTCATCGGGATCGGACCTGGAAATCCGGAACAGGTCACGGTTCAGGCGATCGCAGCCATGAACAGGGCGGATGTCATCTTTGTACCGGACAAGGGTGAGAGGAAGCAGGAACTTTCCCGGGTCCGGTACGAGATTTGTGACCGCTATCTGGACAGCACCAGGCGGCGGATTGTCGATTACCGGGTTCCGACCCGAGCGGAAGTCTCCGAGGCGGCAGGTTATGAAACAACGGTGGCGGACTGGCACGCCTCTATTGCGGATGTCTACTCCGGCCTGTTGAACGACAGCCTGCAGGAGGGTTGTTGTGGCGCGTTCCTGGTTTGGGGCGACCCCGGTCTTTACGACAGTGCGCTGCGTATTCTGCATCGTCTTCGCGATGCCGATCGGGCGGCATTCGATCTTGAAGTCATTCCCGGGATTACCAGTGTGCAGGCATTGGCCGCCGCGCATCAAATTCCGCTCGCCGACATTGGCAATCCGGTCTTGCTGACGACGGGGCGCCGGCTGGCCGAACAGGGAACGCTCCCCGCCGAAAGCGTTGTCGTCATGCTGGACGGACAGCAAGCCTACAAGGGTGTCGACGGCGCTGCGGAAATATTCTGGGGGGCGTATCTGGGAACCGAGGACGAGATCATTGTTGCCGGGCCTCTGGCAGACGTCGCCGCCGAGATTGACAGGAAACGCACGAAGGCGCGTCAGCGTCACGGCTGGATCATGGACACCTATCTCATTCGCGCCCGCAGCGCTGGAGACTCAGGCGACGAGAACCATTAGAAGCCGTTGGGGGCTTTTTGCATTTCGCGGTGAGAAAGTCGCCTTCATGTGGTTCAATGATTGCTGATGCCAACGGGAGACCGCCATGCCTGACGCCAATAGCACCCCTTTCTACGACTATGCTGCCCTCGTCGACGGGCTCGATCGGTACCTGCGCCTGCGCACGACCGTCATTGGCATGAAGTTGTTTGACACCGTGGAAGCGATGGAAGCAGTGCCCCGTATCCGACGGCCCGAAGACAAGATCCACACCACGGATCAGATCGTCGCCCAAGCCTGCCGCCTGGGGTGGACCGTCGGCATCACGCAGGATGATCTGGTAGGAGCTCAATGTGGCGCCGTCATCGGTCTGCATCCCCAAGATTCCGAATGGTTGTCGGGAGAGCACATGGCCGGAGTATGGTTCGAGACGCCTGCCGACGCCGCGGCGCATCAGGAAGCGATGGATGTCGTTCCGCACGGTACTTACGCAGCGATGGCGGTGTCGCCCCTGACGAGCGGCCGCCTGGATCCGCCGGATATCTGCCTGATCTACGCGACGCCGGCTCAGATGATCCTGTTCATCAATGGCCTGCAATGGACCGGCTACAAGAAGCTGGAGTGGGGCTGCGTTGGTGAGAGCGCTTGCGCCGACAGTTGGGGTCGGGCCCTGAAAACAGGTGAACCCAGTCTTTCAATTCCCTGTTTTGCCGAGCGCCGGTATGGTGGTGTGATGGAGGACGAGTTGTTGATGGCCATCCCTCCGTCTTTTCTGCCGGGTATCATCGACGGATTGACGGCGCTGTCAAAAAACGGCTTGCGGTATCCCATTCCTCAATACGGCATCCAGGGTGATGCCCGGGCGGGCCTGTCTGCCAGCTACGGCTGATTGTGACTTCGGCCATGCTGGTCAGCAGCGCGATGGCAGTCAGGCCTGCGCCGACCAGATGGCGCGGAAGGGCTGCAACAGCAGGGTTGTGGTCGCCGCAAGTCCGGAAAGGATGGAAGCAAATCAATTCTGCAATCCGGCTCGACAGGGTGGCTGATCCATGGAAAATCAAGCCTGATCAGGAAACGCAACCATACAGATGATCGTGCGGCAGCAGGCCTTTTGTGGGTGACGAACACAGATCAGAGCAGGTAATTTTGCGGAACGGATCGTGCTTCGAACCAGAGAGGCGGACACGCAGAAGACATCTCCGGGATCGTCGATCCGGAGCCTTGCCGTGATCTTGTGTTCGAAAGCCTGTTTCGCCAACAGTTGCGCTGGCATTGCCATAGTTTCATTATCATGTGGAAGAGAGCGTCCGGAGACGACCATGACGTGGTCTGCAGAAAGACAAGGATGACAGCGACGTCGAAGAAAACGACCGGGAGGAAGCGGGCAAGGGGCTTGGGCGCCGGGCAGCCAGCACGCGTGACGATATGAAAATCGCCACAACCAGGCCGACGGCAACATGTCCGAGGCAATCCGATAGCCGGGTAAGAGAGGCATGGGCAGGGTGATCGGCTATTTGATCGTCGGTTTGATCAGCGTCGCGATGACCGGCGCTGTGGCCCTGCATGTGTTCGACATCGCCAGGAGTATCGAGGCAGATATTCACCGCCAGACAGTGCTGAAACTCAAGGAAAGCGGCCCCGTATGGGCGTCGGTCAGGGTGGATGGCCGCGATGCCATCCTGTCGGGCAGGGCTTTGCTCGAACCGGAACGCAGAGCAGCGTCGAGCAAGGCCTCCGAGGCGATAGAAGCCATCGCTGGCGTTCGCGAAGTACGGGACAACACCTTCGCGCAGTTCGATTCCATGGCCGCGCTTCAACAGGTGTTGATCGACGCATGCGAGAGCGCTGCGGTCAAGTTGCCCGGGAAATGGTTGAAATGCGCCGTCCGGGGCAGGACGGTGATTTTGACCGGCGCCGCGATGACGGAGACCCAGCGCAAGAACGGTGCGGAGAAGGTCTTCATCGCGGTTGAGGCCATGAAGGCTCAGGAAAGGATCACCGACAAGACGATTGCCCACTACAAGTCGCCGGAAGCCATGCGGGCCAGATTTATCGAGGTTTGCGACAAGATTGTTGCCGGTTTCACGCTGAATTGGCTGAAATGCGACGTAGACGAGCGCAAATTCATCCTCGGCGGGGAAGCGCCGGTCGAAGCCGAGCGCAAGGAACGTGTCGAACAGGCGAAAGCGATTCTTCGGGCGGTCAAGGGGGTGGAACAGATCGTGGATCAGACCGGCGCCTTGCCCGCAGTGCAATCCGAGAACGTCTGCCAGACGTTGATCGACGACTTGCAGAAAGGCCGCAAGATTCAGTTTGCCGACGACAAGGTGACGATCGACGCCGGGAGCTACAAACTGCTTGATGCCCTGACGATTGCAATCAAGCGGTGTTTCGGCTTGAAGATCGAGATCCAGGGACACACAGCCGATACCGGCGACGCGGACACAAACCGCAAGCTTAGCAAAACCCGCGCCCAAGCGGTTGCCGGCTACCTGATCAAGCGGGGCGTGTCGGCTGATCAGATTACAGCCAATGGGTACGGCGGCAGCACGCCGTTGGCCAGCAACGATACGGAAGAGGGCAGGGAGAAGAACCGCCGCATCGATTTCGCGGTGTCGAGGTGAGCGGTGGATGTTTGGTGCGTTGCCGATGCCCCCTCACACTCCGCACTATCAGGCGTTCCGGATGAGGTCTTGGGGGTCATGGTGTGCATCAGCGCCTCTTCCCGATTTGCGGGAAGCTCTGTTCACCCAGCGCTTCCTCTTCGCACTCATCGCCCACGCTGTACAATGGAACCAGTCCGAACTGACGGACGCGGATGGCTGCAAACCGGGAGAGCGTGATGGGTTATCTCATAGGCGAAATCTGGATCTGGTTGCTGATCACCTTCGTGGTCGGCGTGATCATCGGCTGGCTGGTCTGGGGTCGCTCTGCTCCGAGGAACACTCTGACGGACCTTGAGCGCAAGCTGACCAACGCCTTGGAGCGATGTCAGGTCTGCGAGTCGGAGAAGGCTGAATTGGCCGCTGCTGTGGACGCGGCGGAAGCCACGAAGACTGACAGCGAAAAACAGTTGAACGAAGCTGCCGGCGCGACCGCAAGACTTGAAGCACGCATTGACGACCTGGAGGCCGAATTGGCGTCCGCGAAAGTGGCGTCTTCGACTTCGGCGGGGCCGGACACCGTTTCCTCATCACGGAATTAGCGTCCAGCGGTGACCATACTGTCTGTCGGATCAATCCATCTGGAGATGGGTGGCGGTCTTGACTCCTGACATGTTTGCCTCCTGCGGTCGCTGCCCTGCCGTACCACAGCTGATCAGTGTGACCTATGGTCTGTTCCACCCCCGCGTAGCAAGCGTAGCAAGCCTACCGTACGCCGCCGCCCGGCCTGTGGTATGGTGTGTGCCCCTCACAACAAGGAGTGTGTGTTTGTATAACCAACTGCGCTCCGTATCGTGAACGGTGCAAGGGCGCAGATTGCGGTGACTGGCTTGCCAAGCAGATCGCCAGTCTGTGCACCATATCGGGAACGGATTCAAAAGGCAGAAGGCGACGCATGCTGGACGTTGACGCGTTTGTACATATTCTTGAGCTGCACAGCGTGCCGCTGACCGGCAAGGGTGCCGAAGTCAGCAAAGACAGGCCGGGATGGGCAGTCCGGTTCCGAGGCAATGGACGATAAAAGCTTGAGCCGCTGGTTGCGGATCGGGTTTACCTGTTTGTAGCGCCCAACGACAGGGTGACAGAGCCCGATGACTGGTGCCGTATGGTGACCGCGTCGAGACGAGGAAGGGCAGCCAATGGAACCTGATGATGCCAAGTGGGCCGAACGTGTGGCGTGGACCACCGACATAGCACTTGTTTTGGTGGGTTGTGCAGCAATGGTCGTGTTTGTGTTCGGGGACAGCATCTACGAGGTGTTGGTTGGCGCTGTGTTGCTGGGACTGGTGTATTGCGTGCCGAAGCTCTGTTCAACGATCATCTATGGTGTTCTGCGTAGCCGTCGAAACAGGGATAGCCGCTGCTGAAAAAAGAAAGGCATCGTTGCCGGACATGCAACGGGGAGCATCGGTTGGTTTGATCAAGTCATCCGGTGCGTATGCTGCAAAGGCTGAGACGGGACGCAGGAACCCGGTCAAGGGCTGGGACCCACATGTCAACCCCCGAGGCCAGATCGGCGCAGCTGTTGGCTGACATCGAATAAGACAGCTGTAACATCGGTGCCCACATGCACGGCAATGTCGTAGACGTTGACGTCGATGGCGAAGATGCCGCGTCCCAATCCGGTTCCAGCCCTCGATCTTCAGTGTGGGCGATGCGAGCACGTTGGATCTCACGGCCTCGGCGAGGACCGGCCTCCAGTTCTCGCGCAGCAGGTCAAGCGCCGTCACGGCCGCAGTCGCGGTCGCGATCCTTCATCAGGATGGTCTTGCGTGAAGCCGTGAGGCGAACGTGATCGCTCAACTCGTTGCTCAGTGCCCTGATCCGACTGATCACGGACATCTAGGGGCAGGTGAGATTTCTGCCACAAATCCGCATCACAGGATTGGCTCGGCGACCAAGGATGCCATCGGGTCCACCGACCCTGAACGACTCAGTACCCCAGCAATACCCCGATCCCAAAAGGCTGCCAGTAGGGCGAAGCGCATTAACGTAGCAAGCGATGCAATGATACTGGCTAAGCTTGTTCTGCGGCGGTGGGAGCATTCTGACCCAGCCCGCATGCCTCGAAGGCCTGCCG
>JAPOST010000142.1 GCA_026709535.1 Rhodospirillaceae bacterium
GTTCCCTGGCCCGGGTACAGCGCGCCGCCTGCCGCTCCCTCATGCGCAGGGTCGCACGAGGGACAAGGGCCTGATCCACAAGAACATCATGATATCGATGACTGGCGTTCACGCTCTGAGAAGATCCCGCGTCGTCAGGCGCGACAACACGGGTGCGCTACGCCAAGCAGATTCTCCAGCTCCCTGCTGGGCCGCATCGCCATCATGGCGTCAAGGCGCGGGTTCGGGTGCACGAAGAGCCCGACAGAACGCGCGCCTGACCACTTTCCTACAGGAGCAACAACAGCAACAGAAGCGGATAAATCGAATTGTTATCGACACCTCATTCATGAAATATTCGGGCTTAGCTGCCTGTCTTAGGAAGGGGCCAAGGTGCTGTTACTTGCGATGCACGTGGCGAAAATCGATTATGATGACTACCATAAAGATCGAGATGAGGAGGCGAGACTTGATCGACATCCTCAGCGAAATAACCCGAATTGCCACCTTGCTAAACCTACTCGGGAATTCTAATTTCGGTTTGCGTTCGGCACGCCTTATGAAGACGGCGCAGCTCGGCCGAAAATCGCGTTGATAGATGCATGGAGAAAATCGATGCCGAACTATTCGCCGCGTAAGCGGTCACTACGTTTTTCGTGAGGCCGGTCATGGTTGAACGCGGTGAGAACATATTTCTTTGCGCTTATTCTGAGTATCGGAGCGTCTACGCGGAACTTGCGCGCAAACTGAAGGAATCCCGCCATGCGCGGATTCACTTATATGTGAATACAGCACAAGACGCAGCATACTATCGTGATCGGTATACAGACTTGTTCGATACGATTACTGAAGCTAACTCGCTCTATGCAACAAGTCGTCTGCCTGTCTCGGACACTGCAAGGGTGATTAGCCGGGCTAGGATGTATGAGGATGCCTTGGGAATCACGATCAATCAACTGGCAGTCAGGGATCGACATTTGGGACGCGGTTTCGCGCCGGGCGGCTATCGCCATCCACGCTCGCGAATTTCCGAAAAGTCTGATTATTTCCAAATGATCAATGGCTTTACCGACGCCCTGGATTTCTGGCAGCGGGAGATCGACGACAAACAACCGGTACTGATCTTAAATGGAAACCACCTGTTGTGCGTGATAGCGAAAACCAAGACTATTCCGGTGAGAATACTAATGAACGCAAGGTACCAAAATTACTATTATTGGGCTCATAATGATTATCTTGAGACCCCTGTACTTCAACGGCAGTTTAGTAACGAACCTGATTCTGATGACGTGTTACCGTTTGTACAGGGACGTACTGGTTATCTCGCTATTGAGGAGCAGCTTAGACAGCATCGATCGTATTTCAATACAATAAAAAAAATTTTTATGATGACGTTACGCAGTATGTATGGGCATTTGCGAAGATACGAAAAGGCAAAAATATACTATTGGCACGAAAATGTGGCATATCTTTGGCGCTATTGTCGTATAATTCGCGATATGACTTCAAGTCGTATTCCAAATCTTGCTATGTTTAAGGATATGCCATTTGTATTTTTCCCCTTGTCGACCGAACCCGAAAGGGCATTGCAACACCTGTCGCCGGAGTATCTGTTTCAGTTGGAAGCGATTATCACCGTTGCACGTGACCTGCCGGCTGGCGTGACTTTGGTGGTGAAGGAGCACTTCCCTGCTGTAGGTCGCCGTCCGAGGGACTTCTACAATCAGATCACCGAACTGAAGAATGTTCACTTCATCAACATGGCGGAGCGTGGATTAGATGTATTGAAGATGGCGCGCGCCGTAGTGACAGTCTCTGGCAGTGCCGGATTGGAAGCTGCCGTGCTCGGGAAGCCTGTAATCACCTTTGGTCGACATAATATCTACAACGTGTTACCGCATGTAGAAGTAGTAAATGGAATGGAGCTCTTGCACGATCGCATCGCTGAATTTTGTGATCCATCGTTCGATCAACATGCCGCGGCTCGTGACGGGCAACGGTTCCTGCGTGCTTTGGTGAAGATATCCTTCGATCTGGGGGCTTTCACCACAGTCGCACCAGATAAGATAGAGCCTGAGGTGATTGATGTGTCATTTGCGGCGTTGTTGGATTCGCTCGGCTGGTCCGACAAGAATTCGGCACCCTCTTCATGACAATCGTCGTTTGCATTGGCGACTTTCCGGTCGGTACCGTTCATCAGCCGCGATTTGGATCTAACGCGTCGTTTGGCGCAGTTGCTCGGCCGATTGTGACTGAGATTGCGGCCGAAGAAAGGCAGCTCGGCTGGCGGGTTTCATTTCGGCGGCTTGCGTATCCCGCCGCTGGGTCGTAGAGCGGACCTTCGCTTGGATAGGCCGATGCCGACGACTCGCTAGGGATTTCGAGCGGAGGAGCTTGGAGAGCGCCCTAGCCTGGGCACAACTCGCCGTCTGCCGCTTCCTCATGCGCAGAGTCGCGCGAGGGACAAGCGCTTGATTCATGAAAACATGATGATATCAAGGACTTGTGATTCAGACACTTAGACCAAAGTCTCACAATTAACAGGCCAATAAAAGCCTTGGACCAACGTTGATGGTTTTTCAGTTCATTAGGGATGCCAACCGGCTGGGCATGCCGGGATCGGCAATTCTGCTTGTGCTTTTTCTTCAATTTGCCAGCACTGTAATGGAATTAGCTGGTCTCGCAGCACTCGTACCTGTTGTGCAATATATCCAAGCTGAAGGTGATGTTGCCGAACTTGTCGCCACCCATAGATGGTGGCAGTACCTCGTCGGCATGCATGGCGTGATCGGCCTTACAATTTCGCTCGTTTCATTGTTAGCGACCAGCATGGCAGCGCTGATGCTCCGCCAATTATTTGTATTTGCCCGATTGCGCTATCAGGCATGGCTGAAAGAAGGCGTCATCGCAAGTGCCCGTGCTAAGGGGTTTGCTGCCTTCATTGAAGCCGACATCAGCTTCCAGGATCGGTACGACATAGGTCAGGTCGTAAATGACCTGACGACGGAACTTGGGCGGGCGGTTGAGTATTTGTTCAGTTCTATCATGATGGTTGGTGTAGGATTAATTTTTGCGGTTTATCTAGTTGTGTTGGTGGAAATTTCAACACAACTCACTATGCTCACATTAGTCATTTTTGCAATCGCTCTGTTCGCCATCCGAGGTCAGCTAAGGAAAACCGAAGCCGTCAGTAGAGAAATCGTCGAAGCCAACCAGAGCACATCGAGCTTTTTAGTCGAACGGCTGAAGCTGGCACGCCTGATCCGGCTGGCTGGCAACGAGGCTGCTGAAATCGGTCAGATGAAAACGCTAGCTGAGCGACAGCGCAGCCGTATTACCCGCATCTATAACCTTCTTGCCAATTTGGAGATTATTGTAGAGCCGATCGTGATCGGATCTGCTCTTGCTTTCATATATGTCAGCATTGCTGTCTTCAAACTGGAATTGGAATTCGTCGGCCTCTTCATCGTGCTTATAGTGAGGCTCTTGCCTGTCCTGAAGCAGGCCGTGCGAACCCGACAATCCAAGCGTGGCAACGAGGCCTCTTTCCGGACTGTAGCGGACAAGATTGAGGAAATGCAGGTCGCGAGAGAGCAGAACACCGAAACAGAGATCTTCAGGGGCGTTCGCGATAGGATCGTTTTTGAGCACGTGATGTTTGGCTATGCGGGCAGGGTAGATGTGTCGGCGCTTCAGGGTGTTGAGACAGTCTTCGAGGCTGGGCGGATGACAGCGGTGGTCGGACCATCTGGCGCGGGCAAGTCCACGTTGTTCGACATGCTGCCGCGCCTGCGTAGGCCGCAAGGTGGCCGCATCCTGATCGACGGAATCGATCTTGCCTCTATTGAACTAAGAAGCCTCCGGTCTGGAATTTCCTATGCTCCACAAAATCCGCAAGTGTTCAACGTTCCTCTCATTGATCACATCCGCTATGGCCAGCCTACGGCCACGATGGAAGAGGTACAACGGGCTGCCAGTCTAGCCAATGCCGATCAATTCATCAAGGATCTTCCAAATGGCTACGAAACCCTGGCTGGGGATGGTGGTCAGCAATTGTCAGGTGGTCAGCGTCAGCGGCTTGATCTCGCGAGGGCGTTGGTGGGTGGAGCGCCAATTTTGTTGCTGGACGAACCGACCAGCAGTCTTGATGCAGATTCAGAAGCACTGCTGCGAACTTCTTGGGCTAGAATTTGTACCGAGACGGATACCACTTTGATCGTGATCGCGCATCGACTGTCGACTGTTATAATGGCAGACAAGATCGTTGTTCTGCAACAAGGGCGAGTTGTTGGCGAAGGAACACATACCGATCTCCTCGCGCGGGGTGGCTGGTATGCTGAAGCCTTCGCAAAGCAAACAGCACCAAGCGATGGATTGAATGCGCCTGATCAGGTGGTTGATGCTTTTGATTCAGCTAAGATAGCTTGAAAGGTATTGGGTACAAAGGATCGTTCCGCCAGCATCCCATGTCCGCCGAAAACAGCACTACGACCGCGACCGCCGTACGCGTCGTGACCGCCGAAACCGGCGTCAATCACATTGAGCCGCCTGCTCTAGTGGTTTGCTTAATTCATTTGCTGCCATTTCCTGAAGCTTCTGATGTCCCTTCTTCCATGCCTCGACGAGGTCCTCCGGCTTTCTGCTCCAGCGGAACGGACGGGCGTGGTGGGCATTGTGGACCCCTCGATGGCCGCGATACACGCGTCAAGCGAGTCGAAGACGGCATTCTTGAGCCTTTGCCGGGCCAACTTGGAGAAGAACCCCTCGACGGCGTTCATCCAGGACGCCGAGGTCGGGGTGGTCGTTCAGATCCTCGTAACCCAGTGCGACCCCGAACACCCGCTGGCGCACCCTGTCCACCACGGAATGGCGCCGCTTGCCCCGCTGGCGCGGATCCCCCCAACCGCTGCGCCCCCGCCGCCGTTCCGCCTAGCGCAGCAGGAATGCGCCACCGTCACTGGTCACCCCCCGTCGAAACCCGCCGCAACCGGCGTCCCGACAGGCTGGAAATGAAAGAATATCCGAGGTACAATCCATCACTGCCCTGCGCTCGTGTCAGATTTGTTTCAACTCACTAAATCATAAAACAAAACGGAGCACGGCGGTGCCTCATTCATGAAATATCGGGATTTGGGCTGTAATTTTGTCGTAGTTTGGAAGGTTGCGGCCGTGCCCGTTCGGGAACACGGCGCGGTATCGGCGCCCGTCTTGATGTTCCGATGCCCCACGACTATCTTGCTTCTCTGTCGGTGCCATGGGGCTGCGAGCAGCGGTGACCCTGGGTGCCAGGAAGTCACCTGGAAACCGTTGGCTGACTTTGAGCGAGAGGAAGAGGATACTGACAGATATCCGTGACAACCCCGCGCTGCTTGACCGCGCTGTTGCATGATGGTGCGCAGACGCCAGAGCCGTGGCGCATCACGGCCTATTGGGCGACTTGTCATCGCCGTATGGTCGAAGATCTGCGTCGCTCGGGGGGCGGGCCTCTATTGTACTGGTTATTTACGGAATACGACACTAGAACCGCGAGGAAAAAATCATCTTAATCGTATCTATGCCATTGGATAACATCTACCATATCCACATCACTCCTAACGATGAATGAAGCGCCGCGGGTCGCCATCGACGCGATCGTTCCCTCCTTTGCCGTCGGAGGATCGGAACGCGTCGTTCTTGCGTTGCTGGGATCGCTTCCCTCAGACTCGTTCGACATCCGTCTTTTGGTGCTTAACCCATCGGGGCCGCTCGCCGAGGCGGCATCGCGGTTCCCCAACCGGGTCCATATCGGTGCAAAGCGTCTGCGGTATGGTCTGACGAAAGTTATCTCCACCATACGAGACCGCAGGCCGGATTACCTCTTCTGTAGCCAAGTGCACCTGAACATCGCAATGCTTGCGGCATTCCCGTTTCTTTCTGGGACGCGACTGGTGATGCGGGAGGCGAACATGCCATCCCTCTGCCTGAATGGTGGCCACTGGCCAAGTTGGTATGGCTGGGCCTATAGGCGTCTGCTGCCGAGGGCGCACGGTGTCATAGCCACGTCTAATGCGATGGCAGCGGAATTCGAACGCGACTTCCGGATTCCGAAGGATCGAATCTCGACAATTCCAAATCCGGTCGATCGCAAAATGCTTCGCACCCAAGCCTCGCCGGTGCGCCGCTACCCAGGGCCAGGCCGGCGCTTCGTAGCGGTTGGCCGCTTAGTCTATCAGAAGGGCTTTGACCGTCTCGTACCGCTGATGCGCGAATGCGATCTCGCCGATCGACTAACGGTGGTCGGAGCGGGACCGGAACACGACAACCTCGTCGAGTTAGTTTCCAGTTCCAGCTTGACGCAACGCGTCGAGTTTCTCGGTTTCGATCCAGTGCCATGGGCATTAATGGCCGGCGCTGACGCATTACTGATGCCGTCGCGCTGGGAAGGCATGCCGAATGCCGCGCTGGAGGCGCTGGCGTGTGGCACACCCGTTATCGCTTCGGCCACCAGCGGGGGACTCCCCGAAGTCGCGGCTACCGCATCACCCGGTGCCGTTACAATCGCGGCGAACGATACCTCCTTCGTAGCCGCGATGAGATCCTTGCAAATACGTCAAACAGACGAACCGCGGCCGAGCCTGCTACCGGCCCAGTTCGAGATGGAGTTGGCGTCGCAAGCCTTCCAGACTCTATTTACTATCTCGGACAGACGGTGATCGGCGAAGTGCGGCTTTTGATCGTTTTGTGTGCTGACGTTATCCACATTCGACAGGCTCGCGGCCATCCCAGCAGACAGGGATCATCGTTACTATGCGCAAGAAGGATGAGGAACTTGGCGTCGGTTCGGTTTGTCAATCTAGTCTGTCGAAGACCCATCGTGACCGAGACAGCATTCGAGGGAATAAGCCGATGACATAGCCATCGCTGGAGGGCTGCCCCGTCCTTGTCACCGGCGCAGATGGTTTCATCGGCTCGCATCTGTGCGAACGGTTGTCCCGAGACGGCGCCGAAGTTCGAGTCCTAAGTGTCTGAATCACAAGTCATCGATATCATGATGTTCTTGTGGATCAGGCCCTTGTCCCTCGTGCGACCCTGCGCATGAGGGAGCGGCAGGCGGCGCGCTGTACCCGGGCCAGGGAACGCTCCGGGCTCCGCTCGACGTCCCCGGCCAGCCGCCGGCATCGCCCCTCCGGGCGAAGGGCCGCGCCACGACCCTCGGACTTTGCCACGATCTCCAGGAGGTCCGGAAGCGTGCGTTCCTTCAGTCGGTCACGCCGCGTGCTGCCCCTGGTCCCGCCATCGGCAAACAC
>JAPOST010000104.1 GCA_026709535.1 Rhodospirillaceae bacterium
GCTGTCGCGGAAGTTCGTCGTGTCCTGGATCGCCAGCACAGGCAGACCCGCCACGGGACCCGCCCACGCTGCGGACGGAAATGCCCCGGGGACCGCGCCTGACCAGCCGGTCGTGCAGAAACCGCCCGGCCGCGTCAACGCGACGGTCACCGAAATGCGAAACCTCACGGTCCATCGCCCGTCGCGCCCGTCTCCCCTCCAACGCCGGGAACGATATCAAGCACAGCACACGGCTCAGGCAAATCCCCCCTTCAAAGCCCCCCAGGGAGAAATGGGTGCATACGGTAGGTCCTGTAGGCGGTACAGGCAACTGACCAGACCCTGGGGACAGGCGGCATCGGGGGACGGGCGCCTGAAGGCCGCCTGCTGCAGAGTCTTCGGGAGGTTGAACCTGCTGCCATCGACGGCAAACACGCGATGGCCCTGCCAGAGGGTGGCGCGCTCTTCAAACGGGACCAGAACCGCCACGTGCACATCGCGGAAGGCCTGCGGGTCCAGCTTGTCACGGGCCTTGCACATGGCGGCCGCGGAGACCGGTGTAGACTGGTAGAGGGGCACCCCATAGGTCTGGCACTGGCGCCAGAGCTGCGACAGCGTGATGGCATACCCCTGCCGGTTGATCACGAGGCGATAGACAAAGAGCATGATCAGCAGGCTGTTGATCGCCCGTCGACGCGTCTGCCATTGGGCGTCGTAGGTGGCGGCCACACCGGAAGCGGCGGTGATGAGCTTTTGCCAGGGCTCTGTGATGGTCTCGTCGATCACCCCCTGCAGATCATGGCGCGCCTTGTGCGGGGCCGGATCCTCCTTCCGCAAGATCCGCCTGAAGTCGGCCGCCAGCGGCTTCCAGTAGACGTCCTTCTGCGACTTCCCGGCCCGAGGCTGGGTCTGGCCGATGCATTGCCATCCCGCCGCTTTGTAGGAACTGCCGGCAAAGCGTGTGGTGTCGACGAAGGTCTCGATCAGGACCGGGCGGTAACTGTATTTTTGATGCCAGTCGTCGGGCAGTTGCCTGGCGGCCAGCCCCAGGGCCACCGAGGCGAGGTCGGGAACCGTCACGCCGTCGAAGACCGCGAAACGGGAATTGACCACCACCAGATGCCGCGTCCTGTTCTTCTGGACCGCGCTCCAGCCGATCCCGGCATTGAAGGGTGCGGGTCATCCCCTCGAACAGCAGGCAGCCCAGGATCCGCCGCCGGCCATCCATGATGAAGTACTTCATCTGACAGCCGAAGGGATGTTTGTAGCCGAGGTAGTGATGATGGTCGACGGACGCGTTCCAGATCTTCGCGTCCTCGGGACTGTCGACCCGTTGGAGCGTGATCGGCTGAAGGGCATCCAGAGAGGCGGTGACCGGCGTTTTCCGGATGGCGAGGCCGGGGTCCACCGCATCTAGGCCGGATGCCCGGCTCGTCGACCTTTTGGCAGGCAGGGTCAGGATACCCAGCTCCTCAAGCCGTTCCAGTGCCCCGAGACACGCCCGGAACTTCGGGCGTCCGTCCGGGTTCCGCCACTTGAGAGCCTCGGCAACGCGCATCGCCAGTCCGTTGCGGCTGATACCGGCGCTCGCATCAAGGATTTGCTGGATCCGGTCGATCCCCCGGGCGGAGAACCGTTTCCCGAAAAAGGTGCAGGCGTTGAAGGTCTTGGGGGGCAAAGGATATCGGTGTATCTCCCGGCGTGATCAGCCTCATGGAGAGCGATACAGGACATCCAACCTGAAGTCAGACACCGAAGACAAAACGGCGGAAAGAGACAGAAAACCAAGACAAGTCAGCGGGTTGGTCTCTGCAGTGCCCTCAAGAAATTACCCCTCAATCAAAGCTAATGCCACTGGGCGGTGAGGATGATGTGGCAGTTGTGCCACCTTGGTTGCGCCGAGTAGGCAAGCCATCCGATTTCTCCGAATACCTTGGGCCTCTGTCCATCGGAATGAAATTCGCATGATCGCTGTACTCACGAAACCGGCCGACCGATTCGACACCAGCGATATTCAGGCACTGATTGACGAAAGTGTGCCCGAAGGGGCGCAGATCGAGTTCAAGGAACGCCTGCCGGCAAAGGACTCCGGCGATCCCGATCCCTGGATGCAAGGCGACGGCAAAATCGGCGATCGAGCTAGAAACGAAATTCTGGAAGAGGTCGTAGCGTTTGCCAATGCCTATGGTGGCGCGCTCGTACTCGGTGTTGCAGAGGACGGAGCCAAACCGCTTGTCGCTGCGGGCGTTGCGCCGTTGCCGCGTTGCGCCGACTTGGCAGCGCGCTTCCGGCAGGTGTTCGGCACTTGTATCGATCCACCACTCCCGACACTCGATATCGTTTCGGTGCCGACGGTCGACGACAGCGGCGTTATCGTATTCCGGACCGGATAGTCGCGAAACGGGCCGCATCGGGTTAATCCAACCCTCAGATGCACTATCCGGCCTGTCGACCGCTGCGAAACTCTGGGTATGCGGGAGATTCAGGACATGACTCTCAATCTGGCGCGCGGCACGGAACGGTTGGAACGGCGCCTGCGGGAGCGTTCCAGGAAATTCGGGGAGGAATTTAAACGTCTCGAGGCACCCGACGACGCTTTCGGGTTTCGTATTACGGCCGTCCCTGTCGGCGATGATATCCGTTTCGGATCTGTTTATTCCCGCGGCAACCTGATCGAAGAATTGCGTCCACCCGAAGTTGAGATCGGGCGCGGGTCAAATGATCCAGACTCTAGATTGCGCACCATCAGAAGCCTGCATGCCATGCACTTCCACGATTGGCGACCGATGCTCCGGGCAGCGCGCGTGGAGGAACGTCACCGCGCGCATCAGAGAGTGGTAAGATATGCTTACGCTGAAATCTACGCCGAAGGCCTGTTGGAGTGGGGATTTCTCTCGAATCGTCTTATCAGTGGTTTCCATACCCGAGATAATCCGGTCGAAATGAGCTTGGACTCCGAAACGCCGGTCTCGTCGCTGGCCAGGCTTCTCGTTTGGGCGGACAACGTGCGGCAGCATGCAACGGCCCCTGGAGCGGAGTACGCTGTTCAACCGCAGTTTAGAATCACTTCGGACAGGGTCGATGTCGGAGGCAACGACGATACAATCGTCTTGGGAACGATCAAACGAAGCGATACCGATTTTCCTTTGTATCCCGTGGAGGCTCCCAGCGAAATCGACAAGACTGTTTCTCAATTCGAGGGGGACTTCTGGAACTACTTCGGCCAGGATCCAGGTTGGAGGCTTCAGGAACCGCTGGTCATCGTCCAAGCATTACCGCGTTGGTTGCAAGCATTGGCCCAAGTCTACGCTGAACTGGCTGATACGCAAACAGGATATCGACGCAACTGGGCGGGTGCCATACCGGTTACTGGAGGAAACTCCCAAGCTATCGACCGGGGACCGAAACTCCCGCAACATGCTGATCCAGGGCGACAATCTGGAGCATACGCGCTAGTCCGTTTTCTCCGCCATGCGCCACTCGGCCATTTCTGGTCTATCCCTGCCCGGTGTGCAAGCATTGGTGTGGAATGACCGCCAGCGCTGCCGCCGCGAAGCCCGATCATGCGTGCAACGCGTCCACGCGCCTGTGCAGCGCGTAGCTCGCCTGCATCCGCATCTACGACATCTGTCACAGCATCGCCTCGCTTGTGCTTGGCCGAGGGCTTGCCCATTATCGGCAAGCTGCTGGGGCCCAACGACATCGAAACCACCGCGCGATGCACACATCTGGCGCAGGATTCGATCCATGAGGCGGCGGAACGGATCGCTGCCAGGGTCGCCACGGATGTTATGTAACGACTGTGACTCGATTGCCTTGCCGGTCGCTGCACGGCCGCACCGTCCTTGGCACGCGCATGCTGCGCAGCCGGCCCGCCGCAATCCGACGGCGCGGGACAATTGCGCCTGTAGCCCTCACCAAAGGAGCATGATAGGGTTCGAATATGACCAAGACACTGCAAAAGCTAGGTTCCACCGCAACGGTCGCCTCGAACGGCCGAATCGCGGAGGCCGCGCACTTGCAGGCGATTGAGGGCAATCCGCTGGCAGCGGAGGAGATCGCCATGTTCGAGATGTTCGAACGCGAGGGCTGGCCGCCCGAGCGGCGACGCGCCCATATCCTGCGCCGGATCAAGGACCGCGGCCGCATCGCCGCGGCTGAATGAGCGACCGCGACTACTGCTATCCGCCCGACTACACCGTTCTCCGCAACAGGCTGGACATCCGGGACGCCCCGGCGCTGGAGGCGGCCGAGCGCGAGTTGGTCGCCCATCGCATTCTTGAGCCCGTGCCGGCGGGCGACTTTGATCTTGCCCACCTGAAGGCGATCCACCAACACCTGTTCCAGGACGTCTACGCCTGGGCAGGCGAGGTCTGTACCGTCGAGATCGCCAAGGGCGAGAGCCGGTTCCAGCCGACGCGCTTTGTAATACCGGCCTGTCGATGCTTGAAGCCGCGTATTGTGGTATCTTGGGAAAGCGGCTGGAGACGTCATATGCCGTCAAAAAAAGAAGAGCCACAAACTACGGAAGCCATGCCTGAATTGAGCAATATTCGCGCGATCGACATCGTTGCAAATCCGATGACGCCAGAAATTATGGCGATTCGACCTGATTGGGCGCTCGGTTTCTATGTAGGAAAAGTCAAACGCACTGAAAACGAAGCATTAGGCGTCACTCTCGAAGAAATGTTGCGGATGATGGACGCTGCAGGCGTCGAGATTGCATTTCTCGTTGCAACCCGCACGGGTCGATTGGGTCTCCCCGGCAGCTGGCATCTGCCATATGACATGGTGGCTGACGCGGTGCGACGTCATCCAACGCGATTCCGCGGACTGGCTGGAATCGATCCAACCCAAGGAATGGAAGCCGTTCGAGAACTGGAGCGGGGCGTTACGGAATTGGGCTTCGTCGGTGCTCATTCCTATCCGCACTGGTATGAGTTGCCGCCGGATCACGCGCGCTACTACCCATTCTATGCAAAATGCGTGGAACTGGATGTGCCGATCCAGCTACAAGTCGGTCAGTCTCTCATCTATACTCCGCAACAGCGCCTTCGAAGCGTGGCACGTCCGATCATGCTTGATGCGGTTGCCTGCGATTTTCCGGAATTGAAGCTGATCGGCATTCACATCGGCATTCCTTGGGAAGCTGAGATGATCGCCATGGCTTGGAAACATGAGAACGTGTTCATTGGCAGCGACGCCCACTCGCCCAAGTACTGGCCCGCAAACTTCGTGCAATTCCTCAACAGCTACGGGCAGGACAAGGTGCTTTTCGGCACAGATTTCCCGGTGCTGGGCTTTGAGCGAACACGGCAAGAAATTGAGGCGTTGGATCTGAAAGAAGAGGTGTTGCGCAAGCTGTTAAGGGATAACGCCGCCACCGTTTATGGCCTGGAGCCGGACAAATAAGGCCTATCCCTGATCGCGATTGACAAACACCGACTCGTGCCATGGCACGATCAGCCGGCGGAGTGCGGTAATTGTCACGTAAAAGCTGAACCCCAGACCGGTCAGCAGGATGATCACCGCGAAGAGCTGGTTGGTTTGGTAGGCATTCATTGCAGCGACGGCCATGTGGCCCAAGCCGGCATTGCCTCCAAGATATTCGCCGACGACAGCGCCAATGATGGCCAGCACGACGCCGATCTCCATGCCGGTGAGAACGTAGGGCAGGGCACTTGGCAGCTCGAGGCGCCAGAAGGTATGCCAACGGCTGGCATTCAAGCTCCGCATGACTTCACGATGACCTGTATCAACGGACTTTACGCCCAACAGGGTGTTGGTAAATATCGGGAAGAATGCCAGTACGGCTGATACGATGACCTTTGATGAAGGGCCGAAACCGAACCAGACCACAAAGAGCGGCACAAGAGCCACTTTCGGGACTACTTGTGTTGCAATAATGAATGGATTGAGTGTTTTCTCCAGCCAAAGAATCTTGCCAAGGACGGCCCCGAGGCTGATGCCGATCACGGTTGCAAAGAAGAATCCGAGGACGGTTTCGTAAACCGTAACCCAGACGTGGTTCCATGTCTCGGTTTCTCCGACCATCACGATCAGACCACCAACCACGGCGCTGGGCGGTGGAAGAATCAGGCTTGAGACACCGAAGAAGCGAACATAAGCTTCCCAGGCGCCGAGAAAGATGGCAAGCAGCAGAATTGTGCTGCAAGCGGTCCACGGCATAAGAAGACGTTTTCGAGGTTTTTCGCCACCGCGTGAAGGTGTCTCTGATACTCCATGGACCATCAGGCGTGCTCCAATCGGTCTCGAAGTAGACGGATAATTTTCTGAAACTCGCCGGACGTCTGAAGGCGAACATCGCGTTCCCGCTCGAAGGGCACGTCTATGACTGTATCGATTCGGCCCGGCCGCGGAGATAGAAGAACGATCCGGTCCGCCAGAAACACGGCTTCAGCAATTGAGTGCGTGACCAGAACAACTGTCCGCTGCGTGGCCATCCAGATCCGCTGCAACTCCAGATTCATGCTCTCGCGCGTCATGGCGTCCAGCGCCCCGAATGGCTCGTCCATGAGCAGAATTTGGGGATCGTAGCTCAACGCGCGCGCAATCGCTGCGCGCTGACGCATCCCGCCGGATAGTTCCCGAGGCCATCGGCGTTCGAATCCTTCGATGCCGACAAGCTTGGTCAATCGCCGTGTGGTTTCACGTAGGACTGATTTCGAGGCGCCTTTCAGGCTGAGAGGCAATGAAATATTCTTTTCGATTGTCAGCCATGGAAACAGATTGGCTTCCTGAAAGACAATTCCCATATCCTGGATTGCCTGTCTGTTCCGTGACTTTCCCGGCCACAAGTCGCGCCCGCCAATGCGTATCTGTCCGTTTGTCGGGCGCACCAGACCGGCAATCAGGCGCAGAAGTGTCGTCTTTCCGCATCCGGATGACCCAAGCAAAACGAGGAACTCCCCGGCGTTTATGCTGAGGCTTGTCGTCGCCAAAGCATGGATATCGCCTTCAGGCGTCGGAAAAACCTTGTCGATTCCGGAAAGTTCAATCTCTACTGCGGTCATTCAATATACTGTTTTCCAGCCCGACAACATCGCCGTCGCCTTTTCGGTATCGACAATCTTCGCAAAGCCGAACGCCATTGCGGTGATTGATGCCTCGTGCCGTATCTGGTCCAGTTCGGCACACGCGTCCTGGATCACATGAACATTGAAGTCGCGCTGACTGGCATCGCGTACCGTGCTTTCGACACACATGGACGTTGTAACGCCGCAGACGAACAGGTTTTGTACGGCCAGTTGGCGGAGCGTCAACTCCAGACATGTACCAATGAACGCTGAAAATCGCGCCTTTTCGATGACAAAATCTTCGTCCCGGACATCCATATCCGGAACGAACTCGGCATCCTTGGTCCCCGCTCGGAGTGCCCCGACATGCTTCATTCCCGGCCGCAACGAATGAACCAGAACACCGCCGTCAGCATAATCCGGACGGAACACCATCCGCGTCCAGATGATGGGTACGTTTCCTTTCCTGGCTGCGGCAACGAGCGGCCTGCACTTGTCGATCACCGCTTTGCAGGCCGAAATATCGCGTCCTTGTCGGGCGACAGAGCCATCTTGCAGGCAAAACGCACGCTGCAGATCAATGACCAGCAGCCCGCATCCCGTCAGACCGGAACGCATGATTTCAATGTGCCGGTGGTTCAGGCCTTGTCGATGAACCGGTTCGTATAAAGCGCCTTGACATCGTCGATCCTGGCGATTCCGACCTTGGCTGTGAGATCCTGGGCGTTAGCCCATAACTGGGGTACGTTCCTGAGCAGGTTTTCCTTGCCTTCGGTGAGCCAGAGTTTCATCTCGGCTTCGAGAGAAGCAATCGTGGTCTCCCGGCGTTTTGCGCCGATGATGTTGAAGTCTTTCAGCATTCGATCAAGCAACTTCCCCTTGTCGCTGCCGGAGATTTCGGCGACGGACGCCTTTACCGCGCGCAGAAAACGTACAACCGTTTCAGGTTCCTGTTCGGCAGTAGCCTTGGTGCAGGTGTAGACCTGCGAAGGAATCGGGGCGTACTTGTGCGTGCTCCAGTGATGGATATCCTCACCACTTTTTTGAAGCGCAATGACACTTCCGGTGCTGATGATGTAGGCACTGATCCGTCCCTGCTTGACCAGTCCGAAGGCGCCCGGACTATTGCCTACGCGTTGACGCGGCACCGATTTCGGATCTATGCCGCTGCGAACAAGCATCATGTTCAGCAAATTCTCCGTCGCACCACCAACCGAGACGACGCCGATTTTCTTGCCCTTCATGTCTTCGGGCGACTTGATCGGCTTGTCCGCCGGACTGACAACATTGAAAGTTGATGCCTGTACGATCGTCGACACAGCCAGCAGCGGAACATTCTGATTGGCGACCGCTTTCATGACATCCACCGATCCGGTGCGGACAAATTTCGCGCGGCCGGCGATGAGTTGCTGCAAGGCGCTGGCCGAACCGTTCCCGCCGATGACCTCGCTATCGAATCCTTGCTTTTTGAAGTGCCCTCCCGAGTGCGCATTCAACACCGGCGAAAAGCCGATGAGGTAGCGAAAAGGCGTTACGAAGCTTAACTTCTCGGCCGCCAATGCAGAAGGTGAAATTGCAGATACTGCCATGGCTCCAGCGGCAGCGCCGGCGACCGTGCGGCCCAGCATTTCTCGGCGATGTATTCTTTCAAATTCTCCGATTTTGGCCATTTTCCTTCCACCACATCCTGTACTCAAGGAAGAAATCCATAGCAGCCGGCGGCCTTATTGTAAAGGAGCACCCCGCTGCTTCGCACATGACGGTCGCCATCATGAAATATGCATCTTGACCAGATCATCCTTCCTGATTTTCCCTGATTCCGATCTGGGAAAGCTGCCGCAGAAAATGATGCGGCTGGGGATCTTGTAGGGTGCCAGTTTCGATCTGCAATGTGCCATGATTGTTGCTTCGGTCAGAGCCGGTTGAGCAACGACAAAAGCGGCAATTTCTTCGCCAAATTCCCGGGACGGATAGCCGGCTACGGCAACGTCGACAACAGAGTCAAGCCGACTGATTTCCGCTTCGATTTCTACCGGATAGATATTGACCCCGCCACGCAGGATCATCTCCTTGTCACGACCACGGAGAAAAACAAATCCATCGTCACGGATCGAAGCCAGGTCGCCGGGGTAGAACCACCCGTCTTCATTCGCTTCGGCGATATCGTCTGCTCCGTAGAGAGGACCGTCCGCCACTCCCGGGCCTCGATATCGAAGACGACCAACCTCTCCGTTCGCGACGGGCACTCCGTTCCTGTCGACTGTTTCGATGTTGACCATGAATGCCGCCCGTCCCACCGAGCCTGCCCCGGTTACGGCATCCTCCGGCGTCAGGATACTGATCCCGCCGCCCTCGGTTGTACCGTAGTAATTGAAGAGGTTGGGACAGATACGACGTCTGACCTCGTCACGCTCGTCATCATGGAGAACCGCGCCGCTTGAAATGAGCACCCGCAACTGCTGTAACGGCGCCAGACTAACGTCATCCAGGGCGAGCAGTCTTCTAAGCAATGTTGGAACCAGGAACGTGGCCGTCGCCTTGGAATCGACGAATAATCGGACCAGATCTTCAGCAATCATGCCAGGCGTCGATAGAACAACTGTGCCGCCGGCACAAAGGGTAGACAGGCAAAATGACCGTGTTGCGCCAAAATAAAGAGGAGTTGCCGACAGGAATCTGTCGCCGCCGTTAAGTCGTAGCGTTACCCACTGATTGACAAACCGGTGAAAGAGCTGCGCCTGTGACAGTGCCGGGCCCGCTGGCGAACCGGTTGTTCCGGAAGAAAGAGAGAATATGAAAGGGTCATGTGGGCTCGATTGTTCTTGACGGTTTCCCGTTATCAGGGATTGCCGATGGACCCAATCCTCCGAGACTTGGACGATTGAGAGTGGTGATAGGTCTTCTTCATCGTCATCAATCAAGACGATATCTGTATGAAATGCACTCGCGACTTTCTGTTTCTCGGAAACAGTCCACCTTTTGTCCAGCGGTACGGCTACCGCTCCAAGCCGGCCAATCGCAAATAGCAGGACCAGATGGGCGAACGTCTCACCCAGCGCCACGCCCACCCGACTCCGCTTGGTGACTCCATGGACAGAAAGCTGATCTGCCGATGCAATGATACCTGCCTGGAACTCGCCAAATGAAATCACCCGTTCTGGCGTGACTATTGCGTCAGCGGATGGCCTCACCCGAGCGTGGCTGGCGACCATCGCGTTGAGAGAAGGGATCGATTCGGCCCGAAATCGTGCGTCCAAGAGATCGTCACCTCTGTTTGGAAGACATTTCCTTGCTTTTTGGAATTCCGCTTGATCTGAATGTCAATCAATTTGGCGATGCCTGTCTTGATTTCGACCAACCTGCAGTACTTCCACGCCGTGCGTCATGACCTGCAGGTTCTCTGGCGCTCGCGCCCGCAACGCTTCAATGGCTTCCTGGAGCGAATGTCGCTGAAAGTCGTTCGTCGATGGCTGCAACATGACCTTTTCAACTGGCCACAGATGCCATCCCTTGCGGACCCATGGCGGCCCTGCCATGGATCCGACACCCGAGGCTGGAACAGATATTCCAGGTCAACTGTCAAAATTGGAAGTCGGATGATCTGGCGGCAAACGCCGGATCTGCGGTGGTCCGGCGCCCAGTAGTACGGCTCTGTGGCCGCTGAGACGCAGACCGTCCTGTCGCTATCTCTGTAGCGACACGAATGACATATGGCCGTGTGCAACAGGCGATCAATCGATAAACCACCGGAAGCCCTGTTCACCTCGCTTGATTCGACCCGCCCATGGAAGGCCTTGATCAAGAGGCTCATTCCCAATGTCAGCTTCTTTCAGACTGATGCCCTGTTGAACGGAGTTGATCTGTTGCCGTCAGCGTGCGGGTTCAGTCGCGTCTTCGACCAGCCCATCCCTTTCTTTATCGCCTTTTCGTCGAATGATGCCGCGACGTTCCATCCGTGCCAGCACCAGTACCAAAATCAACGCCGGCACCCCCAAAACCGAGGCATAGGCGAAGAACAGAACATATCCAACCGCATCGACAATCACACCTGAGAACCCGGCGACGAGCTTGCCCGGCAACAGCATGATTGACGTCAGCAGCGCATATTGCGTGGCTGTATATTGAATGCTCGTCAGTGAAGAAAGATAGGCAATGAACGCCGAGCCGGCCATGCCGGCCGCAATGCTGTCGGCGCTGACAATGACTGTCAGCAGCCAGAAATTCCTGGTTTCGATCAGCGCCATGAACCCGAACAGCAGGTTGGTAGCAATCACGGTGATCGCCGCTGCAAAAAGCGCGGGCAGCACGCCGATTCGCAGCACGACGAATCCGCCGAACAAGGCCCCGCCGATCGCTGCCAACAGGCCAAACAGCTTGGTGGCGTTGGCGATCTGGTCCTTTGTGAAGCCCAGATCGATGTAGAAGGGTCCTGCCATGACGCCGAGTGTGATATCCGACAGCCGGTACACCCCGATCAATGCCAGGATCAGGAGAGCCCACCAGCCGTTGCGGGAAAAGAATTCACTGAACGGCCCTATCACGGCAGCCGTGAACCAGGCCGCGACCTTTGCCGTCGGATTGCGCCGACGACCTCCGATGCCCGAAAATTCCTGGATCCTGGTGAGGAGAGCATCCGTCGCTTCAGTGTTGGCTGCTTGAGGTTCCGGACGTGTCAGGATGGTGACAAGTCCGACCAGCATGAAACCGGCCATGGCAAGATACGCGGCGCTCCAACTGATGTACTCCGCCAGATAAAGCGCCAGCGCACCGCCGATGATCTTGATGGCCAGCATGTAACCAGCCTGATAGGCCCCCGCCGCAGCACCCTGCATCTCTTCCGGCGCGCTTTCGATCCGAAAGGCGTCCAGGGCGATATCCTGGGTCGCCGAACTGGCCGCTACGATGAAGGCAAACAGAGCCATTTGCCAAAGGGCGGCTCCCGGATCGGTAAACGCCATCCCGATGATCCCGACCATGACGCCGACAATGGCCAGGACGATCCAGCTTCGGCGTCGGCCGAGCAACGAGAGGGGTGCCGGAAGCGCCAACCGGTCGACCAGGGGCGCCCACAGGAACTTGAACCCGTAGGTTGCAGCGATCCAGCTGAAGAACCCGATAGAGGTGCGGCTGACACCGACATCCCGCAGCCATACCGACAAGGTCGCGAAAACCAGGATCAGGGGAAGGCCCGCCGAGATCCCCATGAAGAACATGGTGATGATCCTCGGATCGCGATAGGCCCCTGCAGCCTGTCGCCAGGACGGCCTGGGCCTTGCCGCGGTTTTCGCGGCGTCACTCATGGAACGTGCTGACGCAGATTGCTCAACCCAGTCTTTCCGCTACCAGATCCTTCAACGATACGGCCGGGCGTGCTCCGAAGTGACTGATAATCTCGGCCGCACAGATTCCAGCGATACGTCCGCAGGTCGGCAGATCGCAACCATGTGTCAGGCCATACAGGAAGCCGGCGGCGTACAGGTCTCCTGCGCCGGTCGTGTCGATCACCTGCGCTACCGGCTCCGGCGCATTCGTGTACATCTCCCCACCCGCAAGGATGACGGAACCCTTCTCACCGCGCGTGAGCACCACGATCTCGCATTTTCCACGCACCGCCTCGAGCGCCGCATCAAAATCGTTGGTGTCATACAGGATGGTGATTTCGTCCTCGTTGGCGAACAGGATATCGATATGTCCGTCAACCAGATCGCGAAATTCATCCTGATGCCGGGCAACGCAAAACGAATCCGACAAGGTCAGCGCCACCTGGCGGTCGGCGGAGTGCGCCGCTTCCGCCGCCTTGCGGAAAGCCGCCTTGGCCGGCGGAGGATCAAACAGATACCCTTCCAGGTAGGTTACTGCCGCTGTCCGGATGACGGCCTCGTTGACATCTTCCGGCCCGAATTCGGCAGAAGATCCCAAGTAAGTCTGCATTGTACGCTGCGCGTCCGGCGTCACCAGGACCAGACACCGGCCGGTCGGCGTACCGCCGGCAGCCGGCGGCGTTTCATAACTGACTCCAATTGCGCGAATGTCGTGAGTGAAGACATGGCCAAGCTGATCATCGCAAACCCGTCCGAAGAAAGCCGCTCTCCCCCCCAAGGACGCCAGACCGGCCATGGTGTTGGCTGCGGAGCCGCCGGACACTTCCGTCGCCGGGCCCATATCGTCATACAAGGCATGGGAGGCGTCGCGATCTACCAGAGTCATGCCCCCCTTGGGGAGCACATGTCTCTTGATGAGGTCGTCATCGGCCTGGGAAATGATGTCGACGATTGCATTGCCAACGCCGACAACGTCAAACTGGGCTTCATTCATGGGGTGGATGTCCGGTCTGGTAGAATTTTGCCATGAAACCACCAAGTATAGTCAGCGATGCCCGGTCGCGATAGCGCGCATCTGCGGTCATCCTGCCGGTCAGTCCTGCTCATGCTCACGGAATCCGACCATGCCTCCCAACGAAGCCGTCCACTCTGCCGGGGCCTTGGTCAGAGCCTTCGGCATCCTGTTCAATCCACGGGTCGCCTGGGTGGTGATTGCAAGCCTCGTCCTGACGCTTCTGGCATTGTTCGGATTGTGGAAGCTTCTGGGCTGGCTGCTGACGGGGTTCGATTTCTTGAGCTGGGCCTGGGCGAACTGGATCATCGACAAACTCACGGGCTTGGCGATTTTCGTGACCATGCTGCTGGTTGCTCCAGCAGTTCTGCTGATGATCACTGGCTTTTTTCTGACGTATGTCGTGGCCGCGGTGGAGCGAAGGCACTACGCCGACCTGCCGGAAGCCCGTGATGTTTCGATCCGCGAGGATCTGATCTACCTGGCCCGGTTTACCAGCCTGCTGCTGCTGTTGAACCTGCTGGTGTTGCCGCTTTACCTTTTGTTGCCTGGAATCAATTTCCTGATTTCGTGGACGCTGAACGGCTATCTGACCGGTCGGGAATATTATGATTTGGTCGCCATGCGTCGGCTTGAGAACAGGACGCGCCACGCGTTGCGCCGCGACAATGCCGGCCGGGTATTCCGCAGCGGTTTTGTCATCGCCATTCTGATGACTGTCCCGATCCTCAATCTCGTCATGCCAGTGGTCGCAGCGGCCTATATGACTCACGTCTTTCACGCCATCTGGCAGCGCGAGGAGGGGATCGCTTAGACGGTTTTCGCCTTGAAGCGGCACAGATCGCTGACAATACAGCCCGGACAGTTCGGCTTTCGAGCCTTGCAGACATAACGGCCATGCAGAATCAGCCAGTGATGTGCGTGGCGACGGAAACGCGCCGGGGTCACATTTTCGAGCTTCCTTTCGACCGAGAGGGGTGTCTTGCCGGAGGCCAGGCCGGTACGGTTGCCAACGCGAAAGATGTGGGTATCGACGGCGATCCTCGGTTGGCCAAACGCCATGTTGCACACGACATTCGCAGTCTTCCGACCGACTCCCGGTAACGTTTCGAGGACGGTTCGAGCCTGTGGCACCTTGCTGTCATGCTCGTCGACGAGAATCCGGCTGAGTGCAATGACGTTCTTGGCCTTCGCGTTGAACAGGCCGATCGTGCGGATATGCTCCTTCAGGCCTTCTTCGCCCAGCGCCACCATTTGTTCCGGTGTCGTTACCTGCTCGAAAAGGGTCTTTGTCGCCTTGTTGACGCCTACGTCGGTTGCCTGGGCTGACAGAACGACGGCAACCAGCAGCGTATATTCGTTGACGTAGTTCAACTCGCCTTTGGGTTCGGGCACCCGAGCTTCGAGACGACTGTAGAATTCGACGACATCAGCTTTCTTCATGGTGCGGACTCTACCACGATCTGGCCGTTCTTGTGTAATCCTGTATCAATCGTGATCCGGGATGACCGGGAGACTTCTGTGCCTTGACGCCAAACCTTCTTCTCAAGGCTGATCCTTCCACTTGATACTGATCGAAGGCAACGCGGCCTGAGCCGGTGCTGCTGGTGTCAGCTTCGTTCTGTCTTTCCCAAGCGAAGCGACGCAGAAGGCATTCGCGCCAGGGCCGGGGCTGGCGGCATGACGATCGATTCGCCTTTGCGAAGCTCCCGGGAATCTGATCCGGACGGGCGTCCGGTATGGCCGCCTCAACGTCCGCCAGGGCAAGGCTGGCCCCGCAGTTCTTGCAGTTGTTATCACATTGCTCTCTTCCTGCTTCAATGCTCGCTGCGAATGCCCTTCAGGGTTGTACGCTGCTGGTTGTTATTCTCAGGTTCAGTATCCGCTTGATTTGCCCGGGACTGAAAAAAAAGGCTGGCACCAGGCTGGCTAGCCGCACCGGGCGGTCTGGTTGGATGGCGATGGTGATTTTTCCCGGTTTGGCGATGTACAACCGGAAAACACCATACATCTCTTTCAGGAGGCTGTTGCGGGCCGCCTTCTGGCGCTTGTCCAGGTCCCTGATGAAGGCCGCTTTCGCCTTGTCATTCGAAAGCCCGGCCGCGGCGGCTTTGACGTCAACAATCCGGCTTGCCAGATTCTTGTCCGTGAAAACAGCTTGGGCTCTGGCGATTTTTGCAGTCAAGACCGCCTTGTTCAAGCCTGCACGGGACAGGTCCGGTTTCGGGAATCCGGCAAAGGCCGCTTCCAGGGTCAGTGTGCCTATCTCCTTGATCGCAATCCGCATCGTCTCTATGCGCAGCCATCTGGCCTCGGCATCGTACTCGAAAGCATAGTGAATGTCGGCGTCGATCCTTTTCAGACCGGCTCTGGCGGCCTGGGCTTCCACCTGAGGCCCCAAGGTGGCGGCGTTGGCCGCCAGACCGGTGACGGTGACGTCGGCAAAGGTCGGATTGCGCGCGCTCAGCCAGTCATACTGGCGCACAAGAACCTCGGCAATCGTGACGCGCCGGCCGTCCGCAGTTCGTATCTTGATGTCACGGATCACCAGATCCTGGGAAAAAAGGGATTTCTCGACGGCGCCGTAGGTTACCTCGCCGCGGCCGCTCAACGGCTGCAGATAGCGCTCGGCGAGCCGGCTTCCGTCGGCATTGACATAAATCACGGCGGCGATCCAGCAGGCGCCGGCCATCACGCACAGTCCGCACAACCCGCCGATCAGTCCTTTGAACATCCATTTCTCCCTGCCGCTTCTGCGCCATCGATACCCGATGTCCCGTAGCAAGTTCGATACTAGATTGTACGGAGGTTGCCGTTGCCTTGTCGACGCATGATACAGCGGGTCTGGATTTAACGATGGATTTTTCCAATGCCGCCCAGATCGCTGCTCCGCGGCGCATCGTCGATCGCAGGAGCCTGATCGAGCAGCTTGACCATCTGGCGGCCGACACACGTGATCAGATCGCCCTGCGCAGCCATGCCCTGAAAGTGCTCAAGGTCGCCTTGGAGGACGGGCGCGCGGAAATCCGCCGTCGTTTCGATGGTGAGGCCGATACTGCCCTGCGAGGCCCTCGATGCGTTCAGGCTCATTGTTTTCTGATCGATCAGATCCTCCGCGTTTTGCATGACTTCGCCTACGAGCACGCCTATCCGCTGCCGAACCCTACGGAAGGGGAAAAACAGGCAGTCATCGCTGTCGGCGGCTATGGTCGCGGTGAACTGGCTCCGCAGTCGGATATTGATCTGCTGTTCCTGGTTGGCTGGAAACTGACGGCGCATTCCGAACAGATTGTGGAATTCCTGCTCTACACTTTGTGGGATCTGGGCCTGAAGGTCGGATACGCCATCCGGTCTGTCGACGAGTGCATTCGCCTCGCCAAATCCGATCTGACCATCCGCACTTCCCTGCTGGAAGCTCGCTACCTGTGGGGTGACGCCGTGCTCTATCGCTCGTTGCGCAAGCGCTTCCGCGAATTCATCGCCTCGAACGGGTCAGGCAACTTCGTGGCGCAGAAGCTGGCCGAGCGAGATGACCGGCACGAGAAGATGGGTGATAGCCGCTACCTTTTGGAGCCGAATATCAAGGACGGCAAGGGTGGCCTGCGCGATCTGCACACGCTGTTCTGGATTGCCAAGTATCTCTACCGTGTGGATGCGGTCGGCGATCTGGTCGAACGCAAGGTTTTTTCCCGACGTGAGTCCGAACTGTTCAGCAAGACCCACGCCTTTCTCACGACGGTGCGCTGTCATCTGCATTATCTCAATGGTCGGCCGGAAGAGCGACTGACCTTCGACGTGCAACCGGAGATTGCCCGTCAGATGGGGTATGGTGACCGGAAGGCGCAGCGCGGGGTCGAGCGGTTCATGCGCCACTACTATCTCGTCGCCAAGGATGTTGGCGGCGTGACGCGTATTTTCTGCGCGGCGCTGGAGGATGAAACCAGGCGGCGTCCTTGGGTGCGTTTGCCGCGCCGGCTGGGCGGTCGTCGCGAGTTCGGCGACTTTGTATCGGAAGGCGGTCGCCTGACTACCAGGACGGCGCAAACGTTCAAGGACGATCCCAAAAACCTGCTGCGCCTGTTCGAAATCGCGCAAGCCCGAGGACTGGATATCCATCCGGCGGCGATGCGCCGGGTGACCCAATCGCTGAAGCTGATCGACAAGGGCGTGCGCCAGGATACGAACGCGAATGCCAGTTTTCTGGCCATGCTGACTTCAAGGAACGATCCGGCGCTGACCTTGAAACGCCTCAACGAGGCGGGCGTTCTCGGGCGGTTCATACCAGATTTCGGCCGGGTAGTCGCCAAGATGCAGCATGACATGTACCATGTCTTTACCGTGGATGAGCACACCATCCGCGCGATCGACTTGCTGCACCGGATAGAAAGTGGCGACTTGGCGGAAGATCACCCGCTCGCCACCGAAATCATCCATAAGGTAGTATCGCGTCGCGTGCTGTACGTTGCGATGCTTCTGCACGACATTGCCAAGGGCCGTGGAGGCGATCATTCGGTACTGGGCGCCGAAGTGGCGGAGGAATTGTGCCCGCGGTTCGGCCTCGACAGCGATGAGACCGAAACCGTGGTTTGGCTGGTACGCTATCACCTGCTCATGAGCAATACGGCCCAGAAAAGGGACATCGACGATCCCAAGACGATTCGCGATTTCGCCGATCACGTGCAATCGCCGGAGCGACTGCGGCTGCTGCTTGTACTGACCGTTTCGGATATGCGGGCCACAGGCCCGACAGTATGGAACGGATGGAAGGCCGCGTTGCTGCGCGACCTGTACTACCGGACCGAGGAATTGTTGAGCGGCAACGTTGAAGTCGGCGGTGTCGCTGCCCGGATGGATCGCGCCAAGGCAGCCGTCGCCGAACGGCTGAATGGCTGGCCGAAAGACGATATCGCCGCCTACCTCGACCTTGGCTATACCGGCTACTGGCTGTCGCTGGATACGGAAACTCAGGCCAGGCACGCCGAAATCACCCGCAAGGCGCGACAGGAGGCGTCGATGATGGTCATCGACATTGTCGTTGATGAAAAACGTTCGGTTACCGAGGTGACGGTCTACACGCCAGATCATCCGGGACTGTTTTCCCGGATTGCCGGGGCCATGGCGCTGTCTCGCGCCTCGATCGTCGAGGGGCGCATCTTCACGATGGCGAACGGCCATGCGCTCGACATCTTCACGATCCAGAATGCAGCCGGGAAGGCAGTCAGGGGAGAAGGCGATCTGAAGAAGTTGAGACAGCGTATTGCAGACAGCCTGACCGGCGAATTGCTGCCATGGCGCAATTTGGCCGGAAAGGAATCCCTGCCCCGGCGCGCGCGCGACGTGTTCGAGGTTCCGGCGCGCGTGCTGATCGACAACGCTGCCAGCAACTTCTTCACCGTGATCGAAGTGAATGGCCGTGATCGACCCGGCCTGCTTCACGACGTGACCCGCGCGATGACCGAAACCAGCATACAGATCGCCAGCGCCAAGATATCCACCTATGGCGAACGAGTGGTGGACATCTTCTATGTGAAGGACATCTTCGGCATGAAGATAACCAACGAACAGAAACAATCGGAGATCCGCAAGGCTGTCCTGGCGTCGCTGAATGTGGAGAGCCAAAGCGCGGCTGCCTAGCATCGCCCAAAACCGTCGCCTGGCGTTCTGGCCGGTTTCCGTACGCTCGGCAGCGCGCTAGAACGCTTGCCATGAAGCTGCTTCGCTCCTCTGCTGTTGTCGCGTTCTGGACCTTGGCCAGTCGAATCCTCGGCTTCATCCGCGACATCCTGCTGGCGCGCTACCTGGGGGCGGTGGGCGTCGTCGAAGCCTTCATCGTCGCCTTCAGATTTCCGAACATGTTTCGGCGTTTGGTCGCTGAAGGGGCCTTTGCCGCCGCTTTCGTGCCGCTGTTCTCCAAACAGTTGGAGCGCGACGGCAAGGAGCGGGCGATGTTGTTCGCTGATCAGGTCTTTTCCGTGCTGGTCCTGATTCTGACTGTCTTCACTGTCTTCGCCGAAGTCTTCATGCCCCAGGTCCTGCTGGTCGTGGCGCCGGGCTTCAGCACGGAACGGCCGGAACTGTTTGACACTGCTGTTCTGCTTGCACGGCTGACGCTGCCTTACCTTCTGTGCATGGCGATAGTAGCGATGATGAGCGGGATGCTTAATTCGTCCTACAGGTTTGCCGCGGCGGCGGCGGCCCCGATCCTGTTGAATGTCACGCTGATTCTGGGCTTGTTATTTGCCAAGGAATGGTTCACCACGCCGGCCCATATGCTGGCCTGGGGTGTTACAATCTCCGGGATCGGCCAGTATCTCTGGCTCGCCTGGTCCTGCCGCCGGGTCGGCCTTGATCTGCGACTGCGCTGGCCGAAGTTCACCCCGGCCATCAGGCGCCTGATCAAGCTGATGGTCCCCGGCCTGATCAGCGGCGGCATGACTCAGATGAATATTCTGATCGGGACCATTATCGGCACCTTCCTGACGGGCGTTGTCACCTACATCCATTTTGCTGACCGGGTGTATCAGTTTCCGCTTGGGATGGTCGGGATCGCCATCGGAACAGCCCTGCTGCCAGAACTCTCGCGCACGCTGCAGACTGACAAGGCTCGGGCCAACACCGTGCTGAATCGGGCCATCGAACTTGCCATGCTGCTGATCCTGCCGGCGACCGCGGCGCTGGTGGTGATAGCCTTGCCGATTATCACGGTAATGTTCCAGTATGGCCGCTTCACGGCAGATGCGGCGGAACTCACGGCAGGAGCCCTGGCGGTCTTCGCCACCGGCCTGCCTGCCTTTGTCCTGATCAAGGTTCTGTCGCCAGCATTCTTTGCCCGGCATGACACCCGCAGCCCCATGATCTATGCCATCATCTCGATGGTCGTGAACATCGTCCTGTCGCCCCTGCTGGTCTGGCCTCTGGGCGTTGGCTACCTGGGTATCCCGATCGCCACGTCAGTCGCTGCCTGGATCAATACCGCGCTGCTTGCCTGGTTTCTGGTGCGGCGCGGGCACCTGTCGCCGGACGATCGGCTGCGGCGTGTCTTGCCAAGGCTGGCGCTCGCATCGCTCGTCATGGCCGGCGTCCTGTGGCCGGCAGCCGAGGTGTTGTGGCCATGGCTATCCGGCGCCATATGGCAGCGCATCCTGTCAATGCTTGCTGTCATCTTCGGTGGCGTCGCGGTCTATGGTGCCTCGTGCATCGTGTTGCGCGCCGCCTCCATCAGCGATGTCAAAGGCATGTTGGGCCGGTCCAGGGCCCAAACTTGAAAGAGGGCGGCAACTCGCGGTTCATCTTCCTGGGAAGAAGCCATTGTGCGGCCTTGACCGTCTTTCCGGCTTTGGGCTTAAGAAAGGATGATCTTTGCAATCGCGGCCGGCGCCGGTTCCGCTGGTCCTGTCCAATACGAAAATTCATGACAAGAGAACGGGTTTTTTCGGGTATCCAGCCGTCCGGCGGCGTCACGCTGGGCAATTATCTGGGTGCAATCCGGAACTGGGAACGCCTGCAACATCAGAACTACGACTGCATCTATTGCATGGTCGATCTGCATGCGATTACGGTCTGGCAGGATCCCAAGCTGCTGGCTGATCAGACGCGGCAGGTCACCGCGGCCTTGCTTGCTTCCGGTATCGATCCGAACATTTCGATCGTGTTTCACCAATCCGCGGTGCCGGAGCATGCCCAACTCGCCTGGATCCTGAATTGTGTGGCGCGGCTCGGTTGGCTGAACCGCATGACCCAGTTCAAGGAAAAAGCGGGAAAGGACCGAGAGAAAGTCTCACTTGGCCTCTATGCTTATCCGGCGCTCCAAGCGGCTGACGTCCTGATCTATCACGCCCACCAGGTGCCGGTCGGCGAGGACCAGAAACAGCACGTCGAACTGATGAGGGACATCGGGCAGAAATTCAATCACGACTTCGGCGTGGATTTTTTCCCCTTGCCAAATGCCATGATCTTTGGCGGTTCCACTCGCGTGATGAGCTTGCGCGACGGGAGGAAGAAGATGTCCAAGTCTGACCCGTCCGAAATGAGCCGGATCAACATGACGGATGATGCCGACGCCATCGCTCAGAAAATCCGCAAGGCGAAGACCGATGCAGCAACGCTGCCCGGGCCGGAAGTCGTCGGCGACGACGGCAAAATAAGCACCGAGATCGAAGAAGCTCGGCCCGAAGCCTTCAATCTACTGCGAATTTATTCTACTCTCTCCGATAGATCCATGGCCAGTATTCTTGCAGAATTTGAAGGAAAGGGTTTCGGCGACTTCAAACCTGCCCTGGCCGACCTGGCCATTGAAAAGCTGGGCGGCATCAGTGCGGAAATGCGGCGCCTGGAGAGCGACCCGGCCGAAATCGACAGGGTCCTGGCGGAAGGAGCGATCAAGGCGCGCAGGATTACTGCGCCCATCCTGGAAGAGATCTATCGTATTGTCGGGTTTCTCAAGGCATAGGCCTGGATGTTGGTGATCGCGCCCCGAGGCGGTGGAAAGTAATGCGACGCCAATTGTACCCGGGACGCCCGACGCTGACGCCTCGCCCATGCCGAAGCCGGACCCCGAATGTATCCGATGCGATGATTTAGGCTGACCGCAGGTGCAGTTCATGCCTCGAAAATCAGACCCGTTATTTGACGACAATCCCGATGAATCAAGCATTGATCCCGGCGTCCTGAATGACAAAGGCCCGGAAAAAGCAGGCTTTTTCGGGCGGCTGCTCCATCGCAAGCCACGACAGTGGCAGCCACCACAAGGACCGGGCGCGCCCAAGCGCGGGATGCGCTGGCGTCTCCTTCGATACGGTTTTTACGCGCTGCTGGCCATCATCGTTCTGTACTATCCCGTCGGCATGGCGGTGACGCACAGGATCGGCGATGATACCACGCTGACTGTCCAGGCCGAGCCAGGCTCGAGCCTGGCTGTGGCTATTGCCGCCGCATTGATCAAGCGCGAAGTCATCGAGCATTCTTGGACGCCCAACGATCCGTTCATCTATCCGACATGGGCGCTGGACAACCTGCCCAACTTCCAGGTCGGCATTCGCGATGCGCTCGGCCGGTTTGCCATCGAAATGGCGGACAAGATCGGTCGGACTCGCGGCTCCAGTGTTGTCGATCCGGATCTGGAAGATGCGATGGGAAAACTGCGCTACTCGCCGTTTACCTGGGCTTGGGATCCAACGGTCAGTATCTGGCCGACATCATCCACCGAGGCCCAGTATCGGGCGGCCATGCGTTCGTTGCTGCGCTACAACAGGCAGTTGGCCCAAGACAGGGCGACCTTCGACAAACGGGCGGATAACCTTCAGACGTTGATTGATCGGGTGAATGCCGACATCGGTTCCGATTCGGCACGTATCGCGGCGCGGGTCGAAAAGTTTGGCGGCGTCTTTTTCGATACCCGGTCCGACGACCTTTTCTATCGCACCAAAGGCCGGGTCTACGGCCACTACATGATCCTGCGCGAGCTCGGGAAGGATTTCGGCGGGGTCCTGAAAGAGCGCCAGGCCCGGAAGGTCTGGGAACGGATGATCGAAAGCCTTCGCCGCGCCGCGATCCTGCGGCCGCTGATCGTCCGCAACGGTTCACCCGACGGCATGTTTCAGCCCAATCATCTGGCGGCCCAGGGGTTTTATCTGCTGCGCGCGCGAACCCAGTTGAAGGAAGTCAGCGACATCCTTCAGAGGTGAGGTGTCAGTTTTCGCGCCGCCGTTCGATCGCGTCCCAGATCAGGGCTTCGATCCTGGCGCCGGACAGACGATTGATCTCTTGGATGCCGGTGGGCGAAGTGACGTTGATTTCGGTCAGGTAACCGCCGATCACGTCGATTCCGACAAAGATCAGGCCGCGCGCCTTGAGTTCAGGGCCAATACGGGCGCAAATTTCCTGTTCCCGATCGGTCAGGTCCGCCCTTAGCGCTGTGCCGCCGGCATGAAAATTGGCGCGCGCTTCATTATCGCCTGGCATGCGCAAGACTGCACCGGCCGGCTTGCCGTCTACCAGAATGATACGCTTGTCGCCCTGACGGATCTCCGGCAGGTAGCGTTGGGCAATCAAGGGCTCGCGCCATTGTGCGGCGAACATTTCCAGCAGCGATCCCAGGTTTTCATCGTTCGGCTTCAAATGAAATACGCCGGCGCCGCCATTACCGTAAAGCGGCTTCAGAATGATGTCCTTGTGTTCGTTGCGGAAGGTTCTAACGGATGCGGGATCGCTGGTGATCAACGTCGGCGGCATCAGATCCGGATATTTGGTAACGTAAATCTTCTCGGGTGCATTCCGCACTTCGGCCGGGTCGTTGACGACCAGGGTGTCGGGGTGGATCTGCTCCAGCAGGTGAGTCGTCGTGATGTAGGCCATATCGAAAGGTGGATCTTGGCGCAGCAACACGACGTCCATTGTCGACAGGTCCGTGGTCAGTGGCTCGCCCAATGTTGCGTGGTCGCCTTGAACAGCCTGCACTGAAAGCGTCTGCATCGGCGCTCTCAGCACGCCATCCCGAAAGCTCAAGTTCTCGGGCGTGTAGTAGAATAGCCTGTGACCACGTGATTGCGCCTCCAGCGCCAGCACAAACGTGCTGTCGGCTACGATATCGATAGAATGGATCGGATCCATCTGGATTGCCACACGCAAGGCCATGTTCTTTTGTAAGGCCGCCTTCGGTTCTGCAAGAAACGATCAGGTTGTGAGGGCCCGGGCAGGCAGATGGCCGCTTGGGTCCTGGTGAGCTTCTCGCTCCGTCGGGCCGGCTCGGCGGATCGCGGTCCGGCCTGCTTGCCCTCACACGTTGTCGTGCCTTGCGCACGTTTTCAGCAGCCGTCTCCTTCGTTGTTGATCGTCAGGCCCTCAGGGGGTCGGCTGACGAAGTCAGCCCGGTACGCCCGGTCATTGATCGGCAATACCCAGATCATGTCTGCCGTCTTGAGAACTCTCGTTCCTTGCTGATGATCCACAGTTTCGGCACCGAGGATCAGCCGGTGGTCAGCATTGCATGGATTTCCTGGCTATTTCGCCATTCATGGACCACCGAACAGAACGGCCTTGATGGTCTCAATCTGCGCGGACAGCGACAGGTCAGAATACGGCAAAGACCGCCGCAGGGCATCAGCCATCTGCTCCAGACGAGAAATTTCCCGATCCGGAATTTGCCAGGACCGCCCCAATGCGTCCAATGTCAAGGTCATGCTGGTCAAGTCGTTTGTCTCGTCCGGGACGCGAATCAACGGATGTTCTGCTACATGCGGATTGTTGATTGTCGATCACGATACTCTGCTTTTCTGTCTTCCCCCGGGAACTTGGAAAATGTACCGGAAATTTCCACGGGAGGACCAGCAATAGATTTGCTCAGGGCTGATACGGTGTAGCCTGTGCGCTGCGCCGTTGGCTTCAAGCGATCGTTTCCGTGGTTGCTGCGGGATCGCGCCATCAAGGGATCGTGCCGATGGACACGCCGCATCACTTCTGCGGTCACAGCCTTCTTGCGCGGGCGCGCGGCCAGTTCGGTCTCACTGCAACGCACAACCGGAGATTACGGCTTTTGATCCGGGGGCCTTTCAGAAAGCACTGCGATGCCGTGGCTGTTTCGGCCTGCAACCTGGCCCGCAGGATTCCTTGCTGGTTTCTGTCAATTCATCCTGTGAGACCCCCGCTTGGGCGAGTGCCAGGGTGCGCTGGTACACGTCCCGCCGCCGGGCGCCAGTTTCAGCCGCGACAGCATCAGCGATGCTGCGGGTGCTTTCTCCTGTCTGCAATCCCTTATGAATCATCGCATCGATCGCGTCCGCATCCGCCACTGGTTCGGACGTACCGGCCACGAGGACGACGATCTCACCCTTGGGCGGCGCCTGAAATCGGTGAATCAGATCTCCCAGCTTTCCACGGACGACCTCCTCGTGCAGCTTGGTCAGTTCACGGGTCACCGCGGCCGAACGATCGCCCAGAATGGCGACCATATCCGTCAACGATGCCGCCAGCCGGGGACCGGTTTCGTAGAAAACCAGCGTTGCCATCTCCTGCGACAGACCGGAAAGCTGCTCACGGCGCTTGCTGCCCCTTGCCGCCAGAAAGCCGGCAAAGCGGAATTGGTTAGTCGGCAAACCTGATACCTGAAGGGCGGCGATGACCGCGGTCGGCCCCGGCACTGCTTCGACACGATGACCGGCCGCAATCGCCTCGCGGACCAGTTTGTAGCCCGGGTCGGAAACAAGTGGCGACCCGGCGTCGCTGACCAGAGCAACCCGCTTTTCAGCATCCAGGGCCGCCACGATCGACGGCCTTTTGCGCGCCGCATTGTGGTCATTGTAGGATCGCACTGGCGTGTTGATCTGAAACTGCGCCAATAGTTTTCTGGTGATCCGCGTGTCTTCGCAAACGATAAAGTCTGCCAGCGCCAGCGTATCCAGAGCCCGCAGAGTAATGTCGCGCAGATTACCGATCGGTGTGGCTACCAGATAGAGGCCCGGCTCGAGAGATGACGACACAGGGTCAACGAGTGCGACCGCCGGTCGACCGGGGTTCTGACTAGACATCAACTGCCAGCGATCGTTTACAATGATCTGGGCGATCGCTAACCTGCAATCGGGACTTGAGGCACATGGTGTCAGGCTCGTCGTGATGCCGGGCAATCAGAAGGAACAGCATGTGACGTTAGCGTATGCCAATTCGCCCATGAAGACACCAACAACTTTGAGCCTTGCGGTGACAATGATCTGCGCCTTCGCATCGATCCCGAGAATATTCGCACTGTTCCTGTTCCTGGGCGTCGCCGCCTGCGGCGTAGGCGACCCCGGCCGGTCCGCAGTTGATACGGGCAAACCGGCGACAAACGCTCTGGACCCCGGCAAGGCGGGGCAGAACAGTTCCATCAATGTTGCCATGCTTTTGCCGCTCACGGGCGACTATGCCGATGTCAGCAAGTCCATGCAGCGAGCTGCGCAGATGGCAGTCCTCGAAATCCGCAACAAGGAACTCAATGTCCTGTTCTTCGATACCGGCGGTACGCCCCAAGGCGCTGTGGACGCGGTCGAAAAGGCCATCGCGGGCGGCGCCAAGCTTATCATAGGCCCATTGTTCCGCGAAACCGTAATTGCGGTGAAGCAAAAGGCGGCTGAAGCCGATTTGAATGTCGTTGCGTTTTCGAACAGCGAGAGCGTTGCCGGCGACAACGTTTTCTTGCTCAGCTTCCTGTTACGACAGCAGGTCGATCGCATTGTTCAGTATGCGGCAGAGAAGGGCATCAATGAGATCGGCGTTCTGGCGCCCGAGTCTATCACCGGGGAGCAGATCGTGATCTATGCCAGGGAAGCAGCGGCACGTTATGGCGCCACAATCACCAAGGCCGGCTACTATTCCGGCGATATGCTGCAGATGACTGCCCAGATCAAAACTTTCGCGGCCGGCCAGCCTTTCACAGGCGTACTGATTCACGCTGGCGGCAGCAGCCTGCGGACGTTGGTCAGCTTCTTGGCGTTCAACGATGTTCTGCAGCCACAAGTCAGGTATCTCGGCACATCGCTGTGGGAGCATTCCAGCATCTGGACGGAATCGAACCTGCGCGGCGGCTGGTTTTCGGCAACTGATCCGGAGGCGCGAGGGCGGTTTGTCGATCGCTATGAACAGTTCTTCAAGGAGAAGCCGGTTCGCCTCGCCAGTCTTGCCTACGACGCAATCGCCTTGGCTGCGACATTGGCCAGCAACGTCAATCACGCTGAAACCAACCCCTATACGAAGGATGCCCTCACCGATGCACGAGGCTTCTTTGGATCGGCCGGCCTGTTTCGATTTACCAAGAACGGCCTGATAGAACGTGGCCTTGCCGTCCTCGAAGTGGCGGTGGACGACTTTCAGGTCATTGGCTTGCCGCGCAACGCCTTCACCATACCAACGAACTAGCCCGGCTATTTCATGGCCGTGTGCGGTCTGGCGGATGGGGGTATTTTCGGGTGTCGGTTGGTGGCTTGCGCGCTGTCGGGAGGGTGATGGGTCTCCCGGGGTGACGATTTTGGTTGGTTCTGGATGGCTGGGGCCGGATTTCCCGGGACCGCCGGCGTGGCCTTGACCCGGGCTGCTTGTGGTCCGGGTGCTATCCGGGCTTGAGCCGTGCAGCGACCAGACGGAAGAGGTCCTGCTCGGGACAGGCCGATGACAGGTGGAAGCCCACCCGCCGGGTGTTGCGTTATCCGGGTGACTTGCACACTAACGCGTTGCAGGTTTCGACCGTCTCAATGAGTTCATGCCCTCGGCCCCTTGCTTGCAATTGCAGGTTCTGCTGTGGCGACAGAGCCTGCACTGCGCGAAGGCCAGCGCCATGAATGCATTTAAGGCTTCAAGCTCTTCGACTGCATAGCGAAGATTTCACGCAATGAATCCTGCACACCCTGCGTGGTCGCCTCGACGGACAAGAATTTGTAATGTTGATTCAGGAAATCAAATGCAGATGATTTCATATTCCCCCTAGGAGAATGTCGCCACGCCCTCGGCGGTCGCGGCCTCGTTCATGCGCCGGTCGAGGCTCGCCAGCGCGCAGCCTTCGCGCATTGCGAGCGCCAGATAGCTCGCGTCGTAGGCGCTCAGACGATGGGCGCGCGCCAGCGCCATGACCTTGCGGTCTTCGGTATCGCCCGGACAGACGATGGAAAGCTGGCGCAGCCGCGCCATCGAAGCGTCGGCATATCCGCCGTCGATTCGCCCCCGGCGCTCCGCGCTCAGCAGCAGATTGCGCAGTTCGTGCCAGAATATGCCCGGAACCTTCGCCGTCTCGGCGTCCAGACGGTCCAGCACTACGTCCGCGACCGCCGCGGATTCGTCCGGCAGCACCCAGGCCGCGGCGACCGATGCGTCGGCAACGAACGCCATCAGCGCGCGTGTCCCTCGTGACGCCAGGACAGGATCTCTTCCGTCGTCACCGCCTTCTGCTTCGCCCGCTCGCGGCGAAGCGCGGCGCTGAGCACGGCATGCTCGCCCTCGCCGGCGATCCTCGTCACATGCGCGACCGGAGTTTGGCCCCGGCAGATCACCAAATCCTCGCCCGCTTCCACCGCCGCCAGCAGCGCCGACAGGTGGGCCTTGGCCTCGCCGATCTTCACCTGCCGCGTCATTGCCTTCCGCTCCTTGCCTGTTCATCACCGGGAATCCGTTTGCCGGGGCGATGGACTCTCGCTCCGAGCGGCAAGGATAGCTCCGACACCCGCTTGGTCAAGCACTTGGTCCGATACCGGTTTCGGCGCGTTTCCGGACGAAGAACTCAGTCCTCGGTGTCCGGATCCGCCTCCCCCAGCCCGAAGTTTGAGCGATGGTGGTGCGTAAGGGGTTGATTGTATTGGCGTTAGCATCAAACCCGTGTGTCGCTTCTGGGAAGGCTACAGGCGCACGCCGAGGTGGTCCAGGATCTTCTTCTGGAGGGGTGTGGGCCGTGCGGCGACCAGACGGAAGAGGTCCTGCTCGGGACAGGCCGACGACAGGTGGAAGCGCACCCGCCGGGGATTGCGGGTGATCACGGCGCGATCTTCAGGAGGGATGGTGGCGCACTGGGCACGGGCCATCCGGGTACCCTTGCGGCTGAGCCGGCGGATGATGTTGAGCAGGGTGCAGGTGGAACGGGTTGGGCCACCAGCGGTGGCACGAGGTCCGGGCACCGCATCGTCGGTCGCGTCCATGTCCAGCACGATCGCTTCCGGCGGGGCCTTGAAAGAAGCCTTTCGGAGACCGGGGGAAGCGCGCCACCAGAACCGCGTGGATCGCCTGTGCCCGGTCCCGCCCGGGCGCCGTCTGCAAACCGGGATCGTGGCGGAGATCGGCGTGGTCGTTCAGATCCTCGTAACCCGGCGCGATCCCGAACACCCGCTGGAGCACCATGTCCACCACGGAATGGCGACGCTTGCCCCGCTGTCGCGGATCGCCCGGTCGCCGCGCCACCGCCGCCGTCAGACCGCGCCGGCGGTCCGCCTGGCGCAACAGCAGCGCACCCCCGTCGCTGGTCGCCGCACCACCATCGAAACCCGCCGCGACACGGCGACCAAGACAGGCTGGAAATGAAACAGGATCCGAGGGCCGATCCGTCACCGCCGTGCTCCTGTGCCAGATTTCTGTCAACGCATTGAATCATCACACAAAACGGAGCACGGCGGGACCTCATTCATGAAATGGCCGGGCCAAGTGCTTTATCGCAGGATTGCAGCCAGAATTGCATTCAGGCGCTGCCGTCCGGTAGCAGTGGCGCGTAACCGCTCGGAGTCGCAGGTCAGCAGGCCTTTCCCCGTCAGGTCCATTACGACTTCAGCGTCCATGGGCGATTCGGGTTCACCAGGAACGCCGGTCATTGCCAGCGATACGCCTTCGACGGTGCGCAATCCCATCATGACCGCTTCCAGGCGGGCCTCTGCGTCTCCGATGATTGATGAGCCCTGTTCGGGCGCCATCGGGCTCACGCCGTTCAGTGCTTGATCCAACCACACTTCCGGCATGTGGTGATGGCGGGTGCCATGGCGGATTTCATTGATCTGGAAGCGACCATGCGCGCCAGGTCCGATACCGATATAATCGCCGTAGCGCCAATAGGTGAGATTATGACGAGACTCATCCCCCGGCCTGGCGTGATTTGAAATTTCATAGGCTGGCAGACCACCCGCTTCCATCACCTCTTGCGTGGTCTCGAACAGAGCGCCGGCCGCATCCTCGTCCGGAACCATCAGTTTGCCGCGTCGCCAAGCCGAATGGAATGCTGTCCCGGGCTCAATCGTCAATTGATACAGTGACAGATGACCATCTGCCAGCACCAGAGCATTATCCATCTGATGCCGCCAGGTGGCTACAGTCTGTTCTGGCAGGGCATAAATCAAATCAAAGGAAAAACGTCCAAACAGGCGACTTGCCAGTTCCACGGCGCGACGGGCATCCTCGCCCGAATGGCCACGCTCGAGAAAGGCTAAAGCCGCGTTGTCGAAAGACTGCACGCCGATCGAAACCCGATTGACACCAGCTGCTGCAAAACCTTCGAAGCGCTGCCGGTCAACGACCGCCGGATTGGCTTCCAACGTAATTTCGACTCCGGGGTCGATATCCCAGCACGCGATTACCGTCTCGATGATGGCTTCAACCAGAACTGGCGGCATCAGGCTGGGCGTTCCGCCTCCGAAAAAGACGCTGGTGACCCGGCGCGGCCCTGTCCGTTCTGCATAGGCTGAGAGTTGACGCGCGTAGGCATTCTTCCAGGCAGCAATGTCGACCTCCTCGCGGACATGGGAATTGAAATCGCAGTATGGGCATTTCGACAGGCAGAACGGCCAATGGATGTAGACCGCCAGCGTGCACGGATGAGTCATGTGGCGCGCCAGGCTGCCAGGAGCTTGGCGAATGCATTGGCCCGGTGGCTGATCGCATGTTTCTGGCGCGGCTCCATTTCGCCGAACGTTATTTTGAAGCCATCGGGCACGAAGATCGGGTCGTAGCCGAATCCGTGTCTCCCGCGCGGCGGCCAGGTCAATCGCCCTTGCACCGTTCCTTCGAAGATCGCTTCTCCATTCCTTGGGCGCGCCACTGCCAGCGCGCAGACGAAGGTGGCCGCACGGTTCGAGGCGGTGCCCAGCGCCTCGTTCACTTTCTGCATCGCCAGTCGGAAGTCTTTTGTCGGCCCGGCCCAGCGCGCGGAATATACGCCCGGATTGCCGCCCAGGGCTTCGACGCTCAGGCCCGAATCGTCGGCCAGCGCTGGCAGGCCGGCGGCGTCCGCGGCAGCGCGTGCCTTCAGCAGCGCATTACCGATGAATGTCCTTTCGGTTTCTTCTGGCTCTGGCAGGGCTAGATCGCCAGCCGAGATAGCTGTTACGCCCAAGGGTCGCAACAGGTCTGCAATCTCCTGGACCTTGCCCGCATTATGGCTGGCGATGATGAGTTTTCCGGAGATCGGAAAAAGGGACTTCTGGCCCACTCTCGAGTTTCCAGGCTTTAGAGGATCATTATGCACAGAGCACGGGGGAGATGATGCTGCAAGGGTGCTCTTTTGCGCGGCCAGATGCGGCGCGCGAACCGCCTTCGTCTGCCCTCGGTCTCATGGTCTTGGCTGTCTGGATGCGCATTTGGCGGAACGAAACGGCTTTCAGTAGCATCGTCACATTGCCTGGCGCTCTGTACATATGCTCAATGATCAAACCCAGCTTGCGCCGAGAAGCGGGAACCTTGACCTTTGGAGTTACAGACCTTTATTGATATAAACGAAAAGCGCGGCTACTCAGCTTGTCGTGTTTTCATTTATCGGAATGCAAAACGGAAACAGCAGTCTCATGGCCCATCATAAGTCGGCCAAAAAGCGAATCCGCCGTAATGACGCTCGGACGCAGGTCAATATCGCTCGCCGCGGTCGCGTGCGTAGTTTCTTGAAGAAAGTGGAAAGCGCCATTGCCGCCGGTGATCAGTCAGCTGCCCGTGACGCGCTGAAATTGGCGCAGCCAGAAATCATGCGCGGCGTCGCCAAGGGTATTATGCACAAGAATAAAGCCTCGCGTCGCATCAGTCGCCTGAATGCCCGCATCAAGGCGATGGCTTGAGCTGAGCCATTTCGACCTGCAATGCGGCTGGGTCTGCGGTATTGGATACAGTGTCAATCGTTTGACGCCGGTGTTTCCATCGGTTGATAATCCCGCCGCTTCAGCGGCGGTGCATGATTTTCCGCTAGACGTGAACTTCCCTGCCTCCGGGTTTGTGATCCCTGAAAACACAGATATGCATAGCCGTCGACCGAGCAGTGTTGTTTGGCTATTCCAAGCTGTTCGTTTCAGTGGCTTCAAGCCCGCGTGCTTCCTGTTTTTTGTGTTGTAGCGTTTGAGTGTTGCCATGGCTGTTGTTTTGGTGCCAAGGTGTGTGTGAGGTGACAGTCTTGGAGTTACGGTGATGAGACGCTTGCACACTTTTGGCGCTTTTTTGATTGCTGCGACGCTGACTGCTGGTACGTGGTCTGGCGCGGTCCGCGCCGAGTCGATGACCTACCTGTTTCCGGCACCGCCGGTTCTTCCTGCGTTTGGCCCGATCCAGCTTGCCCGATATAAGGGCTACTTCAAGGCCGCTGGTCTTTCGGTGAAGTTCGCCAAGGCCAAGGGCGGTGTGGACGTCGCCAAGCAAGTTGGCGTGGGTAATGCGGAACTGGGCGGGGGGCTGGCCGACAGCCCGATCATCGTTCGGCCCCGGGGCATTCGGGTACGCTCGGTAGCGGTCTTTGGCGGCCGTGGCTTCATGCAGCTTGTTGTGCGTGAGGATTCGGGCGTCAAGACGCCGGCGGATCTGAAGGGCAAGAGCGTTTCAGTGCTGTCGTATCAGGACACCACTTATTACGCCCTGCGAGGCATGCTGTCCGCCGTTGGCCTGAAGACTCAGGACATCAATGCGATGGCAGTGGGTCCGCGTGGCGTGCCGGCGATGGTGATTGAGGGCAAGGCCGCGGGGTGTGCGTGCGTGCCGGACTGGATCCCGCCGCTGCACGCTGCCGGGGTGAAAGTCCGGATCATCAGGTCTGAGGACTATTTTCCGCACATGGCGCAGGCGGTGCTGGCGTCCGATAGGCTGATCGCGGAAAAGCCGGCGCTGATCGGCAAGTTTGTCGGTGCGGTTCTGAGGGGCATGAAAGATATCATGGACGATCCGGCGGGCTCTGCGAACGCTTTCGCCAAAGCTGTTCCGGTGTGGAAGGGGAAGGAAGGCTACATCAAGGCGGTGTTCGACTATTACGTCAAACTGGTCTACCCGGGCCAGGCGGTGCTGGGGGCGATCGATCAGGAACGTCTGGGCAGGCTCCAGGACTACTATGTCAGCCAAGGTATCGTGCGGCAGAAGACACCGCTGGCGGACCTCTATACGAACCGGTTCGTTATGAAGCGGTAGGGGGCTGTTGGGGCACTTTGTAAGGCGCCTGCAAGCCGTTGCGAGGACCAGATCAACTGTTTGTTATCAATTCAATACAGAATGGGTAACTGAACCAGTCGTAATTGCATTCTTCTTTGTATCTGGGGGCCATCGTTTCCTTTCTCCTCCAGGGTTGTCTGTCATGTCGTCGGACTCATACAGCTACAGGCAGGGCTTTGAGGCCGCGGAAGCGGGCTCGGCCGTGCAGTTGTGATTGCCCATTGCGGCGCAGGTTGGGGAACCGCTTCACGAACTTGCCGATGGCGACTCGACCTTCGATCCGGCCCAAGGTGTTGCCCAAGCATACATGTTTACCGATCCCGAAGGCGATCTGCGGGTTGGGTTTGCGACTAATGTCGACGGTTTCCGGGTCGTCAAAGGTTTCGGGGTCCCGATTCGCGGCAGCGACTCCGCAATGGATGAAGGTGCCCGCCGGAATCGTCGCGCGCCGGTCTGGCGGGCCAAATTCCACATCTTCCATGGCCTTGCGGTTGCCGATCTGCAGGGGGCTCTGCCAGCGCAAGGCTTCTTCTATGGTTGTAGTGATCAAATCCGGATCGTCCTGCAGTCGCTGAAGCTGGTCCGGAAAATCAAGAAGCATATCCATGCAGTTGCCGACCATGTTGGCCGTTGTCTCATGTCCGGCGTTCAGCAGAAAGATGCAATTCTGAACAAGTTCTACCGCCGTCAACCTCTCGCCGTCCACCTCGCCGAAGATCAATGCTGCCAGTACTTCGCCCTGACTCGCTGAATTCGGCTCTTCTCGACGCTTGGCGATCAATTCTTCCAGCATTGCGCCGAATTCATCGACGGCATTGTGTCCAGCCAACAGCTTGTCTGGCTGCACTACCGGATCCAATGCGCCGAGGATCAGATTGGAATAGCCATGCAACTTGTGTCGGTGCTTCTCTGGAATACCCAGCATGTAGGAGATGATGGCTGTTGGCAGTGCAAGCGCATAGTCTTGCAACACGTCGAACGTCTTGCGCGTCGCCAGTTCGTCCAGCAGATCATCAATAATTTGGTGGATCAGCGGGTTTAACTCGGTGATCTTGCGGGGCGTGAAGGCGCCGGCTAACAACTTGCGTACTCGCGTGTGGATCGGTGGATCATTGAATACCAGACTCGTCGTGTGGTGCGTGTACAGCGGCCCGTCGCCGAACTTCGGCTTGAAATCAACCGTCTTGTCCGAACTCATGCCCGGATGTCTGAAAGCCTGCACAACATCGTCGTATCGGCTGAGAAAATAGGTGTCATCAGGCATCCGGTGAACCGGAGCGTGCTTGCGAAGGGCTCGATAAACCGGGAAGGGATCAGCGAGAAAATCCGGCCCGATGGCACTAAGGTCAAAGGAAATGGCAATGTCTTTGTCAGACATGACAGGGTGATAATGAAAACGAGGAATGCGTTACGACAGAGTCGGGCAGATCCACAGCGAGGTCAAGGCTTGGTGGTGACGATGGCTTTGTTGTGTCTTTGGTTTAAGCTTGATGGCAATCTCTCAATGGGGCATCTAGGAGGCTCCGCCCATGTCCTTTTCGTTCCTTTCCGCCGTTCGCCGGTTCCCGGTCTTCCTCCCCCTCGCGAAACTGGTTGCCGCCGCGCTGGTGGCAACGGCAATAGCCGGACCAACGAGGGCGGCCAAGGATTGGGGACCATCCGCATGCACACCAGAGCCCGGAGACAAGCGGGTTACGCGGTGGACCAGTCAGATTGACTGCGCCGGCAAAGGTTGCAGATTGACCTTGGCCGACAACCACTTGATCCATAACCAGATTAGCGTATTGGCAACGGTATTGGCGAACAGCGACTTTGGTGGGCTATACACTAAGGCCGATTTCCCTAATGACCGAAGAACGGTTTATGTTGCCGTGATGGGGAATGACGCCAAAGCAGGAACCGTTGTGCAGGGCCAGTGGGTGGGAGATATTAGCGACACCCAAAGCGCTTCGAATCGAGTCACATTTGACGGACTGAAGCCCAACGTGCATTACGTTGCCGTGCTGTACGCTCCTTATCTCGGCTACGGCAATCTCAACCCCTTCGTTCGCTTCTGCTTCCGAACCGCCAGAGATCCGAGCAATCCGTGGGGAGGCTCCGCTTCCGGGTGCTTTCAGCCTTATACGGGAGGCTACGCGGCCTGCAACGCGGCGCGGACCGAATGCAACAACCAGAACGGAAGCTGGGACGACGTGCACCTTCGGTGCATAGAGGACAGCAACTGACCGGACACATAGAGGCGGCTGTCGGGCCGCCCTGTCCGTTCGCGCGCCCGTTGGCGAGGTGAGCGTAGCTGGTGGTGGCCGAGAGCGCCGCCTATCAGCGAGCGTCGAGGCTCCCCGTTCCGCGTCACTCCGCATGGCGCGGAAACAGGAACGCGCCCTTCCCGCGGAGGGCAGCAGCGCGTCGAGGAACCCAGCGACTCTCCTTCCAAGGCTCCTGGAGCTGCCGAGACAGGGATTGGTGTTGTGGACGCGGGGTAGCTCTGATCTCAGCCATGCGCATCATGGTGGACAGCACCGGCATGGCGCGGTTGGCGATGCCGGGCCGGTCTCTCATGGACACGAACCAGTCCTCCGGACCTGCCAGGCCGCGACGGCGTCCACCGCCAGATGCTCGAAGGCGGGGAGGATGTCCTCGCGGAAGATGCGGGCGTTGGTCTTTCAAGTTCTCGGCTTCCAGTGCCGAGCGTAGCGTTCGAGGAACTCTCCGACGAAGACGTCCATCGGATGCCCCAGCTTCCGAGGCGGGTTTTCCATGAACGGGCTATTCCAATTTTCAACCCTTCACGGTAGCTCGTGCGAGCAGTGAGCCGGTCACTACGAACCATGGGCACCAAAGAACCCATATTGCAATCTCGATACTTCCGCGAAGGTAATGCAAGAGGAAGCGCCGAATTGGCGGGTTTCTGGCAGCTCTCCAAGCTATGAGGACAATGTCCGTCTCAACCGCCAGTCACGCTCATATGTCGATCAACTGCTGGTGCTGTCCGGCGGCGGTCGATGATGAAGTCGTGACCTTTCGGTTTTCGGGTAATCGCTTCGCGAATTGCCTCGTCAAGAAGGCTGTCATCTTCACTTGTCTGCAGGGGCGCCCGCAGGTCGGAGGCGTCCTCTTGGCCCAGGCACATGTAGAGAGTGCCAGTGCAGGTAAGGCGTACACGATTGCATGCCTCACAAAAGTTGTGGGTCAGGGGAGTGATGAAGCCCAGGCGCTGACCGGTCTCCTGTACGGTCCAGTAGCGCGCAGGGCCGCCAGTGGCATGGTTGGTTTCTTCCAGTGCCCAGCGTTCTTTCAGCTTGGCTCTGACCATCGAGAGCGGGAAGAACTGGTTGACCCGATTGGCAGTGCCAACATCGGCACTGATCTCGCCTAGGGGCATGACTTCAATGAAGGTGAGATCAAAGCCTTCCGTACCGGCCCATTCGACCAGTTGATGAATTTCATCCTCGTTGACGCCCTTGAGCGCTACGAAGTTGATCTTGACTGCCAAGCCGACGGCCTTGGCTGCAGCCAGGCCCTCAAGTACCTTGCCCAGATTGCCCCAGCGGGTAATGGCCGTGAACTTGTCGGGGTCGAGCGTGTCCAGAGATACGTTGACTCGGCGCACCCCAGCCTTGAACAGCGCATCGCTGTGCCTGGCCAGTTGGGAGCCGTTGGTCGTCAGGGTCAGTTCATCCAGATGGCCGAGATTGATCAGACTGCCCAGCCGTTCGATCAGGGTGATGACGCCGCGGCGCACCAGTGGCTCGCCCCCGGTAAGGCGCAGCTTGCGGACGCCAAGGCGCACAAATGCGCGACACAGTCGTTCGAGTTCCTCGATGGACAGCACTTCCGACTTCGGCAGGAATGTCATGTCTTCTGCCATGCAGTAGACGCAGCGGAAGTCGCACCGGTCCGTTACCGAGACGCGCAAATAGGTAATCGCCCGCGCAAAGGGGTCAATCAGCGGCGCAGTTTGCTCCAGTGGGCGAACATCGTCAGGCATGGCTGGCGATTTAGGTTGTTCGCCTCGGCGTTGCAACCCTCGCCAGGCCTGATCAATGCCAAGCGCCATGGATGGTGGTGAGGCGAGTGATCCGTGAGGCGGTCTGTCCGTCATCTAATTGCGAAAGCGTTGCATGGCGGTGCATCTTGCCTATCGAACCGGGCTCAGCACGCCGATCGCCTGCAGTACCCAGCAACCATGTAGCAATGCCTATCTGGCGAGCCGGTTTTGGCATCATCGCCTTGGACTCCGCACTCGGGCCGGCGGTTGGCGCACCCGTCACAAAGAATTGCCCGGCGAATGTCGCGGCTGATTTCAGCGTCACTCATTGTACACGCTCGAAATGTATTAGGGGAAAGCTTCAATTGGGCGGCACGGAGTACGGAACCAGCCTTGCCGCTGGCGCCGGTACAATCCATAGTCAGTCTATGATCGACTCTGACTGTTATACGGTTGCGCCGGACCCCGATAATCCCTCTCTGTCAGAAGCGGTTGTCGGCATCGACGAGACAGGAGCGTCAGTGGAGGCGCGTGTAGTGGTCGAGCGGCCGCTGACCTTGTTCTTGAACCGCCAGGAGATCGTCACGATGATGACAATCGGCGATCATCCGGATTGGTTGGCCGTTGGCTATCTGAAAAACCAGCACATGCTGCGAGATGACGACCAGATCACGAGCATCGACCATGACGAGGACTTGGGCGTGGTTGTCGTCCGAACCGAACAGGAGACCGACTACGAAGAAAAGCTTCAAAAAAAGGTACGTACGTCGGGCTGCGCTCAGGGCACGGTATTCGGCGACTTGATGGAGAATTTTGAGGATGTGACCTTGTCTTCGTCGGCGCGGATCAAGACATCCTGGCTCTACGCGCTCACGAGAACGATCAATACCACGCCCAGCCTGTACCTCGCGACGGGTGCCATCCACGGTTGCGTATTGTGCCGGGAATACCGGGCGCTACTCTACATGGAAGACGTTGGCCGTCACAATGCCGTCGACAAGATAGCAGGTTATATGGCCCTGCACGATATCGCTCCCGATGACAAAATCTTCTATACGACAGGCCGGCTGACCAGCGAGATGGTCATCAAATGCGTCCAGATGCGAATCCCGATCCT
>JAPOST010000189.1 GCA_026709535.1 Rhodospirillaceae bacterium
AAATGGAAAGACAGAAATCCGGTTAGAAGAATCCGGTTAGCGTGGAAACGCTCTAATTCGCGCATTGCGGCAGACTGAAGAGAAACGCCTTCAGCCAGTCCTTCACGAATATTGTCTCCACACGCATTAAGGATCATGCCTTTCGCGGGATTGGATAGGTCTTTCCAGGCATTGTGGTTGATCAGGAATTCCAGTAATGCGGCGGGCTTGTGCCAACCCGGCAGGTAATAATTCTTGGCAACCATGTGAAATCCCAGGCTGACGTCGATCGACGGGATTGAATATTCCGCGCCATCAATCTGGCCAGATCGCAGCAACTTGATGACTTCTGCACCTCGAAGCCGTAGCGGCGTTGCGCCCAGTTTCTCGACTACTCGCGCTCCCAACCCGAAAATGCGGATCTTCATGCCCTTGAAGTCGCCGGCGGATTTCAATTCATTCCGGAACCAGCCACCGCCTTCCGATGCAGTGACTCCGCACAGCACAGATATAAGGCCGTATCGGCGGTAGATTTCTTCAAGCAGTTCTCTGCCTCCGCCATGATAATACCACGCCAGATACTCTTTGGCGTCAGGGCCAAAGGGAAAGCCAGAAAACAGGGTGAGGGATTTTTCCCTTGATGCCCAGTATCCCGGCGATGCCCAACAGGCCTGAGCATCGCCTTCCAAAACCGCAGAGAAACAGTCTGCGGCCTTGATGGGGTTTCCCGGCTCGGCCAAGATAATCTGCATCGTGCCGCCGGAAGCCCGGCCGAGTTTGGCGATAAACCGCCTGCCCAACGTCCCGAATTGAGGGGTATCGCCTGGAAACGCACTGACCATCGTCCATTTCAGAAAGACGGTTTGTGCCACTTCTGAATTTTGCTTCTCCGTCGCCGCGGTAATCCCCTCACCTGTCGAAGGCTTGGCTGCTGCTTCTGCCGCGTCCAGATTTGGCTCCTCCTTTGCTGTCTTATGGACATTGACTTCCTGTGGCGCCAGAAGGAACCGACCAATGGCGCCTCCGGCGACCAAGCAGACGATCGCTACAACGGCTATGCGAAAAAGGAGAAAGTTCAAGGCTGTCATGCTTTATCGGCCGGCAAGTTATCTTATACACCGTCGCGAGCCAGCATAAAGTGAGCGGCGGCGCGCTGGATCCGGTAGTCATGAACCGTTCGCGGAATAGGGGCGCCGGGTTTTCCGGCAGGCTTTGAGCGCAAGCTGGATTGAGGCTCGGGATGGCGGTTTTTGGTCGCAGCTATGCTGCGTGCCGGTATGAGCCTTGCTAACGGCTCCTCGGCAGTCCGAGAGCCTGAACCGCATGTCCTTGCCATGATGATGTTCGTGTGAATCAAGGACTGATCCCTCGCGCGACCCTGCGCATGAGGACGCGGCAGGCGGCGCGTTGTACTCGGGCCAGGGAACTCTCCAGGCTCCGCGCGACTCCCCCGGCCAGTCGCCGGCATCGCCCCATCCGAGTGAAGGGCCGCGCCACGACCTCTGGACTTACCCACGATCTCCAGCACCCTTCGCCGCCTTCAGTCACGCACAAGGCTTCGGGTCGCTATACCCGCCCCTTCGAGACCCTCTGAGCCGTGTCCGAGAGGACATCCGCCGCGCCCTGCACGTCGGCCGTGTGAACCCGCACCGCGATTGGACTGCTTCCGTCCCTCGATCTTTCTTGCCGGTATCGGACTTGGAAACTGAGTATTGAGCGTCTATAATCTGCGATGATTCAGGAAAACGTATTTATACCAAGACTCGCCGCTATGTAGAATCGGCGGATAACCAAAACCCCGAAAATGGCAAATTTGAGCAAGCTAGCCGATCTTGTTAGCACATTGCTGAGCAGCGAAATCAGCAATGTGAAGATTGATTCTATCGATATCGAACCCGATTTTGATGAGGATGGGGCCGGGTATTGCTCGTACGGGTAGTTTTTGAAGGTGATCGAAAGAAACTGGACGCCAAGAAAACTTCAGGTCTGGTTCGCAGATTGCGACCGAAAATGATTGAGGCTGGTGAGACGGATTTCCCAGTTTTGTCATTCGTAGCAAAATCTGAACTGGAGAAATTGCACTCTGCCTCCCCATGATCTCCTTACTACTGCGCAAACTCTCCTTAATGCGAACAACCGCCGGCCACGCCAATTTGACCTGAAGCGCGCGCAAAGTACGATCTACTACGCACTGTTCCATGCTCTCGCCAAATGTTGTACAGATATGTTTGTCGGAGGTTCTCAAGAGCCTCCTAATGACAAGGTCTGGCGGCAAACCTATCGGGCTGTAGAGCATAAGGCCGCGAAGAACAGGTGCAGGGATCATGTGGTGTTGGAGTTACCGCAGGCAATCTAGGATTTCGCTAATGCTTTTGCAGTAATGCAAGTCAAGCGGCATAAGGTAGACTATGACCCGACTATAAAACTCGTAAAATCTGAAGTTCAGCAAGACCTCAGTGACGCTCAGGATGTGATCCAGAGAACCGGGAATGTTCAGAAATTCGATCGGCGCGCATTTGCAGCCCATGTACTTTTTGCAAAACGGAGCGAATAAGCGTTTATGTAATCCTCTAACGCCTCAATCGCAGTCCCGCGAGGCGCCGGATAATCGCAGGCTAGAATGTTTGCTGGCGGAGAAGATCATCAGCGATGCGACCGCCCAATCGGTCAGGAGACCGCCAAGATCATGGCCATGAAACCACAGGGTTTGAGGCGCCGCCGCAAACAATATCGAGTGTACCGCAGGTGCTGCAGGCCAATCCTTGAACCATACGACCGCACCGCCAAGACGAAATGGGCTGCGAATCAAGGGTCATTGAGCGCTTGATGGAAAAACAAAGCCGCCGGAAGCTGTTTCGGTGGTGTTCTATCGGAACAGTTTCCTCACCTTGCCTTCCGGTAGTGGTCGGAGTGAGTGGATTCGAACCACCGGCCCCTGCCTCCCGAAGACAGTGCTCTACCAGGCTGAGCTACACTCCGGCTCTATACGCTATATAACTCTGCGAAAAATCTGACGCAAGCATCCGGACAGGACTTCGACATCGGCGTTCAGTCGCGATTCGCCAATGGCAATCGGTGCCGGCACTCAATGGGGACGATCTACGGCGAAGGCAACCAGATCGCCCAGCGCGTCGTGGATTGGGCTGGGCGGGAAACTGTCCAGGGCTCGCGTGGCCTGATTGGCGTAGTGACAGGCGCGTTCAACCGTTTCGGTCAGTGCGCCATGATTGTGCATAAGTTCAATTGCTCGATCCAGGTCACCGTCCTGAATTTCCTGGACTTCAAACGTGCGTCGCCAGAAATCTTTCTCGACCGCATCGCCCTGACGATAAGCCAGAATGACAGGCAGCGTGATCTTGCCGTTGCGGAAGTCGTCACCGATCTGCTTGCCCAGTGTCGCTTGGTGTGCCGAGTAGTCCAGGACATCGTCGATCAATTGAAAGGCGATGCCGATACTCCGACCGAACAATCCCAACTTGTCCTCAAGCGCTTGGGGCTGGTCCGAGATTATGGCACCCACTTGGGCGGACGCTTCAAAGAGTTTCGCAGTCTTTCCCGTGATGATGCGCAGATACTCTTCTTCATCGGTTGAAAGGTCATTCGACGTTGCGAGTTGATGCACTTCACCTTCGGCAATGGAGGCAGATGCAGCCGACAGCGTGCGCAATATTTTCAGCGATCCGTCCGCAACCATGATCTCGAACGACCGAGAGAACAGGTAATCGCCGACAAGCACGCTGGCCTTGTTGTTCCAGACTGCATTGGCTGTCGGCGCCCCGCGGCGCAAATCGCTTTCGTCCACAACATCATCGTGAAGGAGGGTTGCCGTATGGATGAATTCAACGCAGACGGCCAGCTTGACATGTCGGTTACCTTCATAGCCGCACAATTTTGCACACGCCAGTGTCAGGAGCGGGCGAAGGCGTTTGCCGCCGGCGGCGACAATATGACCGGCCAGTTTCGGGATCAGAGGCACTGGATTGTCCATCTGGGACAAAACCGTGGCGTTGACCTTCTCCAAGTCGGGGCCGACGATATCTATAATTCGGTCCAGACTGGCCGCAACCGAAGATCCCGGACGGGTTGCCAGTGTCTTTGGCTGGCGTGATACGGCTGAAGTCAAAAACTGTCCTTCCCTGAGACGCCGCCCCATCTTCTCGCCAGCGGCCGGAACAAAATGTAAATGCTCAGTTGTCAGGAAATAAAGCCAACACATTGCCCGGCAAGACAACTGAGCCGGACATCGGCGCCTGAAATCGATCAAGCGGCAAAAAAACGCAATAAACCTGTCATCAGAAGGGCTTTCTGGTCTATCGAAGGCATGCGTTTGCGAGAAAGACGAAGCAGGAGACACCAGTGCGTGAACTGACGCAATCGACAAATCCGGTCTTCGTGTCCTGGCTGGAAGCGACGCTGAAGGGTGAGGGAATCCCTGTCATCGTGCTGGATCAGCATATGAGCGTACTGGAAGGCAGCGTTGGCATTCTGCCCCGTCGGATCATGGTCGCCGAAGAAGACCTGGAGGCGGCAAGGGCCATCCTTCGAACCGCCGACTCAGAAGCCGATGGCCAAGACTGAAACCACCAGAGGCTATCTCCTCAATGGTCGCTTGTCGTTTCGCCAGCCAGCCAAGGGTTACCGAACGGGAATTGACCCCGTCCTTCTGGCTGCAGCGGTCCCGGCCAGGGACGGCGACCGAATATTCGAACTGGGAGTAGGTGCGGGCGCCGCCGCCTTGTGTCTGCTTGCGCGGGTGCCGGGGTGCACGGTCACGGGAGAAGAGATCGACCCGATTGCAGCTGCTCTTGCTGTTGACAATTCGACAGCAAACGGGCTGGCCAAGCGCCTCATCATGCGGTCATCCTCCCCTCAGATTCAAGATGGTCCGCCTGAAAGGGGTTTCGATCATCTGATGAGCAACCCGCCATTCTGGAGAGCAACATCAGGAAATCGCTCCCCGTATCCTTCCAAGGCCTCGGCGCATCATGAGGGCGAGATTGGTATCGACAAATGGATGCGCGACCTTTGCCGGCGGGGAGGGCGCCGGGCGACTGTCACGGCCATTTATCCGGCAGCCCGCGTCACTGACCTCGTCACTGCGCTTTCGCCGCTGGCCGGCGATCTTTCGCTTTTCCCTCTCTGGCCAAAAGAGCGACGTCAAGCGAAGCGTGTGCTGGTTCAGGCGCACTTGGGAAGTATGGGCCCGGCACGCCTGTTGCCCGGGATGGTGCTTCATTCGGAAGACGGCCGGTATACGAAAGAAGCAGAGGCTGTCTTGAGGGAAGGAAAGGGCATCGATCTTGGTGCCTGAAGCCCCAGCGTTGCTTTCCGCATTGATGTCCCCAAATAATCGACAATCGGATTGGACAGACAAGCAGAGCCTGTTGTGTTTGGACGGCTGAAACCAAAGGTGGCAGTGCTGAGGTTGAATGGCGTGATCGGCGGCTTCGGCCCGTTGCGGCGGGGCATGAGCCTCCAGAGCATGGCCAGCATGATCCAGCGCGCATTCTCCATGAAAGGGCTCAAGGCCGTTGCGTTGTCCATCAACTCGCCGGGCGGTGCTCCCGTGCAATCCTCTTTGATTTATCGCCGCATCCGCGATCTGGCGCAGGAAAAAAACGTGCCGGTGCTTGTCTTCGTAGAAGATGTGGCGGCTTCAGGAGGTTATTGGCTGGCTTGCGCCGGAGATGAGATCTACGCGGACTCCAATTCCATCGTCGGATCCATCGGCGTGGTCAGCAGCGGCTTCGGGTTTGTCGAAGCCATCAGGAGGATCGGTGTTGAGCGGCGGGTATATACGGCTGGAAAACACAAGGCCATGCTGGATCCCTTCCGGCCGGAGAACGAGAGGGATGTTGCGCATCTGCGAACCATTCAGGAGGACATGCACACCAGCTTCATCGATCTGGTAAAGCGCCGGCGCGGCAAGAAACTGAAAGGCGATAACCTCTTCACAGGCGAATTCTGGACCGGGAAGAGGGCACTTGATTTGGGCTTGGTGGATGCGATTGGCGACCTGAGGACGGTCTGTCGCGACCGGTTTGGCGAGAAGGTCCGTCTGGTTGTCGTTGGCGAGAAGCGCGGATGGCTCAAGCGCGGCTTCGGCCTCGTCGGCACCGAAACATCTGGCTCTTCCTGGGGTTTTGATCTGGGGGCAGGTGCCTTGGCTTCGATGGAAGAGCGAGCACTATGGTCTCGCTTCGGCCTGTAGGGTATCTGGAGAATCCCTGTGCTCTCCGTCGGCAAGATCCTGCTTGTGATTGCAGCGGTTGGCGCCTTGTTGGTAGGCACCAGACTGGTCCGGCAGATGAACCGGAAGAATGCTGACCCGGTCGAGACAAAACCGGACGTTGATGCAATGGCAACCGACCTCGTAAAATGTCAGAAATGCGGTGCATACACAGCGCTGCACTGCGGCAAGCAAGGCTGTCCGGTGGGGTAAGCCCACACGATCGCCGTGCGGCGGCGTGACTCGTGCGACACCCGGACAGTTTTGCCATAGTGCGCCGCACAATCCCTCAGATTTCCGCCAAGAGATTACCTGGCGATGGCGTCTGCCGTATCGCGTGAGACCTGTTTTCAGCGCCTGATCCTCAAACTTCAGGATTACTGGGCCGATCAGGGCTGCGTGATCCTCCAGCCGTATGACGTGGAGGTTGGCGCGGGCACATTTCATCCGGCAACGACTCTGCGATCACTGGGACCGGGAGCGTGGAGGACGGCTTATGTGCAGCCCTCCCGCAGGCCTGCAGACGGCCGTTATGGAAAGAATCCGAACCGGCTGCAGCATTACTACCAGTTTCAGGTGCTGCTCAAACCGTCGCCGGCAAACAGTCAGGAACTGTATCTGGATAGCTTGAAGGTCCTGGGGATCAACCCTGTGGCACACGATATCCGGTTTGTGGAAGACGATTGGGAAAGCCCGACCTTGGGAGCCTGGGGCCTCGGCTGGGAGGTCTGGTGCGATGGTATGGAGGTGACCCAGTTCACCTACTTCCAACAGGTTGGCGGCTTTGACTGCAACCCGGTTTCGGTGGAATTGACCTATGGTCTTGAGCGTCTGGCGATGTATGTCCAGGGCGTTGAAAACGTTCACGACCTGGACTGGGACGGCATCCCGAAGGATCAGGGCGGGATGACGTATGGCGACATCTTCCTCCAGGCCGAACAAGAATTCTCCGCCTTCAACTTCGAGCACGCAAACGTCAAAAGATTGCTCAGGCATTTCAGCGACGCCGAAATGGAATGCATCGAACTGGTGGAGACCGCAAACCCGCTTCCAGCCTACGATCAATGCATGAAGGCGAGCCACCTTTTCAATCTGTTGGACGCCCGAGGCGTCATCAGTGTAACGGAACGTCAATCCTATATTCTGCGGGTCCGGAGTCTGGCGCGCGCCTGTTGTCGGGCGTGGCTGGAAAACCGTGGACATTTGGACGGCGTGGCAGATTCCAGCGATGCCTGAACTGCTACTTGAACTCCTGTCCGAAGAAATTCCGGCCCGCATGCAGGATCTGGCGCGTAACGATCTGGCGCGACTGGTAACCGACGGGTTGAAAGAGGTCGGCCTCACCTGCTCGGACGTATCAACATTCTCGACCCCGCGGCGTGTCGGCCTCGTGGTCGATGGCCTTCCCAAACAGCAGGCAGATATCCGCCAGGAACGGAAGGGACCGCGCGTCGGGTCGCCTGACAAGGCGATCCGGGGGTTCTTGAGGTCCGTCGATTTCGAGAGACTGGACCAGTGCGAAGTACGAGAGATCAAGGGCGCCGAGTTCTATTTTGCATTAGTGGAGAAGAAAGGCGCCCCGACCGCTGAAGCGCTCACCGACATCGTGACCGCGGCCATCTGGTCGCTGGGCTGGCCGAAGAGCATGCGGTGGGGCGGCACGCATTTCAGCTGGGTTCGTCCCTTGCAAAACATCTTGTGCGTTTTTGACGGTTCCCCGGTTTCGGGCAACCTGGAACTCGGCGGAGAAACCATCCTTGCCTTCAATTCCAGGACCATTGGACATCGCTTTCTGGCACCGCACGAGATCCTGGTAAAATCATCCGATGACTACCGGCAGTCTCTTGAAAAGGCCTTCGTTCTGGTCGACCCGGAGAGGCGAAAACAAAGGATTGTGGATGAAGCCGCGCGCCTTGCTCAGCAAGAAGGGCTGGTCTTGCGCGACGATTCCGAGTTGCTTGCCGAAGTGACCGGACTGGTCGAATGGCCCGTTCCGGTGATGGGCGCCATTGACGACGCATTTATGGAACTGCCGCAGGAGGTTCTGATCACTTCCATGCGGAGTCATCAGAAATACTTCGCCTTGGAAGACGGTGACGGCCGGATGGCGTCCCGGTTTATCACGATCGCCAATATCGAGACACAGGACGCGGGGAAGGCGGTCGCGTTCGGGAACGAGCGGGTATTGCGCGCGCGGCTGGCCGACGCCAAGTTTTTCTGGGATCAGGACCGGACTGCCCCTCTGGCATCGCGCGTCTCGGCGCTTCGGGCGATCACTTTCCACGCTCAACTGGGTAGTGTTGGCGAGAAGGTACAGCGAATTGAAAGCTTGGTCGCCGATCTGGCCGTGATGGTCGGGGCAAATACCGAACTTGCCTCGAGGGCCGCCCGTCTCGCCAAGGCGGACCTCACCACTGGCATGGTCGGCGAATTCCCCGAGCTGCAGGGGCTGATGGGCCGATACTATGCCCTGAATGACGGCGAAGCAGCGGCCGTTGCCGAAGCGGTTGCCGGGCACCATGCGCCGCAAGGACCGTCAGATGGGTGCCCCGCCGATCCTGTCACTATCGCGGTCGCGTTGGCCGACAAGATTGATACCCTGGCTGGATTCTGGCTGATTCGGGAAACACCTACGGGCTCACGCGATCCCTTCGGGTTGCGCCGCACCGCCTTGGGCGTCATTCGCCTGATACTTGAAAACGGCCTCCGGCTGCCGCTGGTCGGCCTTCTCCAGCAGGCGGCAGAGCAGGTTTCCCTTTCGGCTTTCGAGAGCCATACTGCTCAACAACAGGCAGTGCCAGGCGATGTTGGTGTTGATGACATTTCCATCGCCGGGCCAGCGAAAACCGAAACCGGGACACATCCGCGCTTTGGAGCGATTTTCGACTCCACGTGCCTGGTCTTTCAGTTCATCGTCGATCGTTTGAAAGTGCATTTTCGGCATCAGGGCATGCGCCATGATCTGGTGGCCGCGGTCTTCGACAAGGGGGATGATGACGACCTTGTCCGTCTTCTCGCGCGAGTCGAGTCGCTGGATCGTCTGCTGCAATCAGAGGATGGCGAAAATCTGTTGATCGGCTATCGTCGGGCGGCCAATATCTTGCGTATCGAAGAAAAGAAAGACGGTCGACCCTATACTGGAACTCCGGAAGCCGGTCTTTTGCAACTCGATCAGGAGTTAGCGTTGTACGCCGCCTTGCAGGAAGCCGACAAGACCGTCGCTCACCATCTTGAGGCTGAGGCGTTCGCGGACGCCATGGCGGCCCTGGCCCGGCTTCGAGGGCCCATTGATCGTTTCTTTGACTCCGTCAAGGCCAATGACAACAATGCAGCGCTTCGCGAGAACCGTCTTTTTCTACTGTCGAAAATTCGCACGGTGATGGGACAGGCGGCCGATTTTTCGTTGATTGAAGGGTAGTGTGCCGATGGATCGGAGTGCCAGTCTTCCATGAAAAAATGGATATACAGTTTTGGCGACGGCAAGGCCGACGGTGATTCAACGATGCGTCACTTGCTGGGAGGCAAAGGGGCCAATCTGGCCGAGATGAGCAGCATTGGCCTGCCAGTCCCGCCCGGCTTTACCGTCACGACTGAGGTATGCACCTGGTATTACGACCACGACCAGCAATATCCTCCTGAACTTGCCGAACAGGTCAGGAGCGCCATTGCCGGTATAGAAACGATTGTCGGGGACCGATTTGGCGATCGGCATCGTCCGCTCCTGGTTTCGGTCCGATCCGGCGCGCGCGCCTCGATGCCCGGGATGATGGATACCGTTCTCAATCTGGGATTGAACGATCAAACCGTCGTAGGGCTGGCGGCGGCGAGCGGCAACGAACGATTTGCCTGGGACAGTTATCGTCGTTTCATTCAAATGTTTGGTGACGTCGTGCTGGAGGTCGACCACTACGAGTTTGAGCACGAATTGGAGCAGATGAAAGGAGAGCGCGGCTTCGACCTGGATACTGATTTGGAGGCCGACGATCTTCGTCAGCTCGTTGACCGGTACAAGCAGGTCGTCGAAACAGCCACTGGATCGCCCTTTCCGCAGGATCCGCAGGACCAGCTCTGGGCCGCGATCGGTGCCGTGTTTGGCAGTTGGATGAACACGCGGGCCATTACCTATCGACGTCTTCATGACATACCGGCCGAGTGGGGAACCGCCGTCAATGTCCAGGCCATGGTCTTCGGTAACATGGGTGAGGACTGTGCGACAGGCGTTGCTTTCACGCGCGACCCATCCACCGGCGAAAACAGTTTCTTCGGCGAGTTTCTCGTGAATGCGCAAGGCGAAGATGTCGTCGCAGGTATCCGGACACCCCAGAACCTTACCGTCAATGGCCGGGCCAATCACGGGCCCGATCTACCGTCAATGGAAGAGACGATGCCGACGGTTTTTCAAGAACTCAACAGAGTTCGCGACGTTCTTGAACGACATTACCACGACATGCAGGATATCGAATTCACGGTGCAGCGCGGCAAGCTGTGGATGCTGCAGACGCGAAATGGAAAACGCTCCGTGCAAGCCGCGCTAAGGATTGCCGTGGACCTGGTGGCGGACGGTATTCTGGATCAGGCGGGAGCGCTGGCGGGGCTCGATCCGGCGCAGCTTGATCAACTGCTCCATCCCACGCTGGATCCTTCGGCCGAGGTGACGATCTTCGGGCATGGTCTCGCGGCCTCACCGGGCGCTGCAACAGGCGTGGTAGTTTTTTCCGCTGACGATGCCGTTGCCAGAGCGGACTCCGGAGATACGGTAATCCTTGTCCGAAGCGAAACCAGTCCTGAAGACATTCACGGCATGCACGCGGCCGCCGGAATCCTCACGACTCGTGGAGGAGCAACCAGCCACGCGGCTGTGGTCGCCCGCGGCATGGGACGCCCATGCGTCTGCGGCGCGGGCGATATTCGGGTAGATTACGAGTCCGGCGAGATGTCTTGTGCCAACATGACGGTTCGAGCCGGTGACAAGATCACGATTGATGGCGCGTCGGGCCGGGTGATGTTGGGTGCGGTACCGTTGATACAGACCGAGCTTTCGGGCGATTTTGCCAAGATCATGTCTTGGGCGGATTCGATTCGGCGCATGCAGGTCCGGACCAATGCCGAAACTCCTGCCGACGCGCGAACAGCGCGGGAATTCGGTGCAGAAGGGATCGGTCTGTGCCGCACCGAGCACATGTTTTTCGATGAGGATCGCATTGTCGCGATGCGTGAGATGATCCTGGCAGACGACGAGACAGGCCGACGGACAGCACTGGACAAGCTGCTCCCGATGCAGCGTCAGGATTTCATCGACCTGTTTGATATCATGGCTGGCTTGCCGGTAACGATCAGGCTTCTGGACCCGCCGCTGCACGAGTTTCTGCCCCGTGGTGAAGAGGAACTGGCTGGCGTCGCCGATGCGGCGGGCGTCACGGTTGCCGAGGTCCGTCGACGGGCGCAGCGGCTGGACGAATCAAACCCGATGCTGGGTCATCGAGGGTGCCGACTCGCCATCACGTTTCCGGAAATATGTGAAATGCAGGCCCGCGCGATTTTTGAGGCGGCAGCGGCGGTTCAGGACAAGAAAGGCGCCGCGGTCATGCCCGAAATCATGATCCCTCTGGCCTTTTCGAAGGACGAAATCGCGCGCCTGAAATCCGTTATCGACCAGGTGGCAAAAGAGGTTGCTGCGCGGATCGGGCGGCAGACGGATTATCTTGTCGGTACCATGATAGAGCTGCCGCGCGCCGCGCTGCTTGCCGGAGAAATTGCCGAAGAGGCAGCATTCTTCAGCTTCGGCACCAACGACCTCACTCAAACCACCTTCGGTCTTTCCCGGGATGATGCAGGAAACTTTCTGGATGCCTATATCGATCACGGTATCCTGGCCAAGGATCCCTTTGTGTCACTTGATTTCGATGGTGTTGGTGAACTGGTGGAGATGGCTAGCGATCGCGGCCGCGCCAGCCGTAGCGACATCAAGCTCGGGATTTGCGGTGAGCATGGAGGCGATCCTTCATCGATCCGGTTCTGCGAGAAGATCGGACTCGATTATGTCTCCTGCTCACCCTTTCGCGTTCCGATCGCCCGCCTCGCAGCCGCTCAGGCCAGCCTTCAGTCAAAATCCACGCGTCATGCTGTTTGACACGCGCTTTCGTTTCCTGCCAAGGCGGCGATCAGCCAGGCAGGCGGCGCGGGACGTAGCCTCGACTCCCCGCTCATCAGCGGTTGCGTTTGCCCTCCGGCGATCTCGTTAAGGATCCCGTCCGACCTGACGATCGTCATCACCATGCCGCCTGCGGAGGATCGGCACTCGCCGATCTGAAGGTTTCCTTTCATGACTGGCGCACCCGGGTTGGGGGCGGGACCTTCAATCTTCATTGGCATCATCCTGCGTTTGACCAGGCCTCGATAATGCATCCGGGCCGTGACTTCCTGGCCCATCCAGCAACCCTTCTGCCAATCGATGGCGCCCAGAAGATCAGCGTTGCCCTCCGGCAGCGTGGATTTTTCGACGCGAAAATCGCGAGCGCCATCGGGAAGGCCTAGAACAAGTCGGTGGGCATCCCAGTCCATCGACGATGCTTCCGTCAGTCCGGCTGCACGGAGCGCATGAATCAGAAGGGAGGCTTCGCCGATATACCGGTTGCCGGCGCCCTTCACTCTGGGGTCGCGAAAGACGATCAGGTCCTCCTGATCCAGATCCGGCGGCAACGCAGCGATATCGACCGCGACCGCAAGGTCATCCTCAACTTCAACTCTTGCGTCCAAACGCAACGTGTATCGCCGCAGCCTTTTCTGCAAATCGCCGATTCTGCCTTTTTCACCGTCGAGCAATAACGACTCGCCGTCGCTGATCACGAAGAAGTCGTGCAGGTATTTTCCTTGCGGTGTCAGAAAGGCCGCCCAAATTGCGCGATCTTCGCTGACCTTCAGAACATCGTTGGAAATGACGCCCTGCAGCAAATCGATGCGATTGGAGCCGGTGACACGAAGCAGAACCCTGTCATCAGCGATATGGAATTTGGACATGATCTTTTTCAGGCAGGTCGAAATCCTTCATTGAACTAGACGGTTCTGCGCCTTGATCAACCAACAGCACGAGGTGTCATCGGGATATATGGCGCCATCTGGTCCAGCGGCGTATAAGCACCGGCAATGCGAATTTTGTTCATCACCTCGACCCGGATCGGTGACGCAGTGTTGTCTACGGGCGCGCTGGCCTGGGTTTTGGCGCGCTGGCCCGAGGCGAGAATAACGATTGCCTGTGGCCCTGCCGCTGCACCCCTGTTCGAAGCGGTGCCTAACCTGGAGCGACTTCATGTCTTGCGAAAGGAGCGTGGCGGGCAGCATTGGTGGCGATTGTGGGCGACTTGCGTCGGAAAATTCTGGTATGCCGTCATCGACTTCAGGCGTTCGGCAATGCCCTATCTCTTGGGCGTCCGACAGCGCTACGTTCTCGCGCGATCGGATACCAGACAGCACAAGATCATGGCCATCACGACGATGCTTGGAGAACAGGTGCCGGTGACGCCAAAGATCTGCATCCGGGCCGATCACGAGATTGCTGCCCGACAGATGCTGAACTCGGCATCGTCGCGGGCCAAGCCGCTGATCGCGGTCGCGCCGACCGCAAACTGGGGCGGCAAGGAATGGCCGGCCAAACGATTTGCCGAACTGTGTCGGCGCCTGGCCTCGCCCGGCAAACTGGCCGAGAAAGGGACTTACGTGATCATGTCCGCACCGGATGAGATTGAGCGAGCCGGGAAGCTGGTGGAGTTGATTGAGGATCTTCCGGTCATTGATCTGCGCGGAAGGATAGACCTGTTGACCGCATTTGCGTGTCTCCGACAGGTAGACATGTTCGTTGGAAATGATTCCGCGTTGATGCACCTCGCAGCCGCTGCCGGCATCTCCACCTTGGGTCTCTTTGGTCCAAGCCGGGATGAAGTGTATGGGCCATGGGGCCCCCGCTGTTCCGTGGTGCGTACCAGCCTGACGTTCGATGAGATCACTGCCGCGCCGGGATACAGCTACAAATCTCATGATTCGCAAATGGGAACGCTGACGGTCGATCGGGTTGAGTCGGCAGTCAATGATCTATGGCGGTCCAGGGCAGCAAAGCCTGCGTGATGCCGGGCAAGGAACCGACACTTTCTGCCTTGGTCGTTGCATGCAACGAAGAGCATCAGATCGCGGACTGCCTCGACATGTTGAAGTTTGCCGACGAAATCGTCGTGGTCCTGGACAAGTGTACCGACGGTACGCGGGAAGTTGCCCAGGCCGCTGGTGCAAGGACGTTGGCGGGGAACTGGGAGATTGAAGGTCCCCGGCGCATGGCCGGGATCAATGCCTGCCGGGGCGACTGGATTCTGGAAGTCGACGCCGACGAACGCGTTTCGAGGGATCTCGCGGCAGAAATCAGGTCGGCGGTCCAGGACGATGCCGATGCCTGCTATCTGATTCCGTTCGAGAATTTCATCGGGGACCGGCTGGTTCGATATGGCTGGGGTGGATCCTGGGGTGTCAGCGCAACAGTCCGGCTGTTCCGCAAAGGCAACAAGACTTGGGGCAATCAGCGGATTCACCCGGCGATTACGCTGCAAGGCGAACGCCGTTGGCTCAAGGCCTGCATGCTTCATCATGTGGACCGAGATGTCAGCGACATGATCCAGCGGCTGGATCGATACACTGCGGCGCGGGCCGCCGACATGCGCGCCAGCGGTTCGACAGAATCCTTTGGGCGGAATTTTCGCCGGCTCTTTACGCGGTTCTTCAAATGCTATGTCCGCCGCAAGGGTTACAAGGAGGGTTACTATGGATTCCTGATTGCCTTCTTTGCTGCAATCTGGCCCATGCTGGCCTGGCTCAAATTCCGGTTGGACAGGGACTGATGCGCATCCTGATGGCGATGGCAGGTCTTGGCGGCGGCGGTGCGGAAAGCTTCTTCGAAAGACTGGCGATCGCTTTTTCCGCAAGGAAACATGACGTGCTTGCGGCCATTCGGCCTTATGAGCTGCGGCGCGAGAAGCTGGAAGCTTCAGGCGTATCGGTTCACTGGATCCGGTTTGGCGGTTTGGCCGATTTAGCAAGCCGACATCGAATTCGCCGCCTGATTCGCAAAGCGCGCCCCGACGTGACCCTCAGTTTCATGAGCCGCGCTGCATCATTCATCCCGGCCGGCGGCGCTTCACCACATATCGCGCGCCTTGGAGGCTACTATCCGCTGAAGCACTATCGCACTGCTGATCATCTGGTCGTCAACACACAGGACATCGGCCGATGGTTGATAGCTCAGGGCGCGCCGCCGGATACCGTGAGTTATGTCCCGAATTTTACTGTCCCGTCGGTAATATCGCCTGCGATTCGCTCCGACTACGCCGTGCCGGATATGGCAACGTTGGTTGTCGCACTCGGACGTCTGCATCGCAACAAGGGGTTTGACGTTCTGTTGAACGCGCTGGCGAAACAGCCCGATCTGTACTTGTGGTTGGCTGGCGATGGCCCGGAACGAAAAACGTTGGACCGCATGACGGATGGTCTGGGCCTTCGTGATCGGGTTTGCATCTTGGGATGGGTGGACGATCCCGCACCATTGATCGCTGCTGCGGATATTGTAGCGGTGCCTTCGCGGTACGAGCCGTTGGGCAATGTCATCCTGGAAGCGTGGAGCATGGCAAAGCCGATCGTGGCGGCTGCGTCGGCCGGGCCGGTCTCTCTGATCGAAAACGGGGTGACCGGTCGCTTGGTGCCGGTCGACGATTCCCTGCGCTTGGGTCAGGCTCTGGCGGACGTTTCCCGATTGCCGGACCGCGGTGCATCGCTCGGCGCTTCCGGTCGGGAGCGACTCAATGCGGAGTTTTCCGAAGAGACCGTGCTTGATCAATATCTCGATTTGTTCGAACGCCTCAAGACGCAGACGTCAGCATGAATGATCAGCACTTCAATCTGGTAATTCTGGGTGGCTCCGTGATTACGCCATCCGGTAGAGAAAAAACTGATGTCGGCATCAGGAACGGCCGCATTGCAGAAATCGGCAACTTGTCCCGAACCGCCGCTGCCGAACGGTTCGACGCTGCAGGTCTGCATGTCCTGCCCGGCGTCATTGATACCCAGGTGCATTTCCGCGAGCCCGGTCTGGAACACAAGGAAGATCTGGAGTCTGGCACCCGTGGCGCGGTGAAGGGGGGTGTGACGGCAATTTTTGAAATGCCGAATACGTCGCCGAACACGGATTCCGCTGAAGCGCTGGCTGACAAGGTTTCGCGCGCTGTCGGTCGCACGTGGTGCGATTTTGCCTTTTTCGTCGGCGCGACAAACGAGAACGCCGAAACGCTCAGAGATCTCGAGCGCAGGCCCGGTTGCTCAGGCGTAAAGGTTTTCATGGGCAGTTCGACCGGATCCCTGCTCGTAGCGGATGACGGGAAGCTACGGGATGTCCTGGCCAATGGATCTCGCCGGGTCGCGATTCACGCCGAAGACGAGGACCGGCTGCGAGAGCGAAGGGTTCTGCTGGATCGCAATGCGGGCCCCGTTCAGCATCCGCATCTTCGAGACGAGGAATCTGCGGTTCGGGCGACGCGTCGAATCCTGGCGCTTGCTCGCGAAACCAGCCGGCGCATCCATGTACTGCATGTCTCTACAGCAGAAGAATTGCCGCTTCTCGCGGCAAACAAGGACATCGCGACCCTCGAAGCGACCCCCCAGCATCTGACTCTGTCGGCCCCGGAATGCTATGAGCGACTGGACGCATTCGGGCAAATGAACCCACCCATCAGAGATGACCGGCACAGGCAGGCTCTATGGCAGGCCATCGAGGCCGGAATCGTCGATCTCGTCGGCAGCGATCACGCGCCTCACACGAGGGAAGAGAAGGAGCGGCCTTATCCCGAATCGCCATCGGGCGTGCCTGGAGTTCAGACTCTTGTTCCCGTGCTACTGGACCACGTCAATGCCGGTCGGCTCAGCCTGGAGCGTTTTGTCGATCTGACCAGCGCCGGCCCAAACCGGATCTTCGGGATCGCCAACAAGGGCCGTATTGCCGTGGGCTACGATGCAGATTTTACCATAGTAGATCTCAAGGCTCAGCGAACGATCACCAACGCTTGGATCGAAAGCAAGTCCAAGTGGACGCCCTTTGACGGCATGGCTGTTACCGGCTGGCCCGTGGCCACAATCATTCGAGGCAAAACGGTGATGCGCGAAGATGCGTTGTTGTCGGATCCGACAGGCCGCCCGGTGCGCTTTCAGGAGTGCTTGATTGAGGGTTGAAAGCGGGGTTTGTTGAACGAAAGTCCGGCACGATAATACCGCTGCTCGTCGGACGATCGGGCAAATGAACAGATGCGGGGAGGCTGCCTTCTGTCTCTCACCAATCACCGCCTCCCGGAAAGACCTTGCCCTCACGGGGCAGGTATTGTCAGTAGGGCAGAGACGGTGCGCCTTGCAGCGTCGCAGAATGCGGGCCTTTTCTCTCGTACGGCAACAGACTTACATTGCCGTTATGGGCAGCGACCGTCAGATCATCGGTTTTGCAGGATGGAACGGCAGTGGAAAAACCACGTTGGTCACCAATCTTTTGCCTGTGCTGACTGGTTGGGCGCTTCGTGTTTCGACCATCAAGCATGCGCATCATGACTTCGAAGTCGACTATCCCGGCAAGGACAGTCACCGCCACAGGCAGGCTGGCGCTACCGAAACCGTTGTGTCTTCAAGCAATCGATGGGCCCTGATCCATGAACTGCGGGGCCAGCCTGAGTTATCTCTGGATGAACTGGTTATCCGGACTGGCCCCGTCGACTTGCTATTGGTCGAAGGCTTCAAGCACCAGTCGCACTCCAAAATAGAAGTCTTTCGCCCGGCACTCGGGTATCCCCTTCTGGCTGCGGAAGACCCTGCGATTGTGGCGATTGCCAGCGATGGTCCGGTCCACGGAACCGACCGACCGATCCTTGACTTGAATGCGGTGGAGGAGATTGCCACCTTTATCTGCGACCATTGCGGTCTGCAACCGATCAGAGGCGACACCTGATATGACGCAACTGAGCGACGACTGTTTTGCCCATGGTAACCAACTGACTCCACTGGATGAAGCGTTGGCTTTGCTGGCCAAGCGTCTGACCACGGTTGCCGACGTTGAAGTCGTCGCGTTGAACGAAGGCCTGGGGCGCATCCTGGCAACAGACGTCGTTGCCGACCGGTCGGTGCCACCGCACGATAATTCTGCCGTTGACGGGTATGCTGTCCGGTTCAGCGATCTGAACCCGGCCGCGGATACCAGCTTGCCCGTAGTCGGCCGCATCGCGGCGGGCGACCCACCGGTTTCGGCCGACAGCGACGAAGCCGTCGCCATCCGTCTCTTTACCGGTGCGGTAATGCCGGCCGGTTTCGATACCGTGCTGATGCAGGAGGATTGCCAGGAAGAAGACGGTATCGTTCATGTCATGCCAGGAATCAGAAAAGGGGCAAACCGACGCTTTTCCGGCGAAGACGTCAGCACAGGCGACAAGATTCTGCATGCTGGCCAGCGGTTGCGCCCGCAGGATCTGGGACTTACCGCTTCCATTGGCTTCACAGCGCTGTCGGTTCGAAAAAGGCTGCGTGTCGCACTGTTTTCTACCGGGAATGAACTCCGTGATCCGGGAGCGGTTATCGAGCCTGGAGCGGTCTATGACGCCAACAGGTTTGCCTTGGGCGGATTGCTGACGCAACTGGGATGCAGCATCTCTGATTTGGGCATCCTGCCGGATGATCGCACCGTCATTGCTGATGCGTTGCGCGAAAGCGCAGTGACACACGATCTGGTTCTGACGTCGGGCGGGGTCAGTGTCGGCGAGGAGGACCATGTTCGTACCGCCGTGGAAGCCCAGGGGCAGATTCATTTCTGGCGCCTCTCGATCAAACCCGGCCGACCGATTGCGTTGGGACAAGTCGGTCGTACTCCCTTCGTCGGCCTGCCGGGTAATCCGGTTGCCGTTATGGTCACATTCCTGCGGTTCACACGGCCCCTGATCGACCGGCTGGCTGGCGCCACCATTCACCAGCCGAAGACGTTTCCGGTGCGTGCCGGGTTTGATCATCGCAAGAAGCTGCGCCGACGGGAATGGGTCCGCGCCATTCTCGAGAAGGACAACGATGGCTGGACCGCGTGCAAGTACCGTCAGGACGGCGCAGGGGTGCTTTCTTCCATGGCGGCGGCAAGCGGTTTGGTTGAATTATCCGAGGAGACGACAGATATCCGCGCCGGCATGACGGTAGATTTTCTGCCGTTCAGCGAATTGGGGATCGTCGCCTGATGGATGTGCTGTATTTCGCATGGCTGCGGCAGAAGATTGGTGCCGACAAAGAAGCAGTGACCGTCCCGAAAGATGTCACTACCGTAGGCGAACTGATCAACTGGCTGAAGGCCCAAAGTCCGGGTCACGGTGACGCGTTTGCAAACGCCAAATATGTTCGTACGGCAGTCAATCACGAATTTGCCACGCTTGAGACGCCAGTCAAACAGGGAGATGAAGTTGCCTTTTTCCCGCCTGTGACCGGCGGTTAATCGGCTCGTACCGTCGCGAATCAAGACGATCATTTTCAGCTGGGCCGGACGATCGCCGAGTTTGGATCGATCACGCCGATGAATGCCGGGCTGAGGGCCTTCGGTCGATTCAGCGCCGCCACCACGGACGAGACGCGCCAGCGCATCGAAGCGCTCCACAGCGGGTCGGGAAAGACGCGGCATGTCTGATGTCCGCGTCGCAGACCGGACAGGATATCGTTGTCCCTCAAACACCAGGACCAAGGAACACCGGATGAAGATCCGGGCCCCGTGGCGCTCTTCCCTCAGGCCACCGTCTGCGGGGTGGTGGCAAAGGCAGCGGCATTTTCGAGAACGCCTGAGACCCTGAACAGCATCTCTTCTTCAAACGCATTGGTGATGAGATGCAGGCCAAGGGGCAGGCCATTTTTGTCGAGGCCCGCCGGCACCGAAATAGCCGGAAGACCGGCCAGACTCGCGGGTACTGTGAACACATCGTTCAGATACATCGCGATCGGATCGTCCATCTTGTCGCCCAAGGGAAAGGCTGCACTGGGCGTGGTCGGTGTCAGGATCGCATCAACGGTTTCAAAAGCGTCCGAAAAGTCGCGAGCAATCAGACTGCGGACCCTTTGTGCCTTGAGGTAATAGGCATCGTAATAACCCGCCGAAAGAACATAGGTGCCGATCAGGACGCGTCGGCGCACTTCCTGACCGAATCCGAATCCTCTCGTTTCCTCGTACATCTCGGTCAGGTCGCCACCGTCTGCGCCATTGCGCAGCCCGAAACGGACACCGTCGTAGCGCGCCAGATTGGACGAGGCCTCGGCTGGCGCCACGATGTAGTAGGTCGGCAGTGCATATTTTGTGTGCGGCAAGCTGATATCGACGACTTCGGCACCTTCAGCCTTTAGCCAGTCTATCCCCTGCCGCCACAGCGCCTCGATTTCTGTCGGCATGCCGTCCATACGGTATTCCTCGGGGATGCCGATACGCAGGCTGCGAAGATCACCGGTCAGCGCCGCTTCGTAGTCTGGAACGTCTCTGGGAACTGATGTCGAGTCCTTTGGATCGTGTCCGGCCATGGCTTGCAGCATGATCGCTGAATCCCGAACCGTACGCGCCATCGGGCCGGCCTGATCGAGGGACGAGGCAAAGGCGACGATACCCCAGCGCGAGCAACGCCCGTACGTCGGCTTCATGCCGACAATTCCGCAGAACGCAGCAGGCTGGCGGATCGAGCCGCCGGTATCGGTTCCGGTCGCCGCCAGTGCCGCTCGCGCCGCCACGGATGCCGCCGATCCGCCCGAAGACCCGCCCGGAGCCAGGCTGCGGTTGTCTCCGTTGATTCGCCACGGATTCTCCACCGGACCATGACAGGAAGTGACGTTGGATGACCCCATGGCGAACTCGTCCATGTTGGTCTTGCCGAGCATGATGGCGCCCTCAGCCCACATATTGGCCGTTACGGTCGCCTCGTAAGGCGGAACAAAGCCATCCAGAATGCGAGATCCCGCCGTGGTCTGGACGCCTCTGGTGCAGAAGAGATCCTTGATGGCCACCGGCAGGCCTTCCAGAACGCCTGCTTGTCCGGCGGCCCTTCGCGCATCAGAGGTTTTGGCCATTTCCACCGCCCGTTCCGGCGTCTCGGTCACGAAGGCGTTCAGGGGTCGGATGGTTTCGAGCGCCCGCAAGTACGCGGTGGTAAGTTCTTCCGACGTAAAATCGCCCGCAGCCAGACCATCGCGCGCCTCGCTCAGGGTCAGGGTCGTGAGATCGCTCACTAGTCGACGACCTTGGGCACGGCGAAGAAGTCCCGCACGCGGTCCGGCGCATTGGCAAGGATGGCGTCCTCATGATCGCCTTCGTTCACCTTGTCTTCCCGCATGGGCAGGCTCACGGCGACTGCACTGGTCATGGCCGGCACATCCTCGGTCGCGACGTCATTGAGTTGTTCTACCCAAGTCAGGATGTTTGACAGTTCGCCGGCCAGCACTTCCAGATCGGCTTCGGGCACACGAACCCGTGCCAAATGGGCGATCTGGCGTACGGCATCGGTATCGAGCGCCATTGGCATTTTCCAGCATGGAAGGAAAATTCTCCCCTTACCTAGCACCGTGGCGGCAATCTGATCCACAGATCAATTGGCGCATGAGAATTGGTTCGGCCAGCCAGTGCCAGTTGTGGTCCTTTCAGAACGAAACCAAGGATCAACTGCGCCAACGGCGGTTGATGAGAAAGGAACTGACACCTGCGCGCCATTACCATGGTCGCTGGCCTCGCTCCGGACGTCGATGTGATACCCGGTGTTACCTCCCGGGACGCCCTTCTCTCGAGAACAGATTTTCCAGAAAAGGATTGACCGTCCGTTCCTTCACCCTCACCAAGGCGGCATGATTACGCTTCCGTTCAAGGCATTTGCGATGGACCTGGCCCTGGAGCAGGCCCGGCTGGCTGCGGCTCGGGGAGAAGTGCCGGTGGGCGCCGTGATCGTGGACGAGGCAAGTAGGCGCGTGATTGCCGCCGCCGGCAACGAGTCGGTGCGCCGTTGCGACCCCACGGCACATGCCGAGATGGTTGCCATCCGCCGCGCCACCGCGGCGCTGGGATCGACACGTCTGACCGGCTGCAGTCTCTATGTCACCCTGGAGCCCTGCGCGATGTGCGCTGGCGGGATTTCTCTGGCCCGACTCGATCGCCTGTATTTCGGTGCAGCGGACCCAAAAGGCGGTGGCGTCCTGCACGGGGCGAAATTCTTCCAGCAATCGACCTGCCATCACCGCCCCGAAGTCTACGAGGGCATCTCGGAAAACGATTCGTCCGAGTTGTTGAGGTCATTCTTTCGGAGCAGAAGGTGAAGGCTGGTCGAGTATTTTGTTCGCGCTGAGATCCATATCGAGTGGGACGCCCGCAGCCCCAGACGGATGGTCATCCTTCCCGGGACAAGCCGACAATAACCGGCGAACATCCGTTCGCCTGACATTGCGCATTTTCGGCTCTGGTTGACCGGGGTGTCGGGTGGTCAAGGCCTTCCAGCATTCCATGCCGCCCGCGATGTCGAAGCGCCATCAGGTCGGGTCTGAAACAACCCCGAGGTCATCGCCGCCATCCTTTGACGGCATCAGTTTCAACGATGCGGAATTCATGCAAAACCGTTTCCCCGTAGGCGCTGGCCCGTCCGGGAAGACATGGCCCAGATGGGCATCGCATTTACTGCACAGAACTTCCGTGCGCCTCATGAAGAAGCTGCGATCCTCCTTGTAGGCCACGGCTCCCTCGCCGACAGGGGCATAGAAGCTCGGCCAGCCGGTACCTGAATCATACTTTGTCTTGGAATCGAACAACACCTGTCCGCAACAGATGCACGCGTAGGTGCCGGCAACCTTGGTGTTCCAGTACTCACCGGTAAAGGCTTGCTCGGTGCCGTGTTTCCTGGTCACCCGGAACTGAAGGCCCGTCAGCTGCGCCCGCCATTCAGCGTCTGTTTTGACGATTTTGCCTGTTGTATTGATCATGGCGACTTTATAGGCGCGGCTCGCGTGGCGATCAAGGTGATCGGCGGGTAGCTAATCCAGGTTGCGTCGGAACAGGCTGAGCATTCGCTCCCAATGCCGTTCGGCCGAGGGCTTGTCGAAAGTGTGCCGATCCGGAAAGGCAAATCCGTGATGGGCGCCGGGATAGCGCTCGATCCTGTGACGTACTGACGAACCGGAAAGGCGTTCGGCAATAGCCTGAACGACCGGGTCTGGCACCCAGTGATCATCCTCGGCAAAGGCAAGATACAGTTCCGCACGGATTTCGTCCGTCTTGAGAAGAGGCGAATCGGGCTGGTCGGTCATGATGCCGGCGCCGTAGTAGCTGGCGACTGCCCCGATCTCCTGGGGGTAGTGTCCCGCCACCGCATAGACGAACTGACCGGACAGGCAATAGCCGACACAGCCTGCTGAACCGTTCCGGGCTCCGTCCATCGCCTTGGCGTAGTCAAGCAAGGGGCGCGTATCTTCCATCACACCGGTGTTGGTGAGACCTTTCACCAGGCCCCAGAACCGCTTGCGCTCGTCGGAGCCCTTAACTTCTATCTGCTCGGCATCCAGATGAATGTCGTCTATGCCTGCTGCCCGATAGAACAGGTTAGGCAACAACACACAGTAGCCGGCCGTACCGATCCGGCGCGCCATGTCTTTCAGTTCTTCCCGGATTCCGATCGCGTCCATGTAGAACAGCACGATCGGGTGCGGTCCGCCTTCATCGGGCTGGGTGACGAAGGTTTCCATCACGCCACTAGACGTCTCGATTTTCGCGATATGCTCTTTCATTGCCGATCCCTTTGGTTGCAAAACGCGCAAGCAAGCGCACCGGCCTTGTCCGGGTTAATGGTTGATGGGCACAGGATCAGTATGCCTGCGCATCCACGGAGGGCCAAGCATTTCAAAGCCAGCGAAGATCACAAAGTGTCAAGAGTGAGCGCCAGCCCATGCTTGATGATTCATCAATCCCGACCGGGTATCGCGTAGTGTCCCACTTGTCGCTGGATGGGCGACGCAGCGTGGCTGCGTTAGAGCAGCAACGCGGGGGCGTTGAGCGGCATTGGGAGACAACCGTCGCGTCGTCAGCATGACCGAAACAGGATTGTCGTCGCTTTTCCTGTCCCCTGGTCTGAATGCTCTAGGCTGTCGCAAGATCGGCCCATAACGCATCGGGGCCCGATGCACAGATTCTTGTACCCAGCCGACGACTCCACCATGTCTCGTTGCCGAAATCCTCTCGCCACTGCCAGATTGACCGGCTCAACCTGTGGAGTGGATATTCGGCCGTGTAACCCATGGCCCCGTGAAACTGGTGCGCTGCCTTGGCCGCCACGGTGCCTGCGCGGCCCGCTGAAATCTTGGCGGATGCCGCCAGAAACTCGTCATCCCGGTTCAGCGCTGCAAAGGCTGCCCGCGCCACCTGGGCAGCGGCTGCCGTCTGAGCAGCGGCAATGGCAATATGCTGCTGGACCGCTTGAAAGCGCGCCAGCGGGCGGCCAAACTGCTTGCGGTGTGTCACATGGCCGATGGTGAGATCGAGAGCCGCCAACGACGCGCCTACCAGTTGAACGGCCCGGGTCACCGCCATCGCCCGGCGATAAGGCGTTTCTTCCACCGCGCCTTTGACGGGATCAGAAACCGGGACGCCATTGAGAAGCGGGCGGTCCGCGACGGTGCCGGGCGGCTCGTCTATGGTGCCGCCGTTACGGACCGTGCAGGCTTTCCGGGGCCAGGTCGAGCGGCGGCCAGGTTCAGCAAATACCAGCGGGCCGTCCGGAACTGTACCGGTGTCACGGGTGACCAGCCATGACAGCACCGCGGTTTCCGCCGCTGGAGATGGATCGCCCAACGCACCAAGCGCCTCGATTGCTGCTGCGGCTTCCGCCAATGACGCGCCGGCCCCGCCAGCGTCTTCCGGGACAAGCAGGCCCGGCAGGCCAAGAGCTTCAACGGTTTTCCAATGTTCGGCCGACCAGATGATGGTCGTGCTGGCAGGTGAGTCATAGCCCGCTTGGAGCGGAGCTAAAGCCTGCCGGACGCTGTCGCCGAAGGCGGCTGCCGCCCCGTCGGTGGATGAGTCAGTCACCGCAAGCCAATCCCTCGTGCTATGATGCCCCGAACGATTTCCCTCGCTCCGCCCCTCAAAGTGAAGGAGGGCGTATGTAACGTGTCATAGGTCAACAATTCTTCCAACAGGCCGTCGCGGGCACCGTCTGGCGTTTCCGACAACACGCGTCGCGCTACCTCCGGCGTATCCTGTTCCAGGGCCGTTCCGATTTCCTTTACCAGCGCAGCTTCGGTATTCGGCGTTTTGCCCTGGTCGAGCGCGGCGGCGACTTGCATTGACAGCATGCGCACTCCGACAAGCCGTGCGTAAAGCGCGCCAACTTCTCCCGCTATGGCGTGGTCCGGCGTCGCCCCGGCGGCGCGGACCAGCTCGACAATCAGCCGGAAGGTGGAAAGGTAGCGATCGGGAGCGCTGCGCTCGAATGCCAGTTCGTTCATCACCTGACGCCAGCCGTCGCCTGGACTACCGATGATACGATCTGCGGCGATATTGTGATCTTCGAATACCACTTCGTTGAAATGGTGATCGCCTGCCAGGTTCTGGATCGGCCGGATCTTGATGTCAGGTGCCTTCAGATCGATCAGAAATTGACTGAGACCACCGTGCCGGTCTTCACCGACATCACCGGTTCGGCATAACGTGATCATCCAGTCGGCACGATGGGCATTCGACGTCCATATCTTCGCACCATTGATGCGCCACCCGTTTCCGCGCCACTCGGCTTTCGTCCGGGCGGCAGCCAGGTCCGATCCGCTGTCTGGCTCGCTCATGCCGATGGCGAAAGTGTATTCGGTAGAAGCAATCCGGGGCAGGAAATGTTGTCGTTGCGCCTCCGTGCCGAAGCGCAGGATCAGGGGACCGCTCTGGCGGTCGGCGATCCAATGCGCCGCCACCGGAGCACCGCCAGCCAGTAATTCTTCAAAAACGACATATCGTTCTAGGATACCCTTGTCGTGTCCACCGTAAGCTGTCGGAAGTGCCATGCCGACCCAGCCCCGTTCGGCGAGCCGGGCGCTGAAGTCCCGGTCATGACCTTCCCAGGAGCCGACCCACTGATCGATGCCGGCGCGTTGACGCTCTTCCGCCAGAAACGCCCGGATTTCCCCCCGTAGTCCGACATAGGGGCCAAGGTCCGGTAACGGCTGATGCGCGAAGAATTGCATGTGGAGGTAATAGTCGATTATTGCCCGACCCGAAAGAGCGCGCGCCGTATTGGCATCACTATCGGGCAGGGACAGTGGAGGTTGTGTCAGGACAGAGGATGCCTCGGGCGGCGGTCCGATTCGCAGTCTGCGCTGAAGGATGCTGCATTGCCTGTTCTTCCATTGTGATCGCCAAGTCTGGATATTCAGCCGGGCTGGGCTACTGATCCCCACGCCATTCCTGGCGCGGTATGGCGACCGAGGGAAGCGGACAGTTCGACCATATCGGGCCGCCTTGAATATCCGACCACCCTTATGCCGCAGACCACCTCTGCTTGATTCTTCGAGCCTGAAACCTTTATTGAAGGCCGATCGCGCGGATAGGCTGATCGTTCCCGGAGGGGGCGTCCTTGGCAGGCCGCGCCGACGCCCTTGTCTGGATGGGGCCGTAGCTCAGTCGGCAGAGCGCTTGAATGGCATTCAAGAGGTCAGGGGTTCGACTCCCCTCGGCTCCACCATATTCCAAGCCAGAGAATTCCGATCGAATTCCGTTACCTTCCCGCCACAATTGGTGGAGAATCAGTCGGGAAAGAATTCGGTAGGACCATGGGGAATCTAACGGTAACCAAGGCGAAATAGCTTTCCATGCCCGGAATGGACGGCGAAGGTGATTGACTAAGCCGCAGCGATTTACGATGATGGGTGCAGAGAATTTCGATCCGCCGCCGGGAGCCCGATCACGTCGCGGGTATGGCTCTCGACGCAGGACTTGAGGCGACTTCTGAAGCGGCGTATCGCGGATCGGCTGACATCCGCCGAGAAGCACGGTCCTGCCTCCGTACAGTGCGCGAATCCTGGCAATCCGCAGTCGGATGAAGGAACTGGCGTCGGATGTGCCTAGCGTCAGACACCTTGTCTCGTCGCAGGCCTCCTGCCATTGACGCGGGTAGAGGCTCGCCCAGTTCGGCTCGCGAGGTGCTTCCCCGTTGAGGAAAGCGTAGTATTCTGCCGGAAAGCCCGACTGGAACTTTCGCAGGAAGCCGCGCAACCGCAACGTGCGATGGGCCGTTGGCTCCATTTCGACCGAGAAGACGACATTGAAGCGAGGCCGGCCATGAGAATCCTTGAATGAGGCAAAGCCCTCAGCGAGTCCGCCAGGGCCCGGAGAAGAGGTCGATGACGGGCACCCGGTCAGTCATGGCGGAGCGGCTGAAGATCGGCATGGTGAAAGCCGTTCGGCAGGTAGCCGGAGTGGGGGCCCGAACTGCTTGGTGTAACATGCGAAATCGAGGTGAGACCCTGCAGCTGCTGCATGAAGCTCGTGTTGCGATCCCTTTTCGGGGCTCTCTGAAGCTCGGGTTCGGACCAGGCTACAGTTCCCAAGATAGCAGCATTCTCCTTGATCACCTCGAAGATGTTCTTTGGAATGCGCACACGGTGCCGTTTTGTCCATGCGGCGCAGGATAGCCGATGGTTGACATAGTTGATCAAGCGGTCCGGTCGCGAATGATGGCCGGAATCGGCGGCAAGGATACGAAACCGGAGATGGCGCTTCGACGCGCGCTGCACGTGCGCGGTCTCAGATACCGTCTTCACGACCGGAAGCTGCCGGGGACGCCGGACCTGGTCTTCCGTCGGTTTGGAGCTGTCTGTTTCGTGCATGGCTGCTTCTGGCATCGTCATCAAGAATGCCCATATGCGACCGTTCCCGCCACTCGGACGGATTTCTGGCAAGCGAAATTCAGGGACAATGTAGCGCGGGATCGACGGGTGAGAGAAGAACTGCTGGACTCCGGGTGGCGTGTAGCAATCGTCTGGGAATGTGCATTGCGGGCCGACCGGGCGCAGTTGACCTCGTTGCGACTCGGCCAATGGCTGCATGGTGAGGAACGTTTCTTCGAAACCAACTTGGATTGGAATCGATAGTTCGGGCACCTGCCATTCAGAGTACCTATTCCCGAACTTCCTTGATTTCCTCGTTGGTGACTTTCAACATGAACGGCTTCGGCCATGAGTTCGTCGCACCATGCTACACGGTTCGGCTACCGCCTCTTCCAAGGCGAGGTAATTGTGGGTGATGCCGCTGGTCCTGCGGGATTTCCGCAGCACTTTCAGAGTTTCGAGCGCCGTACGCCGATCCGCCCGTCGCAAGCAAATTCGCGGGCGCTTTGCCCTGCTTTCGCCCTGAACCTTTCAGCGAGGATGGGATATATCGACTTGGAGTTCTTCTCGAAAGAAATCGGCGAAGGTTCGATTGGAGAAATTGAGAATAAAGCCGTCTCACATGACGAACATCTCGTCGAAGATCGGAATTTCCATTACACGGTTACTAATCTTCAAGGTCCCAGTCATAACTGCCTCAGGCCAAGGCCTCTGAGCCAGTCGTCGACCTGTCCGAAGGCCTGCTGCTGCCATTGATCTGCCGTGCGATTTGACATCAAGAAGGGGTCGGGTTGCCTGGACTAGGGAGTCGCTTCCGTCCGGGAATTTCCTCATGGAGTAGTAGATGTCGCAGGCATCCTTGCGTTTGACACGGTTGGTGACGGCGTAACCCTTCATGGCCAGAAGGGCCGGGATTGATGCCACCGCGATGCTGACGCGGTTTCGGTCACTGTCGGGTCCGTCGTCGCCGGCAGGGACAACCCACGACGCAGATTGTCCCGCTGAAGGTAGCCGTGTTCCCGGAGGGCTTCGACAAGCCGGGCGTATTCGCCGCCCCTCAGGACAGCTGGGTCAATGTCGAGATCCATGTCTGCGGTGCCGATGTGCTCCATCTGGGCTTCGCCCGGCAACAGCCAGAGAACGGCACCGCCATCGGTAATCCCGGCGTACGCCCGGCACCCGCGAAGTCCACCCAAACCCAACCAAAACTACCCGACAGTGTCGTCCCGGAAGACAAACGACCCTCCCGACATTGCTCAGGCCTGCAACCGACACCCGAAAATACCGCAATCCAAGAAACTCCACCCGTTCATGAGATAGCCGGGCTAGGCAGACTCCAGCTTGAAGATGTCAACTTCGCCGGCGCGTCCTTTCAGTTTGTGCGGGCCGACCGGGATCAAGGTAAAGCCGCCGCCCAGAGCTGCGGCAGTGTCGCCGCTGATCAGGATACAGACGTCGGTGCCGGCCGGATAGATTTCCTTGCCGAGTTGCTCCAGCCGCTGACCGACATTCACCGAATCCCCGATGATTGTGTAGTTTATCCGACTTGGCGCACCGATGTTTCCGACCGTTGCTACTCCGGTATGAACACCGATACGGATACCGACCGGCGGTTGGCCGGCAGCGTGCCGTTTTTCATTTTCGGCACGAACCGCTTCCGCGATGGCGAGGGCGGCTCGACATGCGCGAACCGCCGTCTCTTCCTGGGGTTCGGGGGCGCCCCAGAACGCCATGACCGAGTCGCCCATGAACTTGTCGACCGTACCGTCTTCCGCCTCAATACAACTGGCAACCAGCTCGAAATGGCGATTGACAAACGCCGTCACCTCCGACGCGCTCATGTTTTCGGACAAGGTGGAAAACCCGGCGATGTCGGTGAACAATACTGTCATATCCCGGGCTGACGAGGTGGTGTCACGCAATTCGCCGCCCCTGACGAGGCTTTCGACGATCTTCTTAGGTACATAAAGCTGGAACCAGCGCAAAGCCCGCAGCATGGCGTTGAACGCCTTGGATTGATCATTGAGTTCGCGAAAGATGCTGCCCGGCAGTTCCTTCACCTCAGTCACTTCCAGGTCACGAATATGCGCTGCGGCGGCGGAAAACTCCACAATCGGCCGCCCGATCCGGCGACCCAGAACGACGGCGGCGGCCAATGACAGCAGCAATGCGCAGATCCCGGCAACCAGCGAAATCATCATGCGCTGAATTTCAGTAGACACATCGGCGATGCGAAAATAGGCGCCAGCATACCATGGCTGAGAGCCGAATCCGTCGATCCGGCGATACAGGTACACGTATTCGCCACTCTCCAGACTGATCACATGCCCTCGCGTGCCGGCTGCAAGATTCAAGATGACGGGAGACCGATCTTCCTCCTGCCATATCGCGGCGAGGACAGGGTCGCTAAAACCGGCGACGGCCGGCAGCGGTTTCGCTATCGTCCGGTCGGGATAACCCTGCGCCATTAGCGGGTGAGCAAGAACGTGATTCCTGCCATAAAGGACAAAGCGGCGTCCGGAATCGGCAGACGTCGTCTTGCTCAGGAACTCTGACAACTCGCGCACCGATACGATCGCGACGACGCTGCCGATCCACTCGTCGTCACGCCAGACGGGGTACCCGACAATCATGTAGGTTTTCTTGGGTTGCTCCCGCCAGACCGGGGCTATCCACCGCGCACCGAGGTCTCGTGACTGGCGTGCTGCCAGATATGCCTCCCTGGTGCGCTCGCGCACGATCGGGTCGTCGGAATAGTCGATCGTCTGAAAGCTGACCTTTCCGGATGGACCCGTGCGGCCGGCAAAGTCGGCCTGCAGGCTCGGACGGATAAACATCACGGCGTCGACCTGTGGCGTTGCGGCGAGCGCGCCGGTCAGGGTCAGACCGATGATCTTGCGATCATTGGGATCAATGTCGCCCGAACTGATCCGAGTGGCGATAAACTGCGCCTGATATTCGGCCGGTTTCAGGTGCTGACTGATCCGCTGCACAATCACGGCAACGTTTTGGGTCGCGTTTTCACTGAGCAGGGTCAGCGTATTCTTCTGCGCGAGCCAGATGCCCACCCCCAGGACTGTTCCGACGCTGACCAGAACCAGCAGCGAGATCGCGGTTGCCAGAGTGACCGTGATAGAAAACCGGCCGTTCCATCGAGATTTCAAAAGACGTACCTTGCGCCCGCTGCTGTCGGCGACGGGGCTTGTCGAGCGCTCCATGTCGACAAGAACGGTTCTTGTTTCTCCGGTCGACTCGCCTTCATGATCGCAGCGCGTTCGTTGATGCTATCTTGGGGACATGGGAATTATTGCTGCAGCCGCAAGGGTGATACCCGTCGCTCCGGTTTCCGCATGGATTGCGCGCCAATACATGATGCAGGACTTTGGTTGTCTCCTTCGTGTAGCGTTTCTGTGGGCCGGTAAACGGATCGATGTCATCGAAACGGCGGCCGACGATTTGGTGAAACACGCTCGGGACGCACCGGCCAGCCCTTCAAGGCAACGGGCTGCGGTTTCGAGGCGCCAAGGCGGAAAGATGTGCGCCGTCGGAACGTTACTGGCCGAGGCAAGAGTGATGCAGATGAGCGTCGGCAACCCTGCGGCCGAACAGATGCGCCGCCTGGTTATGTTCACGCAGCCCCGCCACGCCTAGAGGAAATTGTATGGATCTATATCGACCTTGATGCGCACCTGCCTGTTGTGGGGGCAGCGTGCGAACCACTGACGAATGTAGGCTTGCAGATTGACAGCGTGGGATGCCTTTACGAGCAGTCGATGTCGGTGATAACCCCGCAACAGGGCGAGCGGCGCCGGCGCTGGACCTAGGACCGTGACATCGTCGGCTGTTGGCGCGTTACGGGCCATTGCAAGGGCCGCTGCAGCCGCGGCATCGGTGTGTCGCCCGGACACGATCACTGCCGCCAAGCGCCCATATGGCGGCATGCCATGGGCCTCCCGTGCCGCCTTCTCTTCCGCCACGAAGCCTTCGCGATCGTTTGCGGCGATTGCCCGAAGGACCGGGTGGTCCGGCTGCCACGACTGCAGAATGACCTGGCCCGGGCGGTCGGCGCGCCCCGCGCGTCCGGCGACCTGATTCAACATTTGCCATGTCTGTTCGGCAGCGCGAAGGTCGCCGCCGGCAAGACCCAGATCCGCATCCACCACACCAACCAGGGTAAGCCGCGGAAAATGGTAGCCCTTGGCCAGGATCTGCGTGCCGATCAGCAGGTTCACGACGCCATCCTGAACGTCTCGCACCAACGCTGCCGCATCGGCAGGCCCGCGGATCGTATCGCTGGCCGCCACGGCGACGCGGGCGTCGGGCAGCAAGGTGGTCACTTCTTCCGCCAGCCGTTCCACACCGGGACCGCAGGGAGCCAGCGAGTCCTCGGCGCCACAATCGGGACAGATATTCGGCAGGGGCTGTGTAAATCCACAGTGGTGGCATTCCAACCGCTGCGTCAGACGATGCTCCACCAGCCATGCCGAACAGTCCGGACAGGTCAGTCGCAATCCGCACGAGCGGCACACCGTAAGCGGCGCATAGCCCCGGCGATTCAGATACATCATCGCCTGCTCACCTGCCGCCAGGGTGGTGGCGATCTCTGTTACAAGTTTATCTGACAGCCAACGCCCGCGTGGCGGCGCCTCGGCCCGCATGTCCAACAGTTTGACCCGGGGTATCCTAGCACCAGCATGGCGTTCCGTCAGGACGACATGAGCATAGCGTCCGCGCTCGACATTCACAACCGATTCCAGGGCTGGCGTCGCCGACGCCAAGACAACAGACGCTTCTTCCAGCATGCCGCGGACGACGGCCATATCGCGCGCATGATAGATGACGCCGTCTTCCTGCTTGAAGCTCTGGTCGTGTTCTTCGTCCACCACAATCAGACCAAGGCGAGGCATTGGCAACATCAGGGCAGACCTCGCGCCGACGACAACCGCCGCCTCTCCTGTCGCGACGGCGCGCCAGACATCGCGGCGCTGAGTCCGCGTCAGATCCGAATGCCAGGCTGCCGGGCGAACGCCAAACCTGCTTTCGAACCGGGCCAGCCATTGGGCGCTGAGCGCGATTTCGGGTACCAGGACCAGCGACTGGAGGCTGCGCCGGAGCGCTTCGGCAATCGCTTCGAAATAAACTTCCGTCTTGCCGGAGCCGGTCACGCCGTCCAGCAGAAAGACTTTGCCTGAGCTGCCGACAGCGGCGCTGATCAGAGCAGCCGCCTGTTCCTGGTCCGCAGAAAAGGTCACCGGCGCGAAGGCTGGATCCGGCTGGCGCCAAGGTTGGCGGCGGGCCAGCGGGACCGCCTCGATCAGCCCGGCTCTGGCCATGCCGGCAAGAACGGCGCCGGACACGCCTGCCGCATCGCGCAATGTCGCCGCTTCGATGACCTTTTCCCTGACCAGGGCTTCCATCACCGCCTGCCGCTGCGGCGTTATCCGCGCCTTGGCCGGCGGGAATGCTGCGGCGCGATAGCCGGTTACCGGGGGCACTGGATCAAGAGCTTCCGGAATCGACATCGACATGCGCAGCACCGACCCTGGTGCTGACAGCGAATAGCCGGCCAGCCAGTCGACGAACCGCCGATGCGAATCACTTAACGGCGGCGCATCGTGCCGGGCGAGAACGACCTTGAGCTTCTCGTCGGCGATTGCCCCATTCGCCTCCCCCCACACCACGCCGGTCAACTGCCTCGGGCCGAGCGGCACGCGCACGAAATCGCCTGGAGACACTGCCATCTCCGACGGTACGCGGTAGTCGTAACCGCCGCCGACCGGCAAGGGCAGCAGCACCTTGACGCGTTCCATCGGGCTTGCCGACCTGTCATCTGGTCGGGTGCTAGCCATGGCGACAGGTCTGTGGCTTGGCGCGATGGCGAGGCTGGGTTATCATGAGACGATGGATAACAGAGGTGCCGGTTGGCGGCCAGTGGTCGCCTCTTCTGCTCATCGGTCCCTAGACAAGAGGTTCAACGACACAACGATGAAATTTTTCATCGATACTGCCGATCTCGACGAAATCCGCGATCTCGCAGCGACCGGATTGCTGGATGGCGTCACCACTAACCCCTCTCTCATAGCCAAGAGCGGTGGCGATTTTCTGGAGACCATTCGTGAGATTTGCACGGTTGTCCCAGGCGATGTCAGCGCAGAGGTGACGGCCACAGACTCCCGCGCCATGGTGCGCGAAGGCCGGAAACTGGCCAAGCTTTCCGATAATGTGGTCATCAAGGTACCACTGACGATGGACGGGTTGAAGGCTTGCCGGACCTTTCGCGAAGAGAACATCAAGGTGAACGTCACCCTGTGTTTCTCGGCTGCCCAGGCCCTCCTCGCAGCAAAGGCCGGCGCAAGCTATGTTTCGCCCTTTGTCGGCCGGCTGGACGATATCGGGACCAATGGCATGCAGCTGATTGCCGACATCGTGGAAATCTATGCGAACTACCCTGAGATCGAGACGGAAGTACTCGTCGCCTCAATCAGGAATCCGGTTCATCTGGTAGAATCGGCGCGGATGGGAGCGCACGTTGCAACCCTGCCGCCCTCCGTCCTTCGCCAGTTGTTCGCGCACCCGCTGACCGACAGAGGTCTGGCTGCCTTTCTGGCAGACTGGGAAAAGACCGGGCAGGTTATTCTGCCTGATGACACCCAGGCAAGGAAAAGCGGCTGAGGCCGTAGGGCGAGGTGATCGCGATGAACAAGCCGCAGCGCACAGCCGGACTGCCCCCGTCACCCCTGTCGGGGGACCGCGTTGCGACGTGGCTGCGCCGACACCCCGATTTCCTAGCTGACAGGCCGGATCTGGCTGCCATTCTGACGCCGCCGGCCGTGGCAGGGACAGATAACCATGGCGGTCCCATCGACTTCGGCCGATTCCTGGTTCAGCGCCTGCAGCGGGATTTGGCCGCCGCTCGCGACAGCGAGATTGCCGCTATCGACAACGCGCGGCGTCTGATCCAGCAGCAGGAGCGTGTGCACGAGGCCTGCCTTGCCCTGATTGATGCGCGGAGTTTCGAACACTTTGTCGAAGCGATCGCCACGGATGTGGCCGTCATGCTGCAACTTGACGCCGTCGCCTTGTGTATCGAAGCCAGAGAGAAGCAGCCGAAAGGGCGGACGCGCAGCGGCGTCAACCTGCTACCCATCGGAACAGTCAACGCGCTGTTGGGGGGAGAAGACAAAACAGATCGGCGTCGTGAATTGATCCGCGCAGAGCGGCGTCTATATGGCGGTGCAGCGGCGCTGATCCAGTCGGACCTGTTGATCCGCCTGCGCGTGAGTTCGATTGCCCCCGCCAGCTTGCTGGCGTTGGGCGGCCGCGACCCGGCGACTTTCAGGGAAAAGACCAGCCTGCCGCAATTCTTCTATTTGGCTCGGGTGATAGAAAGCACCGCTCGCGCATGGTTGAACGCCCCGAAATAAACCACGGCGTGCCGACGCTGATAGATCCGGCGCTTCATCCCGATCTTGACCCGGTCGTCCTGGCCGACCTGATGTCATGGCTGGCGCAGTTGCAGCACGAGAAGCGTGCCTCTGCTCACACCGTCGCGGCTTATCAACGGGACGTCCTGGCCTTTCTGAGGTTTACCGGGGGGCATGTGGGCTCTCCTGCGGGCCGGGCTGTCCTCGGCGCCTTGCGCAGCGGCGACCTGCGATCATGGCTGGCGGCGCGGGCTGGCGCCGCCCGGTCGTCAACCGCGCGGGCGGTTTCCGCAGTCAGGAGTTTTTTTCTTTATCTGAACAAACAGAAAATACTGTATAATTCGTCAATTTCGACTCTTCGGGCGCCAAAATTGCCTCATGCGGTGCCAAAACCGCTTTCTGTCGCGGAGACCTGCGACCTGTTAGATGCCGTGCGGGCTGACGTTGCCAATCCATGGGTTGCTGCGCGGGATGCCGCTGTCCTGACGCTGATCTATGGTTGCGGCCTCCGCATTTCCGAAGCCTTGGGTCTGGACCGGCATGCTGCGCCGTTCGGTGCCAGCCTCATCATTGTCGGCAAGGGCAACAAGGAACGGGTCATGCCGATTCTGCCGGCCGTGAACGAGGCAGTAGCGAGTTACCTGTCGCTGTGCCCGTTTGCGCTGCCACAGGATGGTCCGCTTTTTGTCGGCAAGAAAGGCAAGCGGTTGAATCCACGAATTGTGCAGCTGTTGATTCAGCGTCTCCGCCCGGCATTAGGCCTTCCCACTTCCGCCACGCCTCACGCGTTGCGCCATTCCTTTGCCACGCATCTGCTGTCCGGCGGTGCAGATCTCCGGTCCATCCAGGAACTGCTTGGTCATGCCAGCCTGTCGACGACGCAACGATATACGGAGGTCGACGCCACTCGCCTCATGGAAGTTTATCAAGCCGCGCATCCTCGGGCTCGGGAATAGACGAGGCCGGTCAGATTGCGGGCGTCGGCTCAGACAGCGATGTCAAGGGCATCCAGCCCCAGTTCCTCGCGTAATTCGGCGGTCAGGTCGCGCTTGGCATCCTCCAAGGGAATGCCAGTGGCATTTGCCGCTCGCGGATAGGCGTTGAAGGCGGCTATGGTCGCCGCCGCATCGACCATGGACGCTGGACCCATGGCGTTGACCATGGCAGCACGCATGACGGTGAGCGCCTCGTTATCGCGTACCATGACGGCTTCCAGGAAGGCATTCAGCACCGCGCCGTTCGACATGGCAGCGTCGCCGCCTTGCGTCACGGCGGTCAGATCGTAGTCATCCCCGGTATCCTTGCCGCTCATCCTGAGCCGCGCCGCATGGCTGGTCGTTCAGTAGTAGCACCCCAGCAGCATGGACGCCCGCGCCGCCAGAAACTCCATCTGTGCCCGGCTGATGGCCCGATCGATGCCTTCCAGTTCGATAACGCGAGGATCTTCCAGGTAGAGTAGATTCATGATGTCCCAGAACTTCCGGGCTTCATCCGGCACGAGAGTCAGAGATCGGCGGATATAGAAGTGGGACTCGTTGGCGTAGAAGTCCTCGAACGTCGCGCTGACGTTCTCCGGCGCAATGGTGGCGACCCATCCGGGGCCTGGCGTTGCCGTCGGATCGCGCTGGCGCGCTGGCGTACCGGGGACGATCACAGGCATGTCCGGGACTTGGATACCGATCGCAATCGAGAAGGTATCTATTACCGTGGTAATAATCGTGATGGAGACCAGTTCGACGTACTCGTCTTCCGAAAGGCCGCTATTCTGCACCTGCAGGCACCATTTTTCGGTCAGTCGGCCAGGATCCGTTACCACGCGGTGGATCGCATCTACCCAAGGCTGCGGCAGGTCCGTAGCGGCATCGTGGCTGCCTTCGACCGCATACGGCGACAGGGCTTTCTTGATCTCCCGACACAAGCTGCAATGCCAAGCAGCGCGCGCTTCCTGCGCCACGGCAACCCGCTGGTGGCCGGTCAGCCATCCGCCGGCCTTGCCCAGTTGCGCCCAGCCGCGGTCCAAGGCGCCTCCCAGTTCGGCGCGGATGGGCAGATTTTGTCCAGAGAAGTATCCCATGCGGTGATTTTAGACCACGGCGTAGGGTCCTTCAACAAGGGACAGGAGGGATTCGGCGATTTTCCATGTTTGGGCCAGTGTCGGCACGGCGAATGGCTGGTCCGGCCGCTAGGAAGGTACGCACGGTGTATCTGTGTGTGCTGTACCTCGCATCACTTGGCTATGACCGCGTTTGGGAGGCGATCGACCTTGGCAGGAAACTACGCTCGGCTCTTTTTCCAAATCCTGATGACTGTTATAGTTGGCAATTACAATTTTTTTTACCTGGTCTTCTTGGCCGAATCGAAGAAGGCTCACAAGGAGGTAATTCTTTGGGAATTATGTAGCAAAGTGCCGAAACCGTTGATCGTCAACAAATTGACGTGTCATGCTCTAATGATAGATGGATATAAATAGAGATATGGAATTTCAAAAATGGATGGTCACTCATGTCTTACACAGTCAAAGAATTGAATGAAATCGCCGAGATTCTAGAATCTCTTCCTGAAGAAGAATATTATTCTGTAACAGAAGGGATGAAGAAAAAGATCAGGAAGGCATCAGAAAAAATTGAAGATCTGAAGGCGTATCGTCGAGGATTGAAGAGCATCAGGGATCATAACAGAGCATACAAGAACCAGATCAAGATGGGGCTTGTTCAACCACGTTAGATACTTTGTAACTGCCGAGGTTGTTTATGGGGATAATTCTGTTTTTTGGCGTGGTCTTTTCG
>JAPOST010000134.1 GCA_026709535.1 Rhodospirillaceae bacterium
CGCGCGCGGGGCAGAAGACGACGCCCAGGCGCCGGCCCTTGTGCTCCCATTCGCCGACCCGCCAGTTCCCCGAGCCCTCCAGCGGGGCGCAGGCGGCGGTCTCAAGAACCTGCTTCTGCAGCGCGGCCGGCAGATTGCGTAGCCGATCGGCAGCCCCTCGCGCGTCACCATCAGGGCCAGCAGGACCTGCGAGTCCCTGTGCTTGCCGTCCTTGCCGAAGCCGTGCTGGCGAAGCGCATCCTCAACCGCGGTCTCGAAGGAGAGCGTGGTGCAATCGAAGAAGAGGATCGCCACCGGCTCCGGCAGCAGCGCGCGGCTCGCCTCGCCCACGCGCGTGCGCAGATGGTTGATCACGGGCGCGTCGAACTGGTCCATCATCCGGCAGACCTTCTCAAGGGGAAGGCTGACGCCGAAGTCCTCCTCGAGCCGACGCACGCTGCCTCGCTTGCTGTCGGGGTTGGCGATGCGTGCCATCACCACGTGGAACAGCGCGTCGTGCGCGGCGCGGTAGCGCGAGCGCGGCAGCAGCCCGTCGAGGCCCAACTGTGGCGGTACATCTCGCCGTAGACCTCGTGGACGCCGGTGATCAGGCGCTGCTCCTCTTCGAGCTGCTTGAGATCGACGGGGAGCGCCTGCTTGCCGGCGCCCTGGCGTCCGACGCGGATCACCTGGTCTGCGATCTTCTCGGGCGCGAACAGCAAGGGCTGGTGCGCGTCCTCCAGCGTCGCCTTGACGGACTCGCCGAGCTGCCTCAGGCGCTCGAGCGCGTCCTCGTCCATGGCCACGCCGATGGGGCGGACCTTGCCGCCATCGCGCACGCCTTCGACGAGCAGGACCGAGCCTCGCGGGCTGTTGGGGGGGGCTTGTGATGCGCACGAACAGGGTGGGAGTGTCGCGCGTGGCGGGGATATTGCCAACCGCATATATCCACCAGGCACAACAAAGCGAGTTGACCACACCGCAACCCCCAAGTCATTGTCTTCGCTGAAATCTCCAGACCGAAAATCACCCAAAATCCGCCCCAACCGTCAAAGTCAGGACACCATCAAGCACTTATGTCTGCGGACGCTGGAAGCTGCCCAACGCCAGATGAAAATCGCCAAAACTTCAGAATCAGGACACTAGTTCGAAAACAGATCATGGGGTACGATCCCTGTCGTGACGGCATATAGTAACGCTGAGAGGGTCAACACCGACGCCAGTGTGCTCGTCAGGAGACTGGCTGAAGCGCGGTTGACCCAGACGCCATATTGCTGGGCCAATACGAACACGTTCGTAGCCGTCGGCAGGGCGGCGAGCAGAACGGCGGTCAGGACCCACACTCGATCGAAGTCGCCGGCCCAGCTGAGCAACAGATACATCACCAGCGGATGAATCAGGAGCTTTGCCGGCATGATGAAGGAAAGCTCGGCCGGAAAGCGTTTCAGGGGACTGATCGCAAGTGTGACGCCCAAGGCGAAAAGCGCGCTCGGCGCGGCTGCCTGTGCCAGGTAGTCCACCAGATTGGCGACAGGCTCCGGGATGGAGACCTGTGTCGCCGCAGCCGCGATACCCAGAGCGGTAGCGATAATGAAGGGATGAAATGCAAAGCTCCTGACAATTCCAATGACCAGCCGCGCTGAGCTTTGGCGACCTCCATCCGACTTCGCCATCATGATCGGGACCAAGCTGAAATGCATGATATTCTCGAAGCAAAATATGATGGCGACCGGGACGGCAGCGGCCTCGCCGAATGTCAGGATGGCCAGGGCCGGTCCCATATAGCCGATGTTGCCATAGGCACCGGCCAGACCCTGGATGGTTGCTTCCTTTCGGGTCGCGTGCCCGACCAATCGGGCGATCAGGAAGACCGCCAGGAAGACCACAAAAGTTGCTCCCAGGTTCGTTGCGATAAAGTCCCAGTTGGCCAGTTGCTCAATCGGTGTCTTGGCAAGCAGCTTGAAGAACAGGGCGGGGAGCGCAAGGTAGATGATGAAGATACTGAGCCAGCCAAGGGTAGTCTCGGGTTGTCGAACCAACCGTGCGGCGATGAAGCCGAGCAGAATCAGGCCGAACAGGGGCAGGACAAGGTTGGCGATGGTGGTCATGCAGACGTGCTGTCGTTCGCGGCGCAAGTATCTTCACCTGCCGCATCCGCTCGTGGTCTAGAATCGGATTCGGGCTGGCGCAAGGGTGCCGTGACGAGGAGGGCCGCGCAGTCTTCGAGATCGACCCGATGCGGTGTTCATGATGGAGATGGCATACCGTTTGCCGCTGTCGGTTTTGCCATGGTGCCGGGCGGCTGACGGAAACCCCGTTGGCTGCGATATGAAATCTGCGTTATTTTGCTGTAAATCCTCGCTGCCCGGCTTCCGTCGTTAAGATCGACGGTGTCATACCGCATGTCCTTGCGCGGCTTGGTATCTGGCATCGGGCTGGCGCCACTGCACGGCGCTTTCGGCAGCCGCTATTCTTGGCCGGATGGCTTCGGCGCGTCAGGCAGGCTGAGGATCCTGAAGATGTCAGATGAAAAAGGAACAGTCCGGCGACGGAAGAAATCGCGCGATGCCGATGTTTCAATGCACAGGGAGGAATGTCATGGCGAGGGAGGTTTCGATTTCCGTCATGACTTTCGATATCTCACGGCCGATCAGGTCCATCTGACGGATTTGCTTGATTCGCTCGGCCATCGCCTTCAACTCGCGGGCGGACATAATTCCCTCTAGGATCCGGCATGTATCGGTGAGTGAGATCAGGACGATATCACGCGGATCCGGAATTTCGTCGCTTAGCAGCACGTCCATGATGCGGAGTTTCACCTCGCGCACCGTCTTGTTGTCGATGACGGGGTAGCGGCGTGTCCGCAACACCCACATGAAGCGGCCCTCTTCCTGTTGCAGGATGCCGCGGTCGACAAGCCGTGAGAGGGAACGCGTGCGAATATCCTCGGAGCGCGCAACGGATTCCTTGAGCCAGTAGCGCACATCCTGGCTCTCCTTCGATTGCTTGATCTGGGTCAAGGTCAGGTCAAGCAGCTCGTCGCCGACCGGCGTCGGGTCGACAACAAAGAGGCGTTCCGGGTCGGTGTCGATCCGTCCCTCCAGTGCAAGGTCCATGAGGACTGCCCCCGCGAGAGCGTATTCGAACGACGCGGTGGGAATGTCGATGAATCTGCCCCCGCGGTCGTCCAGCAGCAGCAGCATGATCTCTTCCGAGAACCTTAACATACGGTCAGTTTCCTGAGTTGCTTGGGGAGATTGTCACCGTATTTGCAACCCCGCTAGCATAGCGCGCTGTTTGCAGCTTGCAAAATCAAATTTCCGCCTCATGCGGCAAACCATGACGAGTTTGCCAAGGTAGAGCAGCCGCTGCAACGGATTGGTCGTCGCCCTCGACCGCTTCCCAACAACTGCGCGCGCAACCCGGTAAAAATGCAATGACTGACGGAATTCAAGCACGATCCAGTAAATTACCGCCGGACGGCGACCTTCGACCGACACAAGCTCGACCCCAAGCCAGACACCGGCCCGCAGAATCAGAACTGGCTTGTGGTGCGATCGGTCCCTTGCCAAGCATCGAGTCAACCATTATGTTCAATCCATAGCGCCGATTTGAGCACCAGCTTGCGGGCGCGATACAAATGCAGCTAAAGCGGCGGCGGACATGAAGAGCCCTGCTGTCAGGATCGCTGCGGCGGGGTTTTCTATGCCTGACTGCTGCGGTCTCCAGCGATATCAGACCTGTCCGGCGCTGCAGGCTTCGTTTGCTCCGTATGGAAGATCTGTGCGGGGAATGGATACAGCAATGGCGTAACCAGCCTGTCTCTGCAGACGGGCACGCCACAAGTCAGGAGCACGACTCATGAGCCAGCATCCCGAAACTATTGCCCTTCATCATGGATGGCGCGCCGATCCGACCAGCGGCTCGGTTGCCGTCCCTATCCACCAGACAACGTCGTACCAGTTCAATGACACCGATCACGCTTCGAACCTGTTTGCGCTCTCCGAACTCGGCAACATCTACACTCGAATCATGAATCCGACGAATGATGCGCTGGAACAGCGCGTCGCGGCGCTGGAGGGAGGCGTGGCCAGCCTGGCATTGGCCTCAGGTCAGGCGGCCTCCGCCTTTGCGCTGCAGAATCTGGCCAAGACGGGCGACAATGTCGTCAGCTCCACGGACCTGTACGGCGGCACGTGGAATCTCTTCGCAAATACGCTGAAAGACCAGGGTATAGAGGTCCGCTTTGTCGATCCTGCCGATCCTGAAGCCTTCCGGAACGCCGTCGACGACCGCACTCGCGCATTCTATGCGGAAACACTGCCGAACCCGAAACTGCACGTGTTTCCGATTGCGGAAGTAGCCGCCATCGGAAGCGAATACGGCATTCCGCTGATCATGGACAACACGGCTTGTCCGATCCTGTGCAAGCCGTTGGAGCACGGCGCGGCGATCGTGGTCTATTCGGCGACCAAGTATATCGGAGGGCATGGTACTTCCATTGGTGGCCTGATAGTCGATGGCGGCAACTTCCCCTGGGGTGAGCACAAGGACCGCCAGCCGGCATTGAACACGCCGGATCCGAGCTATCATGGCGCGGTATGGGTGGAAGCGACAGCGCCTCTGGGTCCGGTGGCCTATATCATCAAGGCGCGGACGACCCTGCTGCGCGACCTCGGCTCTGCAATGTCGCCGTTCAACGCCTTCCTGTTCCTTCAGGGCTTGGAGACGCTGCCCCTGAGAATACACCGGCATTGCGAGAACGCCTCCAGGGTGGCCGACTGGCTATCCGGGCGAGATGAAGTTACCAGGGTGATTCATCCTGGCAAACAGGACGGAAAAACCCGTGCTCGGGCCGACAAGTATCTTTCGGGAGGTTACGGTGGTCTGGTCGGATTCGAATTGTCGGGAGGCCGGGAGGCTGGCCGGAAGTTCATCGATTCGCTGGAATTGCTGTATCACGTGGCGAATATCGGCGATGCACGTTCTCTCGCGATTCATCCGGCAAGCACGACGCACAGTCAATTGACGCCGGAAGAACAGGAGCAGACCGGAGTCACCGACGGCTACGTTCGCCTGTCGGTGGGCATTGAGCATGTCGACGACATCATCGCCGACATCGAGCAGGCGCTGAACAAGGCCGGCTGAATGTCGTTTTGCCCCTCGGCGCCAAGGCCGTGCCGGGGGGCGACGACTGTCGCCAGTCCGAACCGTCATCGAGGCGACCAGCCGGATACCAGATTGACAGGCTGTCGGGATCAATCCGCCCGTGATCATTCCGGGGAACGACAAAATCGTGCGGGATATGGCGCGTCGTGATTGATTTCGGTGTGGCAGTCGGCTATCCGCCGCCGACGAGCCGCTCGTCCCGGCTCCGGGTTTGCTCGCAACCGGCGCCGAAGATATTCTCGATTCACCCACTACGAGCGTTTTCGACATCCAGCGCCTGCTGCTTGTCGCAGGATTGGAGGCGGGATCCGGGCTTCATCACGCCGAGGCGCTTTCGATGGCAGCTTCCGTCAAGAAACACTCCATCACGATCCGCGGGCATCGGACCAGCGTTTCGCTGGAGGCGTTGTTCTGGGACATGCTCAAGGAAAAAGCGGCCCGGGAGGGCCGCTCGCTCAGTCAACTCGTTGCCGAAGTGGACGAAGCCACCGACGGCAATCTCTCCAGCGCGTTGCGCCTTCACGTCGTGGAATGGCTGCACAACCGGCTGAAGAAGCAGGAATCTGCTAGTTGAGGATGTCCGGCCACTTCTTGTCGGCTGTTTGAATGTAGCCTTTCGGATCTTTCTTCCAGCGTGATTGCACTGACCGCGAATAGTTCAGGTATAACTTGCCGTCGAGGATTGCCCACTGATCGACCTCTATCTTGACGACATAACCCTGAGCAATCCCGTAGGCGCAGTAGCCGCCGTATTGCGGCGCGTAACGGGTCGGATTGCCCTTGAACATGTCCAGGTGATCGGCGCTGGAGAAATACCAGGTCGCGCCTTTCCATTTGTAAGTATGGCGCGGGTCGCCCTTCACGGGTTTGCCCTGAGTGAAATATGCGACCGGATCATAGCCTCGGATGGCCTTGCCTCCGGGTGCAAAAACTTCCGGTTTCCCGGCAACGGCCGGGGCAGCGGCAAATGTGGTGGCAACGGCGACAGGCGCAGCAAGGAATGCGGCGATCAGGACGCGGCGGGAGATGTTCATGGAGAAGGCTCCGCACAAAAGTGATAGGTGGTATTTGAATGTGGTGCAATCCGAAAGTTTTTCTACTAAATCTGCGTAACACTGCCGTGAACCCGGCGTCACGATTCTGGAGCAGACCCGCGCAGCAACGCGGCATCATGGTTCGTCAAATGCCCATTCCCTTGCGCGATAAAGTCGTGTCCCGCAAATCCGGGCCGGCTGCCAAACAGCCGCTCACAAGGGAGAGACGAAATTGAGAGCTCGTCGTTGGGTCGGCGCGGTCAAGCTGGGCGATACGCCGTCGGCCCAGGCCCGCGCTGCCCTCGAAGCCGAGAGCCGCGCCGCTGAAGAAGCGCTATCGCGCCGCAGGTCCGGCGAGGTCGGGCGGGTGCGCGGTCGCCTGCGCGCCATGATTGAGGGTCCACGGTTTCAATGGGCCATCACCGCGCTGATCACGATCAACGCCGTGACCCTCGGCCTTGAGACATCGACCTTCGCGATGATCCATGCCGGGTGGTTCATCACCATTCTTGACCAGGTCATCCTGGGCATTTTCGTGCTCGAAATCGTGCTGAAGATGATCGCTTTCGGGCCGGTCAGCTTCTTCAGACGCGGCTGGAATGTTTTCGACTTCGTGATTGTCGGCATCGCCCTCGTGCCCAGTGCAGGCGCGCTGTCGGTCTTGCGGGCTCTGCGCATCCTGCGGGCCTTGCGTCTGGTCTCCATCGTGCCGGCGATGCGCAAGGTAGTGCAGGCGCTGCTGACCAGCATTCCCGGCGTCAGTTCCATCATGATGCTGATGATTCTGGTCTTCTACATCTTTGCGGTCATTGCTACCCGGTTGTACGGCACTGCCTTTCCCCAATGGTTCGGCACCATCGGCGAAAGCATGTATTCACTGTTCCAGATCATGACGCTGGAAAGCTGGTCGATGGGGATCGTCCGCCCGGTGATGGAGACGTTTCCCCAAGCCTGGCTGGTCTTCGT
>JAPOST010000144.1 GCA_026709535.1 Rhodospirillaceae bacterium
CACATGAATGCGGCGCCGATATGATCAAATTCCAATGCTTTGTCACGGACTCGTTCATCGCGTCCGGGTCGTCCTTCCTCCCTGTTTTCAGGGAAAACGAGTTATCGCTGGAGGAATTCCGCGAAGTACGCGATCACGCCGAGGATGTCGGAATCACCATGATATCGACGGCCGCCGATCTGGACGGCCTGGCGATGATTGTCGAGTTGGACTTGCCGATAATAAAAGTCGGCTCGACGAACATTACCCACGTGTCGCTGCTGCGCGCGATCGCGGCGACCGGCAAACCCGTTTACCTGTCGACCGGCGCGTCGACGATGGAAGAAATCCGGTCGGCCGTAGAGATTCTGCAATCCCGCGACAGCGGGGATATCACGTTGTTTCACTGTACCGTCCAGTATCCGGCGGAAGACGATAATTTGAACCTGCGCTCAATCACGAGCATGCGCGAAGAATTTCCCGGCCTCGCCATCGGGTTCTCGGACCATTCTCTCGGGTCGGTCGCGGCAGCGGCGGCCACGGCCTTGGGCGCGACGGTGTTCGAGAAACATTTCACGCTGGATAACGACATGCCGGGGCCGGATCATGGATTTTCCGCCAATCCCGAAGCGTTCGCGGAATATGTTCGGACGATTCGCGCCACGGAACGGATGCTGGGGTCGGCGAATAAAGGCCCGACAGCGGCGGAGGAAGCCGTGCGGCTCAACGGCCGCCGGTATCTGACGGCGAGGTCGGACATTGCGGCCGGGCAGGTTATCGAAGCGGAGATGATCCGCCCCCGCCGGATCGATGCGTCGACAGTGGATCCCAAAACGCTCCTCGGCCCGGAAACCGAAGATCGGGTGGTGGGCGAGAAGGCTGCACGCCCTGTTGCATCGGGCGCGGCGATCACGGCAGACGATATCGAGTTCGGCTGAGTGACGATTCCGGCCTTACACAAGCTCGACACACCGATCGCTCTCGGCGCTCTTAAGAGTCGGGTCGCCGAACCGGTACTGGCGCAAACTTGCGGCGACGACGTTATAATCGAGGCCGTCGCATCACTCGGTGATGCTGCACCCGGCGCACTGTCTTTCTGTAAAAACTCTGGCAACAGGGGTGCATCTCTGACCGCGGACAGCAAGGCGTCCCTGATACTCGTCAGCGAAGCATTTGACATTCCGGTCGACGACGACAGCGATTACCTGACGGTTGCGAATCCGGCGCGCTGGTTCGTCCGGGCCGTATCCCATTTATTTCCCGAGGAGGGGAAAGGCTACGTACATCCGACCGCGGTTGTCGAAGAAGGCGCGCAGGTTGGCTCCGGCTGCCGGATTGGCTCGGGAACATTTATCGGGCGGGATGTGATCCTGGGCACAAACTGCCGGATAGGGCCAAATTGCTCGCTTGGCGGTGCCGGGCTTGCTATCGAATACGATGAGAACGGGGTGCTGCTGCCTTATCCGCACCTTGGTAGATTGATTGTCGGGGCGGCCGTGACCATCGGCGCAAACTGCGTGGTCGTTCGCGGCATACTAGAATCAACCGAGATCGGCGAGCGGACCACAATCGGGAACATGGTCAATATCGGACACAATTGCCGAATTGGCGAAAACTGCTGGATATCGAGCGGAACGGTGCTGTGCGGCAGCGCGATACTCGGAAAGGGGGTCATGGTTGGCGCAAATGTCACGGTGAACAACCACGTTAATGTCGGCGCGGGCGGGATTTTGGGCCTTGGCTCCGTCGTCACCAAGTCCGTAGCCACCGGTCGCCGTGTGTTCGGTGTTCCGGCCAAACCCTTGAAGACGATGCGGGCCCTGTGAAGCTGGATCCGAGCAAACCCGGGACGCTTGTTCCCTTGGATTTGAAATTCAAGGGCGAACGAACCTACCTGCGCGGCACTGACATGATAGATGCCGTTCTCACCTTCTTTCCAGGACTGAAAGACATATCGGTTCGCTTTCAGAAAATCCCCACGCGCCAACTGGTCGCCGTGGTACTTAACGAACCGGTTTCCAGGAGCGATGAAATGACTGCGCTCCTCCGGGGCCGACTGAATGAATATAAGGTCAGCTTCGGAATGTTGGAAATGAGCGACGGGGAGCCGCCCGGCAGATACGCTTATGACGATTCCGAGGTTATAGCGAACGCGGAGGTCGATCCGGGATCTCGATTTGCGGAGATGAGGCGTAATCGAGACTTCAGCACAATCGAACAATGTGTCGACCTTCATAAAGCTCTTTTGGTAAGATGTTTCGCCCATGCGGACATACATTGGATTTTTTCGCGGCTCGAAGTCTCGGGATTACCCGCTGAATTTGATGTGCTTTCGCTTCGGGTCACGCAGGCGCTTGGTCGAAAGCTGGTACGTTCCGCTATCGCCTTGGATGGCACCAAACTGGGTGATATTTATTTTTCAGGCGTCTTGGAATGATCGGAATAGCAGGTATCGGCTACACGCTCGGCTCGCTGCGAATAGACAATGCCGCCAGAGGCATTGTGGACAGCGAATTGCTGGAAAGCAAGATCGGGGTTTCTCATATCGCGCGCACGGCCGGCGAAGAGACATCAGACCTTGCGGTACAGGCCGTGGAGGATCTTGCCAAACGGCATCACTTTGCACCGAAAGATTGCGAGTGTCTGATTGTCGTCACTCAAAATCCCGACGGATTCGGTCTTCCGCATACATCGGCAATCGTTCATGCAAAACTCGGCTTGCCTGAAAGTTGCGCTGCGTTCGACATTTCGCTGGGCTGTTCCGGGTTCGTATACGGCCTTTCGACCATTACGGCGATCATGCAACAGAACGGAATGTCATGCGGTTTGCTGATAACCGCCGACCCATATTCGAAAATTATAGAGGACGATGATCGCGATACTTCGCTGTTGTTCGGTGACGGCGCGGCGGCGACCCTTATTTCCGAGCGACCGCTGTGGCAAGCGGGCAAGTATGTGTTCGGTACGGCGGGAAAATACCATAGGGCCTTGCGTGTGAATGACGATCGCAAACTTGATATGAATGGCCGTACGGTATTTACATATTCAGCAACCGCGATCCCGGCTGCGATCAAAAAAACGCTCGCAGAGAACAGTCTGGATATTGACGATATCGACTGCTTTCTGCTGCACCAGGGCAGCAAGTATATCGTTGATACGATCGCAAAACGTCTCGGCGTCTCAGACAGAGCGGGGTTTCATGCAGCCAGCTATGGCAACACGGTGTCGTCTTCGCTGCCGATATTGTTGGCCGAAAACGTATCGACGGCAGCGCACACGATCCTGCTGTCAGGGTTCGGGGTAGGCCTGTCGCTGGGTTGTATAGTTCTGAGGAGAAACAGCGATGCTAACTGAACAGAATATCCGTGATGTCATTTCCGGCACCGTCGAAGATTTTGACGCGGGCTCGATCGGGCCTTCAGATGATTTTCTCGAAGCCGGACTCGATTCCCTAGATCATGCGACCATATTGCTTTCGATACAGGAAGAGTACGGTCTGATCATTCCGGATAACGCTATCGACGACTGCCGAAGCATTGAAGGCATATTGGCATACGAATTGAAAGCTGGATAAAGGGAGAGGCCAGTCTCGGACGACACGTCTCCGTGGCTACAAGTTACCCGGTTTTGCCATCTCTTTTGATCTCCTTTAGGCACTTTTTCGTAGATACTATAGGTGTCGAAGACCCATCCATGCCGGTTATCGTGTGGCCAATTCGCGATGCTGGCGCACGCAGGGTTATCTCTTTCGAAAGCGCCCGAGAACTTGAGGTCTGTCGTATCTCAATCGGCGGCAGGGCGAACGAGCAGATGGTCCAAGAGAAGTTCGGTTGCAGGCTTGGCAGTCTATATCAAGCGGCGTCAATTCATGACGGTGAAGGGAAGCATATTTCGTTCTTCATTTCGAGTAGTATCCGCGCCATGTTTCCTTGGGGTGGGCGCTTGGGTTTATGCCTGTATTGGAACCATGGCTCGCCAAACTCGCTCATGAGATAATGGAAGCGACCAGACCCCACTTTGACACCGTTCACGCCAAGTTTATCTATGATGCCGAGCGACAGGATTCTGTCTTCGTCGAAGTAAACCCTCGTATCTGGGTTGCGGCATTTCTCATGACAGCCGCGGAAATCAATCTTCCTGACAGGATCGTACGCATGGCGATGAGAGAAGAAGTGACCCCGGCATTCGACTATCGAACCGATGTCGTGACCATGACCTCGCGCTAGCGGCTTGCAATCCGACGTAGCGAGCTGCTTGGCAAGCTTCCTGATGGCGGTATCGGCATCTGATGGTGCTTAGTGTCTGGTATCCACCCGTCGGGCGAGAATGATCACCTTCAAGCGTTACGACGAGGAGCATCTTGTCTACTGACTCCGGCAAGGCGGAACGAACGATTCTCGCCGTCGCGGCGCATCCCGATGACGAAATTCTGGGCTGCGGTGGAACGCTGGCGCGTCACGCTGCGGAAGGCGACATGGTGCATGTGATGATTGTCGCTGAGGGCGCCACATCGCGGAATGCCCGCCTCGAACCACACGGAAGAGAGCCAGCGCTAGCTGCTCTCAGGGCCGCCTCCTCGCGCGCAGCTGCTATAATCGGGGCTTGCGAGCCTCACCTGTTGGGCCTGCCCGACAACCGCCTCGACAGCCTGCCCCTGCTCGACGTCATCAGGCCAATTGAGGCCGTCGTTGGGACGGTAACGCCGGAGATCGTCTATACCCACCACGCGGGCGATCTGAACGTGGATCACCGTATCGTCCATCAGGCCACCGTCACGGCCTGCCGCCCGCTGCCAGAGTCACCGGTGCGGGCAATCTATGCCTTCGAGACTGTGTCGAGCACCGAGTGGCAGTCGGGCGGGGATCCGTTCCGACCTCAGCGGTGGGTGAATATCGAGCCGTTCTTGAGCAACAAGCGGCGCGCGCTTGAGGCTTACGTAGCGGAAATCAGCTCGTTCCCCCATGCCCGGTCGTTCAAGGCGATAGATGCCCTCGCGCGGGTTCGCGGCGCAACAGCTGGGCTAAAGGCCGCGGAATGCTTCATGGTCGTACGCGAGGTGGCGCCGTGATCAGGGTCGCCGAAGTCTCGGGCGGCAAGGCACTGACAGAGCACAACATCAGGATTATCTGGCCTGGCCATGACCTCGCGTTCAAATGCCTGCCGGCCGTTCTGGGAAGCCACGCGGCTTGCCGTATCCCCCGCGTCACTCCGGTCGGCTGGGAGATGATTCGGCAGACCTGGTTCGAAATCCATGAAGCTTGACGACGCCCGGAAGCCCTTCCTGTTGTTCCGGTATTTCTTCGTCGCCTATCCGTTGCGTAGTACGGTCGTGCTGCTCGCGTTGACGGCGGCGGCGCTGGCGGAAGGACTAGGCGTCGCGGCGTTGCTGCCGCTGATATCCTTGGTGATCGACTCCGAAGGGGGCAGCAGTACACTCGCGCTCTACGTCGAGCAGGTCTTCGCCCTAGTCGGGCTGGAGGTGTCCCTCGCCGGGTTGCTGACCCTCATCGTGATGGCGATTGTGCTTAAATCGCTGCTGACACTTCTGGCAATGGCGCAGGTGGGGTATTCTGCAGCCCATGTCGCGATGGACCTGCGACTGTCCTTCATCTACACGCTGCTGGAAGCACGTTGGATGTATTTCGTTGATCGTCGCTCCGGTGAGCTAGCGACTGCGGTCGGCGTCGAACCTGATCGCGCGTCCGCCGCCTATGTGTCGTCGTGTCGCGTTCTTTCCGGAAGTATCCAGCTTCTGATCTATCTAGGACTTTCCGTTACCATATCTTGGGTGGTTTCGGTCATCGCTCTTGTCGTCGGCTCGGTTGGCATAATCGTGTTGAACCGCCTCGTCACCATTAGTCGACAAGGCGGGGAAAACCAGACCGAAATTCAGAAGTCCTTCATGATGCGCCTACTGCAAGGACTTGACGGCATAAAGCCGCTGAAGGCCATGGCCCGAGAGAGAAACATGGCACCGCTGATGGAGGACGACATCAAGGGGCTCAACCATGCCCAGCGGATGATCGTCGTCACGCGGGAGGCGCTGACCGAATCTCATGAAATCATCCGTGTCTTCGCGGTGGCTGGCGGACTCTATGTCTTCGTTGCCGTGTGGAACCAGCCGGTGGGCAGCCTCCTAGTCCTTGCCCTGCTCTTCGTGCGCACCCTGCAGAAGGTGAGTCAATTGCAATCCCACCACCAACTCGCCGCGATCAACCAACCAGCATTCGCCTTCCTGCAGTCCATGATCGCGGCCGCCGAGAAGGCGCGGGAGCCCAGCCAAGGTGTCCAGCGGCCCCGGCTGACATCCGAAATCTCGCTCCGGGACGTGAGCTTCTCGTACGGCCGCGAGAAGGTCCTCAAGGGCGCCTCCATGACGTTGCCTGCGGGTGCGTTCATCGCCGTGGTCGGCCCCTCCGGCACTGGCAAGACGACCGTCGCTGATCTCATCATCGGACTGTTGCAGCCCCAGCAGGGTGAGATCTGGATCGACGACCTGCCCATGACGGATATCGATTCCAAGGCTTGGCGGGACATGATCGGATATGTGCCGCAGGAGACGTTCCTGTTCCATGACTCCGTGATGGCCAACGTCACGCTCGACGACGAAGATATCTCTCGTGCCGAGGTGAAGACAGCGCTACTCCGCGCCGAGGCCTGGGCTTTCGTGGCCGCGCTGCCCGAAGGCATGGATACAGTTGTCGGCGAGCGGGGCGCGCGGCTCTCCGGTGGCCAGCGACAACGTATCGCCATCGCCCGGGCGCTGGTCCGCGATCCAGCCCTGCTGATTCTGGACGAGGCGACCACTGCTCTAGACCCGGAAACAGAAGCGGGAATTGTCACTACCATCCGTCGGCTGTCTGGCAAAGTCACGGTTCTCGCGATCTCTCACCAACCTGCGATGCGGCAGGCCGCAGATGTCGCATACCGCTTAGAAAAGGGCCATATCTTAACAGAACAGACACGCGAGCAACATACAATACAGAGCACGGATGCATAACACGCCGCGCCGTGAAGAGTTGTTATCTCGGCACCGCCCAAGTTGTGATCCAAGAGGAGTTTGGCTGGCAGACAGCGCATAATAGTACAGTACACTCAGTAAAGGAACGCCGACAATCTGTGAAATTCGAGACCCCGGTACCTGCATT
>JAPOST010000090.1 GCA_026709535.1 Rhodospirillaceae bacterium
GGCACGGGGTCGTCGGGTCCGTGTGAGGCATCGAGTTGTCACGCAACATGTCCCCATGGGAGCTGGCAAAGCTCGATTTCGCGGCTTTCGAGGCCCGTGGCCGCGCGCAGCGGCGGCGGGGCATGTGGACGGCATTCGCCTTCATGTCGCCGGCACTGCTACTCGTCTGCGGACTTCTGCTCTACCCTGTTTTCTTCAACGTCTGGATCAGCTTCACGAAGTGGAAAAAGTTCAAGGGACTCGATGAATGGGGCGGATTGCGCCAGTATGAACGGCTGATGTCGAACCCGAATTTCGAGACTGCGCTCTCCAACACCTTCATATGGGTGATCGTCTCGCTGATCTTGCCCGTTGTTCTTGGCCTGTTCATCGCCATGATGGTGCGCGGGCAGCGAATGGAAGAGACTGCCAAGAGTATATTTTTCCTGCCCCGCGTTCTGGCCCCAACAGCCGTCGGAGTACTCTGGTTCTACGTCTATTCGCCGGACGGCGTCCTGAACTCCGTGCTGTCACTTTTCAGCGCCGAACCGGTCTCAATCGGGTTCCTCTACGACGACGGGACCGTAACATGGTCGATCATCGTCGCCTATCTTTGGCAAACCGTCGGGCTTGCCATGGTGCTGTTGCTTCTGGGTCTGGCCGCAGTTCCGCGCGATCCGCTTGAGGCCGCATCCGTCGACGGGGCAACGCGAGCGCAATGCTTCTGGCACATCACGATGCCCCTGATCCTGCCGACGATCCTCGTGGTCGTGATTCTCTCGGTCCTCGCCGGCTTCACGGTCTTCGATCACATCTGGGTGATGGCCAAGGACTACCCGGGCAAGCGCACGCTGTCGCTCACCGTTTATATGTACGTCGAAGCCTTCGAGAAGAGCTCCTGGGCGTTTGCGTCCGCAATCGCGGTGGTCCTTGGCGCGGTCGTGCTCAGCGTCACCTGGCTGCAAGTGACCCTGCAGAACCGCATCGAGAGGTTGATGAAGTAGAATGGCCGTGGATCTCACGACGCTGGATCTTGACGCGATGGCGAAAGTCGCGGCCCGTGGCGAAAGACAGAGCCGGCCTGTCTTCGCGCTGATGGCGTTCCTGAGCCTTCTGTGGCTCGCGCCGTTCTATTTCCTGGCCGTGTCGATCATGAAGTCGCCGGAGGAATACGCTCAGAAACACCCGCTCGCGCTGCCAGACGGAATTCTGCCGGTCTTCGCCAATGTCGCCGAGAGCTGGACTGTCGCGAAGATGGGCTTCGGGATGTTCAATTCGCTCCTATACGGCACGGTCGGGGCCTCAGCCGCGGTTCTTATCGCGACCATGGCCGCCCACGGACTGGCAAGGTTCGATTTCCGGGGCCGCACCTTGTGGTTCATGCTGATCTTTGCCGGCACGGTCTTTCCGTTCCAGATGTACCTGATCCCTCTGTTCTTTTCGTACCTCAAGTTCGGGCTTCTGGACACTCGGCTTGGGATGATCATCTTCTATACCGCGATCTGCATTCCCTTCCCCGTCTTGGTGATGCGAACCTACCTTTCGCAGATGAGCCGCGAGATGGATGAGGCAGCGCGGATGGACGGCTGTTCGGAATGGCGGCTCTTTTGGTCGATCGTCCTGCCTAACTGCCGGGGCCCGTTCGTGGCGCTTTTCCTGCTGCAGTTCACCTGGATCTGGAACGATCTCATCTTTTCCACCGTCCTGACCCAATCCGCCGAGATCCGATCGGTCATGACCACGCTGCAAGTGTTCCAGGGCGCCTACGGAGACGTCAGCCAGACGGTCACCATTGCGGCATCGCTTGTCGCGTCGCTGCCGACGGTGATCCTCTTCTTCGCGCTGAGGAAACATTTCATGCAGGGCCTCCAGGTTTCCGCAAAATAGGCAGCGAGCGATGGTTGCACGGCAAACGAAATTCGAACTGAGCGGGGACCTGGCAGAGTTCGTGATGACCCCTGGGCGCCCCGCGTCCCATCAGGTTCACGACTGGCTGCGCGACGAGATCATCGCTGGCCACATCAAACCCGACACTACCTTGAGCGAGGCCAGCCTTTGCCTTCACTTTGGCATCAGCCGGCAGCCGGTGCGCGAAGCGCTGCAACGTCTGTCGATGCAGTCGCTGGTCCGGGTCTTTCCGCAACGGGGGTCGGTGGTCTCCCGGATTTCGGTGCCAATGGTCCTGCGCGCCCAGCTCATCCGCGAAGCGGTCGAGGTCGAGGTCGTCTCCCGAGCCATTGACCGGATCGACGACGCCTTTCTGAGCGACCTCAGAATCGAGCTGAAGCTACAGGAAGCCTTTGCCGAAGCCGGTGATTTCGAGCGTTTCTTCGCGTCCGATCAGGCCTTTCACCAGCGAATCTCGGATCAGTGCGACGTGCAATGCGTCTGGGAAAGTTTGGCGGAGATTCGATCCCAACTTGACCGCGCACGACACGCCGAACTTGAATCCCAGATGGCGTTAGGCGTCCTGATCGACCAGCATCGTGACGTCTACGAAGCCATTGCGAAGGGCGACAGTGCCGCGGCTCAGGAGGCCATGCGCGAGCACTTGAGGCGGATCACCAAGCAGTTGCCAAAGACGGTCAAAACGGCGCCGGAGCTGTTTGAGAATGTGGACTTGCCGGATAGGGAGTGATTGCGTGGGCGATGTTTCCATAGCCTGTGAAGCGTACAGAACCATTGTCGGCGAAAGCCCGGTCTGGGACGACCGGACAGGAGTCCTGTACTGGGTGGATATCGTGGGTAAATCGATCCTTGCCCTTGATCCCATGACGGGGAAGGCAAACGCTTGGGAAACGGAGGACTTCCCCACGGCGATCGGGCTTTGCAAGACAGATGGCAAGGCGGTCGTTGCCTTTGCCGGCGGGGTGTCGACCTGGGAAATCGGCACCGACCGCCTGGCGCCCTTTGCGACCATTGACGACGACCCCGACGGCAACCGCCTGAACGAGGGCGCAATTGGCCCGGATGGAGCTTTCTGGATCGGCACGATGCAGACGAACCTTAACCCCGACGGATCCATGCGCGAAATGGACAGGTCATCGGGCGCGCTTTACCGCATTGCACCGGATGGAACGGTGCGGCGAATGACGGAGCACATCTTTGGAATCTCGAACACCCTCGTCTGGGACGAAGCGCGTGGCCAGATGATCTTTGGTGACACCTTGCGCCAAACGTTGTTTCGAATGATCTGGCCAGTCGGCGAGGGAATGCAGGCGCTGGAAGAATGGGCCGTCACCACGGGCCATGGATCTCCCGACGGCTCCTGCATAGACGATGACGGCTGTGTCTGGAACGCACGCTATGCCGGCGGGCGCGTGATCCGCCACAACCCCGACGGATCGGTGATCGGACAACTGGAGCTTCCGGCAACCAACATCACCGCCTGCGCCTTTGGTGGCGAGGACCGCCGCACGCTCTATGTCACGACTGCGACCAACCAGCTTTCTGAGGCTGCGCTGGCAAATCCCCATGAAGGCGCACTGCTGGCCGCTGATGTCGGCGTGGCGGGCCCAAAGACCTACCGATTCGAGATCTGACCCTGTGGCAGCCTTCACCTTCGAATGGGATCGCGGCAAGGCGGAAATTCAGCCGCTCGCCGGGATGCTCGGCCCAATCGAGTTTCGCATGGACGATGGCCATGCCGTGCAGCCGATGGCCGTGGCGCCCTGGTATGACGATGACGGTGCAGACTTCGACTCGTTGCCGGGCATCCTCAAGCAGCTTCGGGGCGAATGGCCTTGCGTTCCATTTGGTGCGCCAAGCCCTCCTGCAGGTCTCTCCGATGACTGGCAGGCAGTCAACGTTGCGGGAGCGGGAGCGGACTTACACGGGTATTCATCCCACAACAATTGGTCGCTGAGCAGCACCTTCGAAGGCGGGGTGGAACTCTCGATTGACTACCCCGCCGATCACGTGATCCGCCGCCTTGCCCGGCGGATCAGAGGCGTCACCGGCAAGACGCGGGTCGACATCAACCTCACCGTCGAAGCGCGTGCGGATGTCACCCTTCCCATCGCGCTTCATCCGGTTTTCCGGTTGCCAGCCCAAACAGGTGCGCTGATCGTGGACCCCGGACCGTTCGCCTGCGGCCGTATCTTCCCGCTGCCGGTCGAGCCCGGCGTGTCCCGGCTAAGCCAAGGTGCGACATTCTCCGCTCTGGATCGGGTGCCCGCAGGCAGCGAGACCATCAGAATCTCGGCCCTTCCGCTCGAGTTCGACACGGAAGAGCTCGTCCAGCTCTGCGGAGTGGAGGGCACAGTCACACTCGAAAACCACGCCGAACGCTACCGGGCGAAGCTGGCTTACGATCCCGCAGTCTTCCCGAGCCTGGTTCTGTGGATTTCGAACCGGGGACGGCGGAATTATCCTTGGAACGGCCGGCACCTCGCCTTGGGCGTCGAGCCGACGTGCGGCGCCTTCGATCTCGGTCCGCAGGTAGGCTGCAACCCCAACAATCCGATTGCCGCCGACGGCTTCCCAACCGCGGTTCAGTTCAGGGCGGGTCAAGCCTTCACGACAACCTACACGATCGCGGTCGAGTGTCTCTGACCATGCCCATTAGAAAAATCTATCTGCTCAGCCAGACTCACGCGGATTTCGGCTACACTGACCACCTTGCCGCCGTACTTCTTCACCACCGGGACATCCTCGACCTCGCCCTAGACGTCTGCGAAGCCACGGCCAACGCACCCGAGGGCGCACAGCAGCGCTGGACTTGCGAGATAACCTCGACAACGCTTGACTACTTGCGCAGCACTACCGCACGGAACGTCGACCGGTTCAAGGCACTGCACAATGCGGGACGAATTTCGGTCGGGGCACTTCGCCATCACTGGACACCGCTGGTATCGAGGTCGCTCGCCATACAGACGCTAAAAGACATCGACGCGCTCTGGCAGGAGTTCGGGATAGCCGTTCACTCCGCGATGCAATGCGATGTGAACGGCCTCGCCTGGTTCTGGAACGACCTTCTTGCGGAGCGCGGCGTCAATTTCCTGATGATGCAGCAGAATTCCCATCGGGGCTACTGGGGCAGGCGTGTGCCTTCCGCCTGGCATTGGGAAAACCGCTCGGGCGGCAGTTTGCTGGTCCTTCAGGGAGAGCACTACGGAATCGGTGGCTTCCTGCGGCTGTCTCGAAAGGGTGAACAAGACAAGACTGGGCTTCAGGCGATCCTCGACCGGCACATGGAGAGCGATCTTTGGCCCTTCGACTTCTCGGTCCTTACGGTCACCAATGCCGCCAATGGCGACAACGTCTTTCCCGACCTCCATCTGAGCCATGCGGTTCAGGACTGGAATGCCCGCGAAGACGTGAAGATGGAGATCGTGACGCTTGACCGGCTGGCAGAAATCATCCGCCAGCAATCGCAGGGCCTGCCGCGCCAGAGCGGCGAATGGATGGACAGCTGGTGCGACGGCGTCGCCTCTACACCACTGGAAACCGCAACTGCCCGCTCCGCCGAGCGACTCTTGCCCGGAATCGAAGCCATGGGCGGAGAAAACGATCCGGCGTTCGTTGACTTTATCGAAGCCTTGTCGCTCTACAATGAACACACCTGGGGTGCGCATAGCGCCTGCACATCCCCCGACAGCATCTTCGCTACAGCACAGCGCACCCAGAAATCCAGCCACGCGTATCGGGCCTTCGCGCTCGCGCTCAGGCTTGCCGCAACGTCATCACGCGAAAGGGCGGCGGAAGCCGGTAGCCCGGTGGAGGGGGATCCTAGATTCGACCAGTTCTCTCATCCAGCCCTCGGCCCGGACAACCAAGCATATTGGGTCACCAACACCGGTAACGTCGAACTTGCCATCGACATGCCGGTCCCAGTCGACAGAGGTGCCGGGCCACAGATCTCGATCCCGCAAGCATTTGCGACCAAAGAGTTCTTTCCGGGCATGGGCGACGATGGCTGGGCAGACGCGCTACAGGATCGTGCGCCAGACGGGCGACACCGGATCCGATCCAATCTCGCGCCGGGGGCCGTCGCAATCCTGCGCCCAACGCGGATCGCAAAACTGGAATGTCGTGTGGGGCAAGGCTGGATCGAAAACGCTCTTGCGCGCATCGATATCTGTCCGGCGACCGGAGGGCTCGCCCAGTGGACAGACAAAACCTCGGGTCACGACATCCTGAGAATCCCCACCTTGTTCCCCAGCGTCCAGTGCTTGCGAAACGGGTTCACGCAACGGGACATATTCCAGGCGCCATACTGGGAGCGTTCCCAAAAGCCGATTGGGTGGAACCCGAACGATCTTTTCGAAATCGACCCGGCAGAAGTGCGACTGGGCTTGCCGACCTCAGATTCAGGCGGGGGGTCGCAACCAGTCGATATCAACTTCGCCTCGGGCATTCGGATATCCTTGGTCTGGCACTTGCCCGGAGGATATGGCCGGCCGGCTCTGACAGCGATGCAATACTGCGCGGATGCAAACAGGGCATTCTCGATCAACTGGGATGTGTCTTTGCCGGGCCTTGACCACGAGATCCTTCTGGACACGGGGCATGGCTGGGTTGGGGCAGCAGAGCACGTGGCATCTTCAAGCCTCGGTTGGCAAAGCGTTCAGGCTGGCATCGCGCTCGCAGAGAACCCGGACGCCACTCTAGTCTTGGCGAGCCCGGACGCGCCGCTCTTTCAGCCCAACGGCCCAAGATACAAACACCCTCATCGGGACCTTGGTGAAATCCAAGGCGGGAACTTCTGGGCCATCAACACGCATTGGGACACGAACTTCCCGATCAAGGTCTCTGATGCGGCTCCATTCCGGCTACGGCTTTGCCTGACCGACCGCAAGTCTTCTTATAACTGCCTCAGAGCCATCACAGATTGCGCATTCGTCGTGCGGACACCCTTCGGCCCGTGATCACGCCATTCTCCAACGACATGAGCGCACTTCGCGACAAAGAAGCGTTCCCAACCGATTGTCTGGTTGCCGGCCCGCCGAACAATCCTTACATCTGTCGGAAATCAAGTTCGACAGCATGGTTTCCGAGCCCTGTGCACGGATGACTCTTTATACCTGCGTGCCAAATCATTCTCCCCCAGAGTTTGACCGGGTGTAGCTCAAGCGAACATCAAACTCGACATGCGTCATCTGGACATTTAAGCCATGGTCCAGA
>JAPOST010000054.1 GCA_026709535.1 Rhodospirillaceae bacterium
GGTCGCCAAGGGGGAACTCGGGTTCCCTGCGCGCGGGTTCGACGTCATCCTCGCCAGTCCGCCGTTCTCGGGCCGACTGGACCGGAACAGCGATCTTTGCACGCTACGGACGAAAGGCAAAAACGTTCGACAAATCAATTGATATTCGCATCAAGCAAGGTGTTGATCATCCCTACGGCTTGCGCGAACTGCGGATCGGAATCCAGCTAACGCCAGTCGGGTACGGAGGCTGGCTGATTCTGCGCGTCCCCCGGAAGTGACGCTACACGACAGCGCAGCGAATCCAGCAGAAGCGCGCCTTCTGGCAGGCCATTGATTGTGACATGCTAAAGCCTGTTATTCCTTGGAGGTAGAGCTCTCTGACGAAACCAGCGCTTGGGCGGGGTAGGGCGATTTTATATCCGTGATGTGCAGTGGCGCTCGACGGCTGGACGCCGTTTGTTTCAACTCAGGCCCCTTTGCCCCATTGCGCCGAATTTCTCTCGGCGTTTCTCGCGCAGAATCGGACCGTCAATCTTGAGGTTGTTGTTCAGCGCCTTCTTGATGGCGCGGTTCATGTTGGCGATGGTTTCGTCCTTGTCCCGATGCGCGCCGCCGATCGGCTCCGGAATGATCTCGTCAATGACCTCCAAGTCCAGCAGATCCTGGGCGGTCAGTTTCATCGCTTCCGCCGCTTCTTGGGCCATGCCTCCGTCGCGCCACAGGATAGACGCGCAGCCCTCGGGTGAAATCACCGAATAGACGGCGTGCTCGAGCATCAGAACGGTATTGGCTGCCGCCAGCGCGATCGCGCCGCCGGAGCCTCCCTCACCGATTATGATGCTGATCAGTGGGGTTTCCAGGTCAAGACAGGTTTCAATGGACCGGGCAATGGCTTCCGCTTGGCCGCGCTCTTCCGCACCCATGCCGGGAAAGGCGCCGGGGGTATCGACCAACGTGATGATCGGCAGATGGAAGCGCTCCGCCAGGCGCATCAGGCGCATGGCCTTGCGATAGCCTTCCGGACGGGCCATGCCAAAATTGTGCTTTAGCCGCGAGTCGGTGTCGTGCCCTTTCTCGTTCCCGATCACTACGACCGAACGGCCGTCAAACCGGGCCAGGCCGCCGACGATGGCCAAATCCTCGCCAAAGACTCGGTCGCCAGCCAAGGGCACGTAATCGTCAAACAGGTTTTCAATGTACTCCAGCGCGTGGGGCCGTTCCTGGTGTCGGGCGACCAGCACTTTCTGCCAAGGCGTCAGCTTTGCATAAGTGGTGCGCAGCATGCGCTCCACCTTCTCCTGCAGCCTTGTCACCTCATCGGCAATGTTGAGACTTCCGCCATCGGAAAGATGGCGCAATTCCTTGATCTTGCCTTCGAGTTCAGCAATCGGCTTTTCGAATTCCAGGAACGTCGGCATGGCCTACGAAATACCCGATCGGACGGATTTTTCAACAATGTGATGGGTAATTGATCTGTCTGGCAAGGCAATATCCTGCGTTTCTTCATGTCTAATCCAGCAGTTTTCGCCGCGCGAGTCGAGAGAGGTAACAGAATCGGCATGTGGTCTGGTGCTATGATCACGGTGGCGAATGATCCTGTCGCGACCAGCCTGCGGGCATCCGCCGTAAATTTCGAAAGAGTTGCCGGACAACATCGGGCGGCAAGAACACCATGCCGATTTTCAAACTCACTCGGCGTGCGACTGGACTGGTTCGATCGTAAGTCTGCTATGCCTTGCCATGGCAGTGCTTGTATTTTTTCCCAGAGCCGCAAGGACAAGGCGCGTTCCGGGCAACCTTGCCCCACGTAGTCGGATCGTTCGGGTCGATGGTCGCGGCCGCTTTGCGCGACCGGACCGGCGCCATTACACCGCCGTTGCCGTTGACATACTCGGGCACAAATTCCGGCACATCTCCTTGGTCTGGCGCGCGCATGCCAGCCATCCGAGCCATATCTTCAAGAGAGCCCATCGGTTGAAGGCCAAACGGTGCCAAGTCCGCGTCTTCCAGACCCGGGCCCATGGTTTCCCAGTTCTGGTCGTCGCCCCGAGGCAACAGGCTGTCCGGGTCTGCGTCCAGTTCGATTTCCAGATGCGCCAGTGCGCCGACAACGGTCTCCTTGAGACCAGCCAGCATCAACTGAAACATCTCGAATGCTTCCCGCTTGTACTCGATCAGCGGATCCTTCTGGCCATAAGCGCGAAGATTTACTGCTTGGCGCAGATGGTCGAGTTGCAGCAGATGTTCCTTCCATTTTTGATCCAGGATTTGCAGCAGAATGCTCTTCTCGGCGATGCGCATCAGTTCCGGCGTGTATTGCGCCGTTTTTTCTGCCATCCGCTTGTCGACCGTGTCCAGAACGCGCTCATAGATTTCCTGATCGGCAATGCCTTCCTCGGCCGCCCATTCCTTGATCGGCAGGTCCAGACCGAAGACCGACATGATCCGGGTGTGCAAACCGTCAATATCCCACTGTTCGGCATAAGCGCCCTCGGGGATGCACTCCTCGACGACCGCCTCGACAGTCTCCTCGCGATATTCCTTGATCTGCACTGAGACGTCGTCGGTCTTCATGAGGTCGATACGCTGGGTGTATATTACCTTGCGCTGGTCGTTCATCACGTCGTCGAACTTGAGCAGATTCTTCCGGATCTCGTAATTTCGTTCCTCGACCTTTTTCTGCGCCCGTTCGATAGCCTTGTTGATCCAGCCGTGGACCACGGCCTCACCATCCTTCAGACCTAGGCGCTGCAGCCAACCTTCCATTCGTTCGGAGCCGAAGATCCGCATTAGATCGTCCTGCAGCGACAGGAAGAAGCGCGAATTCCCGGGATCTCCCTGACGACCCGAGCGACCACGCAACTGGTTGTCGACCCGACGGCTTTCGTGTCGTTCAGTCGCGATGACAAACAAGCCACCGGCGTCCAGCGCCTTCTTCTTCTTGGCTTCGACGTCGGCTTTGATCTCCGCCTCTTTCCTGTCCCGCTCAGGTCCAGCCGCCAAGTCGCCAAGCTCATGCTCGATTCGCATATCGGCGTTGCCGCCGAGCCTGATATCGGTACCGCGTCCGGCCATGTTGGTCGCGATAGTCACCGCGCCCGGTTCGCCGCCCTGGGCAATGATGTAAGCTTCCCGTTCGTGGTGTCGGGCATTCAGAACCTGGTGCGATACCTTTTTCTGCTTCAGTTTCTCGGCCAGCAATTCGGACTTTTCAATGCTGACCGTCCCTACCAAGGTCGGCTGTCCGCGTTTTGAGCAGTCATCGATCAGGTCGATGACGGCACTATCGCGTTCGTCACCGGTCCGATAGACTTCATCGTCCTCGTCCAGTCGGGCGATCGGCATGTTGGTTGGTACATCAACCACTTCCAACTTGTAGATATCCAGGAACTCGGCTGCTTCAGTCATGGCCGTACCAGTCATGCCGGCCAGTTTCGGATACATGCGGAAGTAGTTCTGGAAGGTGATTGATGCGAGAGTCTGATTCTCCATCTGGATCTCGACACCTTCCTTCGCCTCGAGCGCCTGATGCAGTCCTTCCGAATAACGCCGGCCTTCCATCATTCGACCGGTGAACTCGTCGATGATGATGACCTGGTTGTTCTTGACGATATAGTCAGTATCGCGCCGGAACAGCGTATGGGCACGTAGCGCTTGGTTGGCGTGGTGCACGACGCTGATGTTCTGCATGTCATACAAACCGTGCTCGCCTAGCAGGCCATCGTCCCGCAGCATACCTTCCAGTTTCTCCGTGCCGTCGTCGGTCAGCGCGACTGTCTTCTGCTTTTCGTCGATCTCGAAGTCTTCCTCCGACAGCTTCGGAATGACCTTGTTGACCGCGAGATACAATTCGGAGGAATCCTCGGTAGGGCCGGAAATGATCAGCGGCGTCCGCGCTTCGTCAACCAGTATCGAGTCCACCTCATCGACGATGGCGAAGTTGAACGGCCGCTGAACCATTTCCTCAAGGTCAAACTTCATGTTGTCCCGGAGATAGTCGAATCCATATTCGTTGTTCGTCCCGTAGGTGACGTCGCAGGCATAGGCTTTACGCCTCTCGACATCCTCCTGGTCGTTGGTGATGCAGCCTACGGTCAATCCCAGGAACTTGTAGACCTGCCCCATCCATTCGGCATCGCGCTTCGCCAGATAGTCGTTGACTGTCACCACATGGACGCCCCTGCCGGACAGCGCATTCAGATATACAGGCAACGTAGCAACCAGCGTCTTGCCCTCTCCCGTCTTCATCTCGGCAATCATGCCCCGATGCAGGATCGTGCCGCCGATCAGCTGGACGTCGTAGTGGCGTTCGCCCAGCGTCCGTTGCGCTGCCTCACGGGCCGTGGCAAAGGCATCGGGCAGCAAGTCGTCCAGCGATTCGCCTTCTTGATGGCGCTTTTTCAGCCAACCGGTCCGGGCGGCCAGTTTTTCGTCTGATAGCGCCCCCATTTCCGCCTCGAGGGCATTGATCTTGTCGATCAGTGGCTGGACGCGGTTGACGTAGCGCTCGTTGGCGGAGCCAAAGAATTTCTTGGCGAAGTTGCCGAGCATGTAGGGATTTCCTGAGACAGCAAATTTGCCGCGCCCTGACCTCGAATTTTGAGAGGCGGCAACGGAATAAGTCGGGTGTTTGACACATAGGCGGAGCACCGGAACCTGTCAACGAACCGTGCCCGCCGACCAGTTGCCACGCTCCCCGGGTTTGCTGGCGGACATTCATGGCTACAGACAGGACGATCACAAGAATGTCGGTCCCGCCTCGACCTCCTTGCGTTCTTTCAGATCGAAGCAGTTCCGATAGACCCAGCGCTTACCGGTAGCGGGCCCCGAATACCGGCCGAACAGGGCACTTATGCCGGTTAGGTCAGTCTTGCAGAGGGGACGGCTGAGCCCGTCAACAATGCGTTTTAATGTGGCGGGCTGACTGCGGCTGTCGTATCTCAATGCGACCTGATCTTGAAATGCGAACGTTGCTCAAGCAACAGCAAGGCCTCTTCATGACCCATCCGGAATCCTGGTTCGCTGCCGACTATGCCGATGCTCGTACGAAATTCCTTGGTTCAGCAACCGCTGCCGATGCTACCGTGACATCGTACCGCCATCCCCAGGCGCAACAACCGAATGGTGACGACCTGTTCGTCGACGTGGCGCGATTGGGGCCATTGCCGAGAGAGGCCGACCTCATCGTCCTGGCTTCATCCGGCACACACGGCGTTGAAGGTTTCTGCGGGTCCGGCTGTCAGGTCGGTGTGCTGGAGACCAGCTTGGCCGACCGGCTGCCTGAGGGCTGTGCTCTGGTTCTGGTCCACGCAATAAATCCGCACGGGTTTGCATGGCTGCGTCGGGTCAACGAGGATAATATCGATCTCAATCGCAATAACATCGACCATGAACTGGGTCACCCAGCCAATCTGCAATATGACGAGGTGCATTCCTGGCTGGCGATCGCCCAATGGGAAGGGCTAGAGAAGCAGAAAGCTGACGAGGCCATCATGTCCTTTATCGCCAAGCGCGGCCTGTTCGCGTTCCAGGCGGCGGTATCCGGCGGCCAGTACGATCATCCGGACGGCCTATTTTTTGGCGGCCGGGCTTTGTCGTGGTCGGCGCAAACATGGCGCGCGATCATCAACGAACATTGCAGGGGCGCGAAGAAGGTTGCGTACCTCGATTTTCATACCGGTCTGGGCAAATATGGAGCCTGCGAAATCATCAGCGTGGAAGGCAATAACAGGGGCAGCGACGACCGTGCGCGACGATGGTATGGAAACGATGTCAAGTCTCCGGAAAAGAATGAAAGCCTCTCGGCCGTAGTGACCGGGTCGATGGAAAACGGTTTCCGCGACATTGCCGCCAACACCGAGGTGACTGCGGTGGCGCTGGAGTACGGAACCAAGCCAGTTCTGGATGTGCTCGACGCCCTGCGCGCCGACAATTGGCTACATTTGCATGGCGATATCGACTCCGATCTGGGCAAGGCTATCAAGAAACAGATTCGAGATGCTTTTTATGGTGATACGCCGGAATGGAAGCAGATGATCTGGGATACCGCGAACAGGGTTCTGGATCAGGCTGTCTCCGGCCTGTCGGAGTAAGGTCCATGGCGACCCAAGCCGAAATCGTTCTGCCTGGCCGACAGTTTGATGACACGCTGTCATTCTTCCGTGAGAAGCTGGGTTTTCGTCTGGATGCCATTTGTCCGGCGGACAATCCGGCTGTGGCGACCCTGTCCGCCTACGGCGTGCGGATCAGGCTGGATCGCACCGTTACCGGCCCGTCGCCGGATCTGTTCATCCGGACCGAGTCACCTGATGCGCTTTTCGACGGTATGGCAGAACGGGTTGCGCCAAACGGAACGAAGATTCGATTCGAATCTGGCAATCCGCCGCTTGCGCTGCCGCGATTGCAGCAGGCCGTCACTGTCCGGCAGATGGACGATGAAGCTTCATGGGGCACTGGTCGCGCCGGGATGCTTTACCGTGATCTGATTCCCGGACGCGAAGGTGGGCGCTTCATTGCTTCCCATATCCGGATTCCCAATGGCGGACCGGTGCCCGACAACGTGCATTTCCACAAGATTCGTTTTCAGATGATCTATGTCTACAAGGGCTGGGTCCGATTGGTGTACGAAGATCAGGGTGAGCCTTTCGTGATGGAAGCTGGCAGCTGTGTTCTGCAGCCGCCGCAGATCCGGCACCGGGTACTGGAAAGTTCCGACGGACTGGAAGTCATCGAGATCGGCAGCCCGGCCGATCATATGACCTTGCTGGATCACGATCTTGACCTGCCGACCGGCAAGACCGATCCGGCGCGGGATTTCAGCGGTCAGCGCTATGCTCTGCATGTCGCGGCGACGGCAACTTGGTCTGAGGGGCCGCTTGACGGCTTCAAGTCGCGGGAGGTCGGCATTGCCGAGGCAACTGACGGTCTTGCCCGCGTCGCAGTCTTGCGCCAGCAGACGGATGCACTCAATGTGGCCGACCGGCACGATGGCGAGTTCCTGTTCCAGTTCGTTTTGGAAGGCGGCGTCACGTTAGCGCTGCAAGATCGGCAGTACGCCCTTCAAGCAGGCGATAGCTTTACGCTGCCGGCTGATGTTGACTACTCTCTTTCTGAGGCGTCAGG
>JAPOST010000141.1 GCA_026709535.1 Rhodospirillaceae bacterium
AGCGGCTTGGGCTTCGAGCCCATGGCTCGGACCTCAACCCGGTTGCGGTACTGGTATCCAAGGCGACTTGCGAGATTCCGCCCAAATTCGCCGACCTGCCGCCGGTTAACCCAGAGCGTGACCCGCATGTTGCGTGGAAGGGCGCGCAGGGTTTGGCCAAGGACATCGGCCATTACGGCAAATGGATGCGCGACGAAGCCGAAGCCCGCATCGGGCATCTATATCCCAAGGTTTCAGTCACTGAAGCGATGGCGTCGGCACGCCCGGACCTCAAGCCTTGCGTCGGTCGAAAGCTCACAGTCATCGCGTGGCTGTGGGCGCGCACGGTGCGGAGTCCGAACCCTGCGTTTGCGGATGTGGAAGTGCCGCTGGCGAGTTCGTTCGTGCTGTCGAGCAAGAAGGGTAAGGAGGCATGGGTTGAACCGGTGATCGAGGGCCGGAGCTACCGGTTCGTGGTCAGGGTCGGAACGCCACCACCACAGGCAAAGACAGGGACCAAGTCCGGTGGTAGTGGCAGCCAGTTCCTGTGCCTGATGTCAGGTTCGCCGATGCCTTTCGACTACCTGCGATCCGAGGCCAAAGCCGGTCGGATGGGTGCATCTCTCCTAGCCATCGTCGGCGAGGGAGTTAAGGGTCGCGCCTATCTGAGTTCCACGTCAGCACAAGAAAGGGCCGCTAGAGAGGTACGACCCGCTTGGACTCCTGACACAGACTTGCCTGCGCGTGCGCTTAGTTTCCGCGTCCAAGAGTACGGCATGCGCCGATGGCGGGACCTCTTCACCGATCGGCAGTTGGTTGCGCTCACTACGTTTTCGGACCTGGTTTCGGAGGCGCGTGATAAAGTGCTGGCGGATGCGCTGGCTGCCGGCATGGACGCTGCGGCGCCCCGGCTGTCCGAAGGTGGCACTGGCGCGCAGGCCTACGCCGAGGCGGTGGCGACCTATCTGGGTTTGAGCGTCAGCAGACAAGCAAATCGATGTTCCAGCCTCACCTTCTGGGATCCGGGAGGAGCCAAGGTTCAGCAAGTATTCGCTCGTCAGGCGCTTCCGATGGTCTGGGATTTCTGCGAAGCCAACCCGTTCAGCGATTCGAGCGGGAATTTTGTCGGACAAGTGGGTTATCTCGCGAATGCAGTGGCCAATAGTCCGATAGCAGCAGCTCAAGGCGCCGTGATCCAGCAAGATGCAGCCAGCAACACGCCGCTCGTTACTGAGGCTGTGCTGGCAACCGATCCTCCCTACTACGACAACATTGGCTACGCTGACCTTTCTGACTTCTTCTATGTCTGGCAGCGCCGCGCCCTGCGTGATGTTTGGCCTGATCTGTTTCGCCGCGTGCTGGTACCGAAGGAAGAAGAACTCGTCGCCACACCCTACCGTCATGGTGGCAAGGACGAAGCCGAACAGTTCTTCATGGAAGGAATGGGGAAGGCGCTACGCAACATGCACCGATCCGGCGCAGACGACTATCCCGTCACCATTTACTACGCTTTCAAGCAATCAGAAGTTGCGAAAGAAGGGTTGACCTCTGCTGGCTGGGCGACGTTCTTGCAGGGGATTGTCGATGCCGGGTATGTAATAGACGGTACTTGGCCTGTTCGGACGGAACTTGCAGGAAACTTGAAGAAGCGATTTAACGCCCTCGCGTCGTCCATCGTTCTCGTTTGCCGTCGACGGCCAGTTGATGCTCCCATTGTTACGCGCCGGGAATTCATGGCGCAGCTCCGCTCGGAAATACCCGACGCTCTGGTCCGGATTCGTGCTGGCGGAGTCGGTCCGGTGGACATGGCGCAGGCTTCGATAGGCCCTGGTATGGGCATCTTCACAGCGGCGTCCCAAGTGCTGGAGCCCGACGATACGCCGATGACCGTGCGTACCGCCATTGCGTTGATCAACCAGGTGCGGGACGAAATTTCTGGCGAGCAAGCGACAGGTCACGACCCTGACTCCCGCTTCTGCATCGACTGGTTCGAGACCTTCGATATGGCGGAAGGCAAGTCGGGCGACGCAATTACGATGGCCCAAGCTTATGGCATCGGCATCGGCGACCTCGAGACCGCCCAGGTATTCAGCGCACAGGGCGGTACGGCGCGGCTGCTACGCCGGGATGAACTGCCGGTCGACTGGGATCCGAAGACCGACAAGCGCCTGACCGACTGGGAATGCGCTCAGCATCTGGCTAGAGTGCTGGAATTGCCTTCTGGCGGGATTGAGGCCGCTTCCCGGCTCTATGCTCGAATGCTGCCGGAGCGGAGTGGTGCGGCGCGGGATCTTACCTACCGCCTTTACGAAATCTGCGAGCGCAAGGGCCGGACAGCCGAAGCTCAGATATGGAACATGCTTGCGAAGGAATGGCCGGCCATCGAAGCGGCGGCGGCAGATATCGAACCGCAGGAGGCGGAGGAGCCTCTGTTGCTTTAGAGACGACCGTGAGAGAACGCCCTCAGTCCGGAGAAGGCATGAAGACCACGCGGTATTTCGAGGAGCAGGTTCTGCGAAAGCGCCCTTATATTGATCCTGCATGGTGCGCCGAAGTCATCGCCGCTCCGCTCCGTCGCACGTTGCAGCCCGACGGCCGGATTCGTTTTTGGGGTGAGATAAGGCGGCCACAAGACGATGCGCCGCGTATATTGCGTGTTGTCACGCTGGCAGACGGAGAAACGGTGCATAACGCTTTCTTCGATCGAGGATTCAGAAAGGATCGACCATGAAGCTTCACTACTACCCGGAAACGGACAGTCTCTATATCGAATTCAGGTCTGGACCGGGAACAGAGACCCGCGAAATTTCGGACGGCCTCAATGTCGATCTCGACGCTGACGGCGGCGTGGTAGGCTTTGACATCGACCAGGCATCGCGGCGCCTCGACCTTTCGACGCTGGAGACCGAAGCCTTGCCGCTACGATCGATCAGAGCCGGCTAGTCCGAGGGGCTGAAATGAAGTGGCCCGGCCGGGCCAATCGCAAACACAGCTGGGCAGGAACATCGTGAGCACCGCAACGAATTCAGATGCGGCCCTGGCCGCCAAGCAACGGGTGGAAAGGGGTCTTGAGGCTCTTCGTATCGGGCTCGGCTCCTATGTCGCCAAACATATGACCGACCGTTATGGCGATCATTGGCGTCAACAGGCCAGTCGCGCGAGAGGCAGCGAGGACCAGAGAGACCTTGATGTCTATGCGCTGCTGAAGACATTGCTCGACAATTGGAACGATCTGTTCCGGCATGACGACAGGTTGCGGAAGGCGCGAAGCTTCATTTCACTCTCCATGGATGCGCGGAACAGCGCTGCTCACTATTCCGGCGAATTTCGGGCGCGTGAGGCGCTGCGCTACCTTGATGCCATGCGCGAGTTGTCGGCTGCAGTCGGCGCGACGCAGCAAGCGACAATCATCGAAGGACTCTACGACGAACAGCGTGGTGTCAACAGCATCAATGCCCCCGGACCGGAGACCCTGGTTCTGGACGAGCCTCCTCCGCCGGATCGGCTCAGGCCTTGGCGTGACGTCTGCCTCCCCCATCCCGATGTGCTGGCGGCGCGCTTCTCTGATGCTGAATTCGCCGCCGATCTGGCGCAGGTGGATCAGAGCCTGGGCGGTGAGGAGTACAACGATCCGGCAGGGTTTTTCCGCCGTACCTATGTGACGGAAGGACTTCGGCGCGTCCTAGTCGCGACCCTTGCGCGGCTGGCGGGTAGTGGGGGAGAGCCGGTTATCGGCCTGCAAACCAATTTCGGCGGCGGCAAGACCCATACCATGCTGGCGCTGTATCACCTCGCCGGCGCGGCGAAGGCGGGATACCGGCCAGAGGACCTTCCGGGTCTGAAGCCGATTTTCGAAGCCGCCGGCGTTTCGACGCTTGACCGGGTCAGCGTGGCCGTGTTCGTCGGCACTCACAAGGGCACGGCCGAGGCGATGCATGTCAAGGACGGCCGTGAAATCCGTACATTGTGGGGTTACCTCGCGTGGCGGCTCGGTGGTTGGGACGCTGTCGAGAGTATCGCAGCCTCGGAGCAGGCGGGGGCCAATCCCGGATCGGAGCGGCTGATCCCGATTCTGCAGGACGCCGCTCCCTGCCTGATCCTGATGGATGAGGTGGTAGCCTTCGCGCGTCAATTGCGCGACCTCGAATACGACGCATTCCACGCCTTCATCCAGTCGCTGACCGAAGCGGCTGCAGCGGTGAGGGGCGCGGTCGTGGTGGGGTCCTTGCCGGAGTCCGGCGCGGAAGTCGGCGATGAGCAGGGCCGCGACGCGCTTCGACGTCTTGAAAAGATCTTCGGGCGCGTACAATCGGCATGGACGCCGGCGAGCGGTGCTGAAACCTTCGAGATCGTTCGCCGCCGTCTGTTCCAGCCATTGGACGAAGCGGGTGAGAAGGCGCGCGACGATACCATACGCGCCTTTCGCAAGCTCTATCGGGACTATCGCAGGGATTTCCCGCCGGAAGTACGGGAGGGTGCCTATGAAGACGAGATGCGGCGGGCCTATCCACTCCATCCCGAACTGCTGCGGCGTTTCTCGGGTGACTGGTCGTTGCTGGACAAGTTCCAGCGTACTCGCGGGATCCTCAAGATCATGGCCAACGCTGTCTATGCACTCTGGAGCGGCGAGAGCGAGGCGCCGCTCATCACACCAGCCCTGTTGCCGTTCCGCGACGACAAGGTGCGCACTGCATTGCTGGAGCCGCTGGACCGGGCTTTCGGTCCGATCCTGCAATCCGAAGTCGATGGCGATCAGTCGCTGACGGCTCGAATCGAGGCGCAGCGTCCGCGCTTCTCCAAGTCGAAAGCAGCGCGATCCGCTGCGCGCGCTGTCTTTTTTGCGACGGCGCCGCATGCCGGCGCAGCGCGCGGCGGACTGAGCGGAACCGCAATTCGACTGTCCTGCGCCCAACCCGGCGACCAGGTTGCGATCTTCGGCGAAGCCTTGCAGGAGATTGCGACCCGTTCGGCTCATCTCTATCGCGACGGCGACAATTACTGGTTCTCGCCGCAACCGACCTTGAACAAATTGGTCGCCGACCGCGCCCGGGATGTGACCGACGAGCAGGCCGATCAGCGGATACATGCATTTCTGCGGGAAGAGCAGCGGCACCGCGCCGGCTTCCCGCGTGTGCATGCCGCGCCCGACAATCCGACCGACATAGACGATCGCCGCGCGACGGCCTTGGTTATCCTGCCGCCTTCTGCATCTCACGACGCCAGCAGCAGTGCTGCCTCGCAGGCTGTGATCCAGGCCGGGGAGACGATCGAACGGCGCGGCAGTGGACAAAGACGCTACCGCAACGCTCTGGTTTTCGTGGCAGCGGACGCCTCGGCTCTTGATGCCGCTCGCGAGAACGCCCGCCGTGAACGCGCCTGGCAATCGATTCTCGGCGACGGAGACCTGCTGAAGAGCTTGACTGGCGCACAGACTCAGGACGCTGAAACCCAGTGTGGACGCGCTCGTGAGTCCCTGCGCCAGAGCGTTCGAAGCGCCTGGGTTCATATCCTGTATCCGGAGCAGCCGGGCGAGGAAGAACGCGGCGCAGGAATGGCGACTGGCTATACGATCCGCGCCAGGCGTCTTGTAAACCGCAGCGGCGCAAAACCGATCCCTCAGGCGGTCTGGGAAAACGTCTGTTCGGATAGCGTCGTTCTGGAGACTTTGGGGCCGGGCAATCTCGCAAAGGAACTCGAACCCCTGTGGCCGCAGGACAGGCAGCATATTCCGCTGGACGAAATCCGCGACTGGTTTGCATCCTATGTCTACATGCCGAGGCTCCGCGACGAAGCAACCCTTGGCAGCGCGTTCGAACGGCTGTTCGCCGATCTTGCTGCTCCCTATGCCTATGCTGCCGGGTTCAACGAGGAAACCGGCTTTTATGAAGGAGTCGGCAGTTCGGCTCGACTGATAGGCGACCTGGGCTCTGGACTCCTGGTCCGCCGCGAAGCCATCAAGCCGGTGGAACCGGCGCCTTTCGCCGGAGACGCCTCCGGCGATGCAGCGACTGATGCGACGCGCTCTGAACAATCGGGAGACAAGCCGGCCCCAGTCGCGCCCAAACGCCTGCCGAAGAGGTTCTTCGCGAGCATCGGTATAGATCCGGACCGCGCCGGGCTTGAAGTCGCCCGCATCATGGACGGGCTGCTGGTCGAACTCACCCGTACTGGTGGGTCTTCCCTGCGGCTCACTCTTGAACTTGAAGGTACTGCCGGCGAGCAAGGCTATCCCGAAGATGTCGTCGATACCGTAAAGGCCAATGCTCGCGACCTCAAAATGGATGACCAGTCCTTCGGTTTCGAGGAATAACAACCACGGCTCCAATTGATAACGACGTTGACGGAAGCTGTTCCGACAGTTCCGGATATAGGAAAGCAAGCATCACCTAATCGCCACTGCCGTACCTCATGATGGAGATGCCTGATGAATACGCATGCTGCACCTGCCCGTATTGAACGGCTTGCGGTCAAGAGTTTCGGGGCAGTGGCGAATGTCGATATCAGGGAACTGACACCGCTGATGGTTTTGCTCGGTCCGAACGGCAGCGGAAGATCCATTGTTTTCGACATTCGCCAGCTTTCGGTGTCTGGCAGAGACTCTGAATGAGGTTGTGGTTTGAGCCTCCATGAAGTGTTCCACCGAGAGCGTGAGACATCATCGCCTGATAATCAGTTTCTACCAAAGCGAGGTGGAAGACGCAGTTCTCGCATAACTTGCCGGGCTCGGCCATCCGCAGCATCAGCGGTGCACTGCGCCTGGGCCAAGGAACTCCCCAGGCTCCGTTCGAAATCCTTGGCCAGCCGGCGACATCGCTCCATTGAGGTGAAGCTGTGCGCGCGGCCTGTTGTCGGGTTCCGGCAAGGCGCTCGTAGTCTGCGCTTGGGCAACGCACCGAGAGGAACGGGCGTTTTTGCGAAACGGATTTATGGCCGGCCCGTCTCCCGTCGTCGGGATGGTTTTGGAGGAGATGTCCGGGCCCTGCCTTGGCGTTCTCTTCGCTCTTGGGCCGCTGCGCCAGCGACTTGAAGACCGGTTTGACCTGCCAGCGGGTGCGGCGCTACTCGAG
>JAPOST010000132.1 GCA_026709535.1 Rhodospirillaceae bacterium
CCCTGGAACCGTTTGGCTGACCATTTGCGCGTGATGCTGCCGGACTTAGGTTATCTCGGTCTCTCGCGCTTTGGACCGCGGGACATGCCCGCCTTGGGCCCCATGCGGATTGTGAACACCCATGTCGATGTCATCGACTGGAAGGGGTCGCGTGGCTTCGTGGGGACGAGCGCGGCCCTGACCCAGATGACCGCACACCTGCAGGCGCGTCGCCAGAGGCAGGTCGATCCTGACGAGCCCACCGGGCTGCTGACTCATCATTTGCTTCATGATGACGACTGTTGGATCTTCCTGGCGCGCCTGTTTGACGAGACCAGCCGGCATGCTGCTGTCCGTTGGCGCGATGCGGCGTCGTTGTTCTACCATTGAGCCATGACGATCCACCGTTACCCGCACGAAACCCTGCGTAATGATTATCTGCGTGCCGGTGCCGGTCTCTTAATCTGCGCACCACTTGCGATCGTTGCCTGGGGCACGTCATTTGGCATGTGGCTGTTCCTGGGAATGTCGGCCTTGTTTGCTGTCTATGGCTTGCGCTCGTGGTTGCGTTCCATCACTGAATATCGATTGACTGGAGACGGCCTGACGCTCACAAATACAGTACTTTCAAGTCTGTCTGGGCGGTATGTGCCTTGGACTGATCTGAACAAACTGACGCTGCGATTCTTTCCCCTGCGTCGCGACAGATCTGAGGGGTGGATGCAACTGACTGTCCGTACGGCGCACGTGCGATTTTCTATCGACTCGACATTGGAAGAGTTCAACGCCATAGCCAAGGCGGCACTCGCGGCCGGACTGCGCAATGAACTGCCGATGACACAGGCAACGCTGGAAAATTTTCAGGCTTTGGGAGTCGACCCAGCGCACATGAACGAGTCTGCCTGATCGGCAGGGGCGCGTGATGGCCGAACCACTGATTGATATCCGCGACCTGCACGTTTCCTTCAGCATACACGGCAGCGAAGTCCCTGCGGTCCGTGGCGCCTCGTTCAAGATTCCGATTGGCGGTACGGTGGCGCTGGTTGGCGAAAGCGGCAGCGGCAAGACGGTCCTTTCGCAGACCCTGATGGGCATTCTCCCCAACAACGCGGTCATCAAGCATGGTGCGGTGTTGTTTCGTGATCCGAAGCTGGACGGGCGCGTGTTCGATCTGGCCAAGGAAAGTCCGGATGGCAAGCGCATGCGCGCCATCCGCGGTGGGCGGATATCGATCATCTTTCAGGAGCCGATGACTTCGCTATCGCCGCTTCATACCATCGGTAGCCAGATCGGTGAAGCGCTGAGCCTGCACAGCAAGGTGACGCCTAAGGAACGTGACGCCGCTGTACTGGATATGTTGCGCTGCGTCGGGTTTCCGGAACCGGCGCGCGCCGTAAAGACCTATCCATTCGAGCTTTCCGGCGGCCTGCGCCAGCGGGCCATGATCGCCATGGCTCTGGTATGTCAGCCAGCCTTGCTGGTTGCTGACGAGCCGACAACGGCTCTGGACGTGACGATCCAGGCGCAGATCCTGAAGCTAATTCGGGATCTGCAGCGGCAGTTCAATATGGCCGTCCTGATGATCACCCATGATCTGGGCGTCGTGGCCAATGTCGCCGAAGAAGTGGTAGTGATGTATCATGGCGAGATAATGGAGATCGGTACGACGGAGCAGATCTACCGAGATCCGCAACACCCCTACCTGAAGGCCTTGATGAAGGCTGTACCGCGGTTCGAGATGGATCGGGGTGAACGGCTGACTCCCTTGCGGGAAATCAAGGCCGGAGCCAGTCACTTGTTGCAAACCCGGAAGGAATGGCCGCAAGGCGCCGATATCTTGCTGAAGGTGAAGAACCTCACCAAAACATTCCGTACTCGCAAAGGCGACGAAGCCGACGTGGTGCGCGCGGTGAATCATGTCAGCTTCAATGTGCACCAGGGCGAATGCCTCGGTCTGGTCGGCGAAAGCGGATGCGGCAAAACCACTTTGAGCAAGATAATCATGCGCGCCCTGACGCCGGATGCCGGCGCGATCACCTATAATCACCAGGGACAGGCTCTTGACGTCTTGGGCCTGCGCCGTGACGCGTTGAAGCAATACCGCCAGAAGGTCCAGTTCATCTTTCAGGATCCGTTCAGCTCGTTGAACCCGCGTATGACAGTATTCGATATCGTGAGCGAGCCGCTCAAGATTCACGAGATTGGAAATCCCGCCCAGCGCCGCGAAATGGTCAGCGATCTCCTGCAACAGGTAGGGTTGGACCCGCGCTTCCTGAACCGCTATCCACATTCCTTCTCAGGCGGACAGAGGCAAAGGATTGGCATCGCCCGAGCTCTGGCACTGCGCCCAGACTTCCTGATCTGCGATGAACCGGTCTCGGCGCTGGATGTATCGATCCAGGCGCAAATCCTGAATCTTCTGCGCGACCTGCAAAATGATCTGGGTCTTACCTATCTGTTCATCTCGCATAATCTGGCTGTGGTGAACTATGTAGCTGATCGTATTGCCGTGATGTGCGCTGGCCGCATCGTCGAAGTTGCCACGGGCGAGAAGCTATTCCGTCGCCCGGTCCATCCCTATACCAAAGCGCTCGTCGCCGCAGTGCCGGAGCCGGATCTGGACCACAAGCTGGACTTTGCTGCGTTGATGGAAGGCAAGGCCTCGCAACCCGAAGAATGGCCCGAGCCGTTTGCCCTGCGCGGCCCGGAACAGAAAGAAGCATTCCACGATGTCGGCGGCGGTCATCTGGTCCGTGCGTGGGAGGATGCGCAGTTGGACGAGTTGGTTGTCCTGAAAAGGTGACAAGCTGATGCGATCGATCCGAACTCTTTTGGGTGCGGCCTTGTTGCCGCCAGCAATTGCCGCCAGCGCGCTCTCTCCCTGCATCGCCACGGCTTATGTCGAGCCGCCGTGGTTCAGGAAAGACATCGCCAGCGGCAAGCTGCCGCCCATCGCCGTACGGCTGCCAGAAACGCCGTCGCTGGTTACCTACAAGGGTACAGACCGGAAGCCGGGTCAGTACGGCGGCTCGCTGAATATGCTGATGGCTCGGGCGAAGGATACGCGCATGGCCGTGGTTTATGGCTATGCCCGTCTGGTCGCCTACGACGAAAACTACACGCTGGTACCGGATATCTTGGAGCGTTTCGAGGTGGAGGGTGACCGTGTATTCACCTTCTATCTGCGTAAGGGCCATCGCTGGTCCGACGGCAAGCTCTTCACAACGGACGATTTCCGCTACTGGTGGGAAGACGTCGTCAACAACCAAACCCTATCTCGGTATGGGGTTCCCCGAGCCCTGCTGGTTCAGGGCAAAACGCCGAAAGTGGAGTTCATCGACGCGCACACTGTCCGCTTTTCATGGGACAGGCCGAACCCGTATTTCCTGCCGGCCTTGGCGGGGCCGAGACCGCTGTATCTGTACATGCCACGCCACTATATCAAGCAGTTTCACGAGAATTATGCACCGAAGAAACTTTTTCAGAAGATGACGAAGAAGGGCAAGGAACCTAGAAGCTGGGCCAAGTATCATCGTAAACTCGGGCGGATGTTTCGATTTCAAAACCCGAAACTGCCGACATTGCAGCCATGGGTTCCCACGACCAGGCCGCCGGGTGATCGCTACGTCTTCGTTCGTAATCCATACTTCCACCGGATCGACGCGAACGGGCGTCAGATGCCCTACATTGACCGCCTGGTTTTCGTGATCGCCGACAGCAAGATCATCCCTGCCAAGGCTGGCGTCGGCGAAACCGACTTGCAGGGGCGTTACTTGCGCTTTACCGACTTCACCTTCCTGAAGCGCGGTGAGGACCGGGGTAAACACAAGGTTTATCAGTGGAAAACCGCGGTCGGGTCTCAGATCGCACTGTACCCGAACCTGAACCACAAGGATCCTGTGTGGCGGAAGCTGTTCCGCGATGTAAGGTTCCGGCGGGCGCTGTCCCTTGGGATAAACCGGCGCGAAATCAATCATGTGATGTATTACGGCCTGGCCGATGAAGGCGGCAATACGATCCTTCCGAGCAGTCCGCTGTTCAAGCCGGAGTATCGCGCGGCTTGGACCCAATATGACATCAGGAAAGCCAATGAACTGCTGAATCAAATCGGTCTGACCAGTCGCGGCGCCGACGGATACCGTTTGCTGCCTGACGGGCGACCGCTGGAAATCATTGTCGAGGCTGCATCAGAAGGCAGCGAGTACACGGATGCGATGAACCTGGTCAAGGATTCCTGGCGTCAGATCGGCATTCGCCTGTTCCCGAAGAATACCCGCCGCGAAATGTTCCGGCGGCGCGTCTATGCCGGCCTTACCCATGTTGCAATGTGGACAGGCATGGACTATGCCAATGTCAGGGCCGATACGCCGCCATTGGAACTGGCGCCCACGGACCAGGTGCAGCTTCAGTGGTCGCAATGGGGCCTGTACTATTCCAGCAAGGGAAAATCTGGCCAGAAGCCGGACGACCCCGGTGCCATCGAACTGATCAAATTACTGTACAAATGGGAGATGGCGACCTCGGTTGCCGCGCGCCGCGATATCTGGAAGCAGATGCTCAAGATCTGCGCTGAGCAAGTTTATACGATCGGTATCGTTGGCGGTGTCATTCAGCCAGTCGTGGTAAATGTTCGGTTGCGGAACGTTCCAAGGAAGGGGGTTTGGGCATGGGACCCCGGCGCGCATCTTGGCATCTACCGGCCTGACACGTTCTGGTTCGCCAAAGCCAAGAAAGCGATACATTGACCATGGCCATACCGGCTGCCCACCGTCCTAGCTGATCGACGCCTGCTCGCCTATGTTCCGCTATATTGCTCATCGCTTGTTGATCATGGCGCCGACGCTGGTCGCGATCAGCTTCGTCGTCTTTGTCGTAATCCAGCTGCCGCCCGGCGACTATCTGACTACATTGATCGAAGAACTGCGGGAGCTTGGCGAGCCGGCCGACCTCAAGCAGATTGAGGCGCTACGAGAAGAATACGGCCTCGACAAGCCGTTCATGCTGCAATATCTCGATTGGGCAGCTGGTCTGCTTCAGGGCAATTTGGGCTATTCCTTCGAATATGAACAACCCGTCGCCGAAGTGGTGGGCGATCGCCTATGGCTCTCCTTCATCGTCTCCTTCGCCACGATCATTTTCACCTGGATTGTCGCTTTCCCGATCGGTGTTTATTCCGCGACACACCAGTATAGTTGGGCAGACAACTCGCTGACCTTCATTGGCTTCCTAGGTCTGGCCACACCCAACTTCCTGCTGGCCTTGGTGATGGTTTATCTGGCCAATGTCTGGTTTGGGACCGAGATCGGCGGCCTGATGGATGAAAGGTACATCGGGCAGCCTTGGACTTGGGGCAAGATCGTCTCCATACTGGAGCATCTGTGGATACCGGTGATCGTCATCGGCACCTCGGGGACGGCCGGCATGATTCGCCGATTGCGCGCCAACCTCTTGGATGAATTGCAGAAGCAGTACGTAGTAACCGGGAGGGCCAAGGGGCTGCCGCCGTTCAAGCTGCTGATGAAATATCCTTTGCGGATGTCTCTTAATCCATTCATCTCGGATATTGGCGACTTGCTGCCCCAGGTGATTTCTGGCGCCGTGATCGTGTCAGTGGTCCTGAATCTGCCGACGACCGGAAAAATGCTGTACGACGCGCTGTTGAGCCAGGACATGTTCTTGGCGGGCTCTTTCCTGATGTTCCTGGCGCTTTTGACGGTGATCGGGGTTCTGATATCCGATCTGGCGTTGGCGTTGCTTGATCCCCGAATTCGATTGCAGGGACGGCCCATCAAATGATCGGCAAACCCAAGACCCCTGCGAACGAGCATTACGTTTCCCGGGCGCCGTTTGACCCCTATTCGATCGAAACGCTGACCCCGGAGCAGGAACGTTATTATCTGGCTGGGCAGTGGACGCTGATGTGGTGGAAGCTGCGTCGACACAAGATCGCGGTATTCTGCGCTGGCGTGCTGGTATTTATGTATTTCTGTGCGCTGATCGCCGAGATGCTCGTGCCGTACAACATGGAGTCACGCAATACGGAATATATTTACGCGCCTCCCCAAGCCGTTCGCTTATTTCATGATGGTCAATTTATAGGACCGTTCGTATATGGTCTGAAATACAAGCTAAATAAAGACTCCTTGCGACGAATATATATTTCAGATCGTTCAAAAATTTATCGAATCCGCTTCTTCTGCACTGGAGAGAAATACGAATTCCTTGGCTTGGCAACGATGGATTTCCACGTATTTTGCGCGGCAAAAGGCGGATCGCTGTTTCTGTTGGGAGCGGATCGGATGGGTCGCGATATGTTTTCCCGTCTGGTGGTGGGGTCGCGAATTTCCCTGACGATCGGGTTCGTGGGCGTTGCCATCAGCTTTTTCCTGGGCATCGCGATCGGTGGGCTGGCCGGTTATTACGGCGGGTGGGTGGACTCCATCGTCCAGCGGATCATCGAAGTCTTGCGATCCTTCCCGGTTCTGCCGCTTTGGATGGCGCTTTCTGCGGCATTACCGGTAACCTGGTCGCCTCTGTCTATCTACTTTGGCATCACCTTGATTCTGGGCCTGCTGGACTGGACCGGCCTGGCGCGTGCGGTCCGTTCCAAGTTGTTCGCCTTGAGAGAAGAGGATTTTGCCACTGCAGCACAGCTAATGGGCGCCAAGCCGCGCCGCATCATCGGCCGACATCTTTTACCCAGCTTCATGAGCCACCTCATCGCCAGCGCCACCTTGTCAATTCCGGCTATGATCCTGGGCGAGACGGCCCTGAGTTTTCTGGGCTTGGGATTACGGCCGCCGATCACCAGTTGGGGTGTCCTGTTGTCCGAGGCGCAGAATATCAACGTGGTGGCGTTGTATCCTTGGCTGATGTTGCCCGTTGTGCCTGTAATCATCACCGTTCTGACCTTCAACTTCTTGGGCGACGGTCTGCGGGATGCGGCGGACCCCTACAGGTAACGAAGTCCTGTCATCCGCGATTCAGAGCGCTTTCCATGCGGGAAGAACGGTGGTGTCTCGGGACGCAGACCGCATGAAGCCTTCGGGAGCCAATGTCGGCAAAAGCATCGGGGGACGGGAAATGTCGTCGGATGGCAAACACCGAGGGTCGCCGACTGCCATTACTGGCCATCGTGCCGGGTCTGATCCGCGGAACGCCCGCGCAAGACGCTCCTGTGTATAGGCAGGTACCTTTTACCTTTGCGCTTTGGGACGCGACCGACATCTTTCGGCCTCGGATCAATCTGTGGTGTTCGTGTTCTCGTTCCCGTCCCCGTATTGCCGGTCGCGCCGGATGACATTTCGCGCCCGTGGCGCCCGGCTTCAAAACGGAGCGGCGGCACATGAACTCAAGGACGGATAATGAGTCCTTCGCGCGCCACAATAGAAGCCTCGAACTTAATGCGCGACCGGTCGGCGATAAGGTCCATATCACTGTCGGTATGATCGGGCGCATGGTGAAAGATCACGTATCGTCCCACTTCCGCCAACGTGGCGAGTTCTGCGCCCACTTCCCAAGTGGAATGGCCCCAGCCCTTGAAATCCGGATATTCCTCGGTCGTGTAGGTCGCGTCATAGATGAAAATGTCAGCGCCCCGGATCAGGGACAGAATATTCGCGTCGACCTTTCCCTCGACATGTTCGGTATCGGTTACATAGCAGATTGACTTGCCGCCATGTTCAATACGATAGCCGGTGGCGCCATTGGGATGATTTAGCGGCGCAGTGCGGATCGTCACGTTTTTGTGCAAGGTCAGCGTATCGCCGGCACGGAATTCTTTGAAGACAATGTCGGCTGCCAGAGCTTCCAGCGGAACCGGAAATATCGGAGTAGCGATCATGCGCAAGAACACCTGTTGCAAGCGCTCCTCATTGTCCCACAGATGACCCGCGTGAACTCGTATCTTGTTGCCGGGCCTGAACATCGGAATGAAGAAAGGCATTCCCACAATATGGTCTATATGGGTGTGCGTCAGCAGGATATCTGTATCGATCAGGCCCTCAGCACCCAGTTCGATCCCCAGTTGCCGCAGGCCAGTTCCCGCATCAAGGATGAACAGGTGTCCGCCGCACCTCAACTCGATACACGACGTGTTGCCACCGTAGCGTGCATATTCGCTACCCGGACAGGGAATCGTGCCACGCACACCGTGAAAGCGAATAAAGAAATCATCCTGATCGGGAGCAGACACGGTCATGAGTCTGTGGGCATCGCTTCGGTTATCAGGCGGACAGCGACGGACCGGTCACGGTACCAGACGGTATCCGCCCGGCTCTGTAACCAGTATCTCTGCCCGGGCCGGTTCTTTCTCGATTTTCTGGCGCAGGCGGTAGACATGGGTTTCCAGCGTGTGCGTGGTGACTTTGGCGTTGTATCCCCAGACGTCTGTCAGCAGCGTCTCGCGCGATACCACTTCACCATTGGCGCGATACAGAAACTTGAGGATTGCGGTTTCCTTTTCCGTAAGCCGCACCTTCTGACCAGTCTCCTCGGCTACCAGCAACTTCATGGCTGGATGGAAGGTGTAGTGGCTGATGATGAAGACAGCATCCTCACTGGACTCATGCTGACGCAGGTGAGCTCGCAGCCGAGCCAGCAAAACGCCCAAACGGAAAGGCTTTGTCACATAGTCATTGGCACCGGCATCCAAGCCCAGGATGGCATCGGCGTCGCTGTCGGAGCCTGTTAGCATAATGATCGGGGCCCTGACGCCGTTGCGGCGCAATAGTCGGCACAACTCACGGCCATCCATATCCGGCAAGCCGACATCCAGCAGCATAATGTCGTATCGGCCTTCCTTTGTCTTCTCCAGCGCTTCCGCTGCCGTGAAGGCTACGTCGGTGTTGAACTCCTCGTGTAGCCGAAACTGTTCCACCAGCGAATCCCGCAGGTCTGCATCGTCGTCAACGAGTAGGAGTTGTTTTCCGGAAACGGAAGTCCGTTTGTTCACTTAAAGAGCCTACAATGCTGACTGAACAACAAAAATACGAGTTGGAACTGAGCGCCTCCATCAATAACACCCGACAAGATAGGCCGGCAACCGCAGCGGAGGCAATCTTTTCCAAAGGTTTACGGCGCGGTTCCGCCACGTCGCCCGAAGATCGCTGAACCGATCCGGACATGGGTCGCTCCCTGTTCGATGGCAACAGCAAAATCAACGCTCATCCCCATGCTCAGGTAGTCGACTCTGACATCGCAGGCAAGTTTGGCCAGCAGGGCGAAGTGCGGCGCCGGTTCCTGGTCTGCAGGAGGTATGCACATCAAACCGGTTACGATGAGGCCTGCCGCGCGGGCCGATGCTACCAGCCCGGCGGCTTCTCCGGGCGCCACGCCGCCCTTTTGCGGTTCCTCTCCGGTATTGACCTGAATGAAGCACTCAATTTGTCGTTTCTGCTTCTTCTGTTCGCTGGCAATCACCCGGACTAGTTTCGGCCGGTCAACAGTTTGAATCAGATCGAAGCAGGATACGGCCTCAGCTACCTTGTTGGTTTGGAGATGGCCGATTAGATGCACGCGGACATCAGGGAATATCGCCTTAAGCACCGGCCACTTGGAGACCGCTTCTTGAACGCGGTTTTCGCCGAACAGGCGATGGCCGGCCTCCAGGGCCTGGCGCACTACGGGTTCATCCCAGGTTTTGGATACGGCGATCAGCGTCACATCACTGCTAGCCCGACCGGCGCGCCGACAAGCTTCGGAGATGGCGGCGTTGAGGTTCGCTAGATTTTCCGCAACGGTCATGATCAAATGAGTTTGAATCGCCCGGTCACATATTCAACATCTGATCCGGTGGCTCGTCGAGCGAAGGTGCATTGGTATCGGAAGACAACCTCGATCGGCATGGCGCGCGATAATGTCGAAAGCGACATGCCTGACTTCGACAGGCCGTTCGCCGACAAACAGGACAAGAAAGCGAGGACCTGTTTCTTGACGAAGACCGGGTCAAGCTTCCACACGATAGCAGAACATCCCATGATTGAAAGCAATGTCGCCAATCCTTCGCCCAAACGCGATCACTTGGAAACTCGCATTATCAAACCGGCTTCAACACTTTAACGACTGGTCCACGCCGTCTTCTCCTCGGGGAAAACCTGTCAGTCCCTGCGCGCCGCCGGGGGCAGAAAGCTGGTACCGGAAGGAGAACAATGACACTCAGGCAAGCACGCAAGTATAATCTCAATTCCTGGCCGTGACAGCGCTCTGTATTGACTTGTTGATCGCAGACTGGTCAGCTTTCCGTGATTTGGGCATTCTTGATATTCCATCAATCGGCGCGCGGCAGCCACTCTGGCACGATGCAGAAACGGTTGCGGAACTAGATGATGTCGGGCCGCTCTACTGATCACATCAAGGGCCAGCAATCCTTGTATCCGCTCACCCGCAGGCCTGACGACACCTTCACCGCCGTGAGCCATGTCTTCATGGCGGTGTCGCGGAAGACCCACACGCCGTTTCTGGAGTTTTGCCCGGTGTCCTTGCCGCGGCTTTTGGGCCCGCACGGCCGACGTGCCAGGCTGGCGATTCGCGTCCTGCTTCGGCGATTCTCTCAATCGTTGCTGATGGGGCGTTCGAAGACAGGGTTCGGTACAATGAGGAGCATGCGCCTGTTCCTGTCACGAAAGTGGCACGAGGCGTTGTGACGCCGGGCGCACGATCAGCTACCCTCGTGTTCGTCGTAACCGAGGACTGGTACTTTTGCTCGCACCGTCTCGCGCTTGCGCGGGCCGCACGGGCGCAGGGATGGCGGGTAGTGGTGGCCACGCGTGTTGATCGCCATGGCGCGAGTATCCGTGATGCTGGCCTGGAGTTGTACCCGCTGTCGATACGCCGAGGCAGCATGTCGCCACTGGGCGAGTTGCGAACGTTGCTGGAACTGATTTTCCTGTACCGGCGTGAGCGGCCGGCGCTGGTTCATCACGTTGCCCTGAAGCCGATCATCTATGGTTCTCTTGCCGCGTTTCTTGCCCGTGTCCCGGCGGTAGTCAATGCCATTGCCGGGCTCGGCTTTGTATTCGTGTCTCGCAGTGTCATGGCCCGCGCGCTCCGTCCGCTGGTGCGTAGCGCTTACCGTCTTGCCTTTGTGGGTCGCGGCACTTGGATCCTGGTCCAGAACGCGGATGACGCAGTAGCCGTGCGGTCTCTGGGCGCGCCTGAGTCGCGAGTCGCACTCATTCCTGGTTCCGGCGTGGACCTGGCACGCTTCGTGCCGACAGCGGAACCGGACGGGCCGGTGGTGGTCGCGATGGTGTCGCGGATGCTTCGCGACAAAGGTGTGTTCGAACTGGTGGAGGCCGCGCGGACCTTGTCACGCTCTCATCCCTCTCTGCGCGTCCGGCTGGTGGGCCCTCCGGACCCGGCGAACCCGTCCAGCGTACGCGCCGAGGCCCTCGCAGGGCTGGCGCGGGAGGGTGTTATTGAGTGGTGTCCGGGTACTGATGACATTCCCGGGGTGTGGGCGCGCAGCCATGTGGCCGTGCTGCCCTCGTATCGGGAAGGTTTACCCAAGTCGCTCCTTGAGGCGGCTGCCTGCGGCCGTCCCATGGTGTCTACCGACGTACAAGGTTGCCGTGAATTGGTGCTGCACGAGCGTACGGGCCTTCTGGTGCCGCCTAAGAACGTGAGTGCCCTTGCCAGAGCCATCGCCCGCCTTGCTGATGATCCCGAACTGCGTGGCCGCCTTGGCCGCGGAGCGCGTAAGCATGTGCAGAGGTTCTCCGAAACCCGGGTCGTCGGTCAGACCCTTGATCTTTATGCCCAAGTCGTCGAGGTTGTAAGGTGACCTCTATGCAGGCGGTAGTCACCGGGGCCGGGGGCTTCATAGGGCGTGCTCTGTGCGAACGGCTGTGCAGTGCTGGTACACGGGTGATCGCGCTGCACCGACGCTCCCGGCCGGGACCTTGGGCCGCCGAGATAATCCACGATCTGGTCACAGGTCCCCCGCCCGCCGATGCGCTGGCTGGGGTCGACACCGTGTTCCATTTGGCTGGAAATGCTCATGTTTCCGGCGGCGCAAAGTGCGACGGTTTGCACAGGGAAAATTCGGTCATTGGTACGAACAACCTGCTGACGGCATGCGGGCCAAAAATACGCCGCTTCACTTACATCAGCAGCGTCAAGGCGATAGGAGAGTCGACGCCTGTCGCCGGGCTCGACGAGTCGGCAACGCCGCGCCCGACAACGGCCTACGGTCGCGCCAGGCTTGAAGCGGAAGGGCTTGTACTCGCCACGGCGTCGACCCGCCATGCGGTGGTGCTGCGCCTCCCGTTGGTTTACGGCCCGGGTATGAAAGGTAACTTGAAGCGTATGCTGCACGGCCTCGCCTCCGGTCACATGCCGCGATTCCCGGACCTCGGTAGCCGCCGCTCGATGGTGCATGTGCAGGATGTGTGCAATGCCGCCATCGCCGCCATCGCAAATACGGCTCTCACGGGCCGCGTTTACTTGATCGCCGACGGCGAAGCCTACAGCCTGCCCAGATTGCAAGCGGCCATGTGCGCCGCGCTTGGACGACCGCTGCCGCGCATCGCATTGTCGCACTGGATGCTGCGTCTGGCTGCTGCCGGTGGGGATTTGCTGGGCACATTGGGGCGTCGCCCCGTACCTTTCGACTCCGTTGCCTTGCAGCGCTTGACGCAATCGGCTCTGTATCACGGCGATCGTGCATGCGCCGATTTCGGTTTTGCGCCGCGGCGACAGTTTGAGGATGCCCTTGGCGAGGTGGTGGAGGTTATGCGAGATTCGGCCTCGTGACTGCGTTTGCTCTCTCAGGTGGCATCACTTTGGCGGTCGCGTGGGGTCTGACCTTCGCGCTCTGCCGAGGTACAGGACCGGTGCTTCTCGACATGCCCAATGCCCGTTCCCTGCATGCTACGCCCAAGCCGCGTAGCGGCGGGCTTGCCATCTTCAGTGGCATCTTGGTCGGATATCTGGCGCTTGCGATGAAAGGGGCTCTGCCGGATGTCATGATTGTGATGATGGGATGCACGACCTTGGTCTTCATTGTCTCCATCGTCGACGACGTTCGTCACGTCTCGCCTGTTCTGCGCTTGGCAGTGCACGCAGCCGCGGCGCTGGGACTTGTGGCAGCGGGACTGGTTTCCAGCAACCTCGCCCTGCCGGGCTTAGAGATTCATCTGTCTGCTACCGTCGGGACGGTCTTTACGGTTCTGTTTGTCGTCTGGATGACCAATCTCTACAACTTTATGGATGGTATGGATGGTTTCGCCGGCGGCATGGGAGCTATCGGCTTCGCCGCTTGCGCCGTGCTGGCAATGTTGGGCGGGAGCGCCGATCTGGCGCTCGCGGGTGGGGTCGTCGCGCTGGCTTGCGTCGGCTTCCTGTGCTTCAATTTTCCACCTGCACGCATCTTCATGGGAGATGCGGGAGCATCGGTACTGGGGTTCGCGGCCGCCGCTCTCCTTCTGGCTGCAGATCAGGCGCAGGCCTTCCCCTTGTGGATCGGCATCCTCGTCTTCTCACCCTTCATAGCGGACGCAACGCTGACCCTGTTTCGGCGCGCTTGGCACCGGGAGCGGGTTTGGGAGGCGCATTGTGGCCATTGCTATCAAAGACTTGTGCAACTGGGCTGGAGCCACCGTCGCACGACCCTGTGGGCATATGCTCTTATGTTCGCCTGTGCCGCAAGTGCACTGTTAATGATGCATGCCACCAGTGGATGGCAGTGGGTTGCACTATGTGGCTGGGGGAGCGTCTATACTGTCCTTGTTATTCTCGTTGGCAAGCTGGAAGGCTGAAGAGAGCGGCATGGACCTGATTGATCGTATCCGCAGTCGCGCTGCAGCCTTCGTCTGCGATCTGATGGCGATTCCGCTTGCTTGGATGGGCGCCGTCTGGCTGCGCTTCAATATGGATCGTATTCCGACTGCTTTTCTTGAGGCGTCACTGGACGCTCTGCCGATGGTGATCGTCGTGCAGGCTGCCGCTGCGTGGTCCTTCGGGCTGTATCGCGGTGTGTGGCGCTTCGCTTCGGTACCGGACCTTGTACGCATCGTCAAGGCGATCGCCACCGGGGTTTGTTTGATCTTGCTGGCGCTGTTTCTGCTGGCGCAAATTCAGGGCATCCCGCGCTCCATCTTCCCGCTCTACGCGGTCATCCTCCTCGTACTCCTGGGTGGTCCGCGTCTACTCTACCGTTGGAGCAAGGACCGTGGGTTCTATCGACCACAAGGGCGCAAGGCTCTCGTTATCGGCGCTGGCGAAGCGGGCGAGATGCTGGTGCGAGAATTGCTTCGTAACCGGAATTCCGGTTACGAAGCAATCGGCTTCGTCGACGATGCTTCCGCCAAGCAGGGCCGGGAGATTCATGGTGTTCGGGTTCTGGGCGATACCGCGAAGATTCCGCGTCTCGTTGAGCGCCTGAGTGCCGATGTCGCTCTGCTTGCGATCCCTGCGGCGACATCAAGCCAGATAAGGCGTATTGTGGATTATTGCGAGCAGGCCGGGGTACCCATGAAGACCCTGCCCAGCATCAGGGACTTGCCCTCCGGACGCGCTGGCCTCGAGTTGTTGCGTGAAGTCTCCATTGAAGATCTGCTGGGTCGCGAGCCGGTGTCACTGAACTGGGCAGGCATTCGCGAAGGCATTGCTGGACGCACCGTGTTGGTCACAGGCGGCGGTGGCTCCATCGGTGCGGAACTCTCTCGTCAGTTGGCCCGCCTTTCTCCAGCGCGTCTGGTGATCGTCGATGTTAGTGAATTCAATCTCTTCGAGATCGACCGGGAGCTGAACGAGATCTGGCCTGAAGGAGAGATTCACGCCTTGCTTGGTAACTGCACAGACCGAGTTCGGATGGAAGATATCTTCGTACGATTCCGACCATCGCTGGTGTTGCACGCCGCCGCCTACAAGCACGTCCCGCTGCTTGAACACCAAGTCCGCGAAGCGGTGTACAACAACGTTATTGGTACGCGCCGGACCGCGCATGTGGCAATGCAAAACGGCTGCGAAACCTTTGTGCTCATCTCGACGGACAAGGCCGTGAATCCCAGCAACGTTATGGGTGCGAGCAAGCGTCTTGCGGAGTTTTGTTGTCAGGGCCTCAACCGGCGTTCCAGCGCTACCCGCTTCGTCACGGTCCGATTCGGCAACGTACTCGACTCTGCTGGCAGCGTGGTTCCCCTATTCAGGCGCCAGATTGCCCAGGGGGGGCCGGTCACGGTAACGCACCCGGAGGTCATGCGCTACTTCATGACGATTCCGGAGGCATGCGAACTGATTCTTCAGGCCGCGTCAGTCGGGAAGGGTGGGGATATCTTCGTTCTGGATATGGGCGAGCCGGTGTCGATCAAGTACCTCGCCCATCAGATGATTCTGCTGTCGGGGCGTAAGCCGGGCAGAGATATCGACATTGTCTACAAAGGACTTCGCCCCGGCGAGAAACTGTTCGAAGAACTGTTTCACGAGAGCGAGGCGCTGCGACAGTCCGGCCATCCGAAGCTGCTGCTAGCGGGTCTCAGAGATTTGGACTGGAACGCGTTTGATCGTGAACTGGAGGCGCTCGAAATGGCTTGTGAGAGCGGGAACGGTGCGCAGGTTCATCAGTATCTTTCGAATCTCGTACCGGAATTTGAAGCTGTGTTCCGTGAAGACAGCAAGATCATCCCTATCGGTAAAGCGCAGCGCCAACACAGGGACCGGTCGGTTGAATATCCAGACCGGAGAGTGGATCGAGAAGATCCCGCCTGACGGGGCGAAACGCTGTCCGGGGATGCAAGCCCAGTATCTTGTCCGCTTTCTAACTGAAGCACATTGTTCACTGATCTGATGATCTCTTCGGCAGATTTGGGCCCAGTGGAATGGCGGCAACTTCTCGTTGCGGGTCTTCAGATAGCCGCGGATCGTCGACGACGGAACGACTGCAACCTGTCGAGCCGCCTGCGCGTGTCGACATATTCCGCCCTCCTCGTGGTCGACGAGATCGGCTATCTGCCGGTCAGCTAGGACGATGCCTTGCTGCTCTTCCAGCTCATCAACGCCAGGCACGAAAAGGGGTCCACCGTGCAGACCTTGAACAAGGGCATTAAGGACTGAAGCGGTGTGCTCGGTGGCAAGGTGATGGCAGCGGTGCTTGTCGACTACATGGTCCACCACGCCACATCGTCAACATCCGGGCGAACAGCTACAGAATCCGGGATCATCGGAACCTGCTGCAATCCAGCTCGGACCGAGCGCTGCAAGATGGCTGCGTAGTGATCGACGGCCCAAATGCAAGCCGTGCCAACACCCGTTCGGGGGCACGACCCGACTTACATAGGGTTCAGTTTTTCGTTTGCCATCGGCAGCGCGCGATCCGGTAGTGGCGATACCTTCAGCTACACCCGCCATGAACAGGCTGTCCATGGTCGCCTTGGTACCATGGGGCAGCGACGGAACCTGCTGGCCTGTCTATCAGGAAATCGCGGATCACCGCTTCTTACGGAAGTAATCCAAGTTTACGACTTCGCCCATCTGCGTCGCTTCTCCGCTCTTCTTGTTCTTCGCGTCGGGATCGATGCTCTTGTCCTCATTACTGGCAGCCGGGGCAGTGTTGCCAGCATCCAAAACGCTATCCGCGAGAGAGGACCCGATACTTTCGTCTTCCGAGGCTGTCTTGGTCAACTCAAACTTGAGCCCGAACGGCACGGACGGATCGGCAAAGGATGTGACGGTGGCGAAAGGCACTTCAAGCTGCTCCTGTCGGCCGCTGAAGCTCAACTCGACGAAAAATCGGCCTTTTTCTACTTGGAGATTCCAGAATTGGTGCTCCAAGACGATCGTCATCTCTTCCGGGTAGATGTCGATTAAGCGTTGGGGAACGTCAACCCCCGGGCCGGTTGTCAGAAAAGTGATATACAGACTGTGCCCTTCGGGCAGGCCGAATGCCATCACCTGTTCCAGCGCCGTTCGGACAACACTGCGCAAGGCTTCCTCGACGATCTTCTCGTAATGCAGAAGTTCCGGTTCCATCACCCGGCCGAATTTTCTCTCTTTCAAGTCTCAGTTATTCCATTATGCGGTTGCCGCCCGCTGCGGCAAGCTTGGAATGTGGCACAGCGGCCGGGTCTCTGACCTACTGCAGTTTCTGTCGACGCGTCATGCAAGATCAGTGGGGCAAGGCAGCATGTTCTGAAAGTGGGAGGCTTCTGTTGCCCGGTGCCTCCCGAACCGCGCTTGCTCAGAAACTAAGCAGCGAGTGCCACACGATCATTGTCGTTAGCATTTGTAGTATCAGCCCGATAACGGTGGTACAATACCGGGTGAAAAGCATACCTTTTACTGCACGTCGATCCTGGTTCGCCCCCGTCTTGAGCCGGATCCCGAGCGGCGCACGGCCACTCGGTCCGAACGAAACTGGTGGAGGCGCCGGGTACTGCCCCCGGGTCCGCAACAGCTATTCCGCAAGCCATTTATCACCATAGTCATCCAAGGATGACATCTTGAATATAAGGCATTGTTCAGCGGATTGGAAGAGTGTCGTGCTCCAGCAGTTAACGGCATCTGTGGCCGAACGCTTGATGAATTTTCAGAGAGTTTACAGAACCTGCTCGATATCGTGGGCGCGGTAGCATTTGCCAATCGACGTCGAGAGGCCCCGCGCAGCAAAGAAAATGGTCATAAATCCTGCCGCTGATCTGGCACGCCGGATCAAGTCCTTTTGGCTGCTGCCGTTAGCTCGCGGCGAAGTCGAGGACAAGGTATAGATTTTTCCGCAATAGCGTGCTCGGGGCTGCAACTCCTTGCGCCGGTCTTTGGTGCTGGCCAACATGCTGATGGCTAGACCAATGATACCAAAAGCGGGACGGATGCCATCCTTGACTCCAATTCGCTCTGCTGACGGCCGCCGTCATCACAGGCTTGATACGATGTTGCGCTTGGCGCGATGCAAATAGCTCCGGTACCCGTCGGTCTGTGCATCTTGTGCGCTGAAAACTAGGAAGAGCGACTTACTTGCTCGGCCCGAGAGTGCAAATAGATTGCGACTGGCGGTGTGCCGCGCCGCAATGAAGCACAGCGCCTGAGGGCCTGAATCACAAGTCCTTGATATCATGATGTTCTTGTGGATCAGGCCCTGGTCCTCGCGCGAACCTGCGCATGAGGAAGCGGCATGCGGACGGCCATGCTGCGCCCGGGTGGCCTCGGTCCAGGCCATGGCACCCTCCAGCGTCGGTCGCCAATCTCCCGACAGAGGGCCACAGCCCGAGGCCGCAGGAACAGGCTCTGAGGCAAGCCTTGCCAACGAATTTTCCGGCCCCGTATCGAACGGTATCGGCAGAGGATCGCGTTGCCGCAACCAGGTTGCTCTCCTGTCATGCCTCCATTCTTGCAACCTCTCTTGCAATCGGAGCATGCGTTTCGTGGGCGTCAAGCTTGTCCTTGATCGCCAGCAGGTCACGCCAGGCGTCACGTTTTTTCAGCGAGCTGCGTAACAGATAGGCCGGATGAAACAGTGGCATGGCCGGAATCGGCGCGGCTTCCATTTCCGCCATGGTCGGCGTGCAAAAATCGAACCACCGACCGCGCAACCGGGTGATGCCTTCTGTTCGGTTCAGCATGGTCTTGGCTGACGGCCCGCCAAGAAAGACCAGAATCGACGGTTTCTTCAGCTCAATATGTCGCTCCAGAAAAGGGCGGCAGACAGCGGTTTCGCTTGCCGAAGGTTCACGATTGCCCGGTGGCCGCCAAAAGACGATGTTGGTGATGTACGCATGTTCTCTTCGGTTCAGGCCGATGGCTGCTAGCATCTTGTCAAGCAACTGGCCGCTGGCTCCGACGAAAGGTTTGCCTTCCTTGTCCTCTTCCGCGCCTGGCGCTTCACCGATCAGCATGACGGGGCCTTCCGGCGCACCGTCGGAAAAGACCGTATTCATGGCGGTATTTTTCAGGGGGCAGCCATTGAAGGCCCTGACGGCGGCTTCCAGTGCCTCCAGGGATTGGGCAGCTCGGGCTATTTCCTGTGCTGTGGACACTGTGGCGTCTGTCGATTCGAGCCGAATCGGATTTCGTGGTCGGCTTTCGCGCCGAGCGTCGAGATCGGTGCCCGATTCTGGCGTCGACCTGTCTTGCCGGAATTTTTCGGCAGTGGGCGCGGACAATGTCAGCCGGTTGACGGACTGTTCACCGATCGCTTCGTCAGCACCGGCGTCGATCTGGAGCGTCAACGCTGCGTGCAGGGCAGGCAAAGTTCCTTCATCCGGCGGCTGGCGATCGGGCATAGCGTCAAAGGCTCCTCTGCGCTATTTGTCTCTTCTCGTGCGCACGATCTGCTCATGGCGACGCACATTCAATGAGTTTCAACGAAAGCCGCAGTGGTTACAACCCTTTGGCGGAACCAGTCTGCCGCCGCGCGGACAGTGGATGGGATAGATCAGTATGTCCGAAAACGGGGTCGCCCGGGAAGCGATGGAATATGATGTGGTGATTGTCGGCGCGGGTCCTTCGGGCCTTGCCGCTGGAATTCGCCTCAAGCAGCTGGCCGAGGAGCAAGGCGCAGAGATCAATGTCTGCATCCTCGAAAAGGGCTCCGAAGTAGGTGCCCATATACTCTCCGGCGCCGTGCTGGATCCCAGGGCGCTGAATGAACTGCTGCCGGACTGGAAGAAGCGAGGCGCACCACTCAAAACACCAGTGACAGAAGATCGCTTCTTCATGCTGTCGGAAGAGGGCGGCTTCAAGGTGCCAAACCTGATGCTGCCCAACTGTTTCATGAATCACGGCAACTACATCATCAGCCTCGGCAATCTGTGTCGCTGGCTGGCCGAACGAGCCGAGGCGCTGGGTGTGGAAATCTATCCGGGCTTTGCTGCCGCCGAGGTGCTATACAACGATCAGGCACAGGTTTACGGCGTTGCCACCGGTGACATGGGGGTCGGCCTTGATGGTGAGCAGACTGCCAGCTACACGCCGGGAATCGAACTACACGCAAGATATACCTTATTTGCCGAAGGCTGCCGCGGTTCGCTGGGCAAGCAGTTGATCGGCAAATTCGGCTTACGCGACCATGTTGATCCGCCGTCTTATGGAATCGGTATCAAGGAACTGTGGGAGATCGATCCCACCAGGCACACGCCGGGTCTGGTAATGCACACCGCGGGTTGGCCATTGGATCGGTCAACCTATGGCGGATCGTTCCTGTATCATTTCGACGACAACCTGGTTTCGATCGGCTTTGTTGTCGGTCTGGATTACAAGAATCCCTATCTCAGCCCCTACGAAGAATTTCAGCGTTACAAGCACCATTCCAAGGTCAAGGGATTCCTCGAAGGCGGCCAACGGATTGCCTATGGCGCTCGGGCCATCTACTCTGGCGGCCTCCAGGCCCTCCCGAAGCTGGCGTTCCCCGGCGGTTGTCTTGTTGGCGATAACGCTGGTATGCTGAACGCGCCTCGTATCAAGGGTACCCATACGTCGATGAAGTCTGGAATGCTGGCTGCAGAAGCGGCATTCGATGCCATCACCGGCGGACGCAGCCACGATGAGTTGTCAGCCTATCCGGCCGCTTTCGACAAGAGTTGGGTCCGTGACGAGTTGTATCGTGCGCGCAACTTCAAACCGCTGATGAAGAAGGGCCTGTTCACCGGTTCTTTCCTGTTCGGAGTCGATCAGAACGTGTTCCGGGGCAAGGCGCCATGGACGTTGCGTGCGACGAAGCCGGACCATGAAGCCATTGAACCCAAGGAAGATCACTCACCGATCGCCTATCCGAAACCGGATGGCGTTCTATCCTTTGACCGGCTGACCAACGTTTCGTTCAGCGCAACCAATCACGAAGAGAACCAGCCTGTTCACCTGGTTTTGAAAGATGCCGACATCGCAATAAGACACAATCTGGCCAAGTATGATGCGCCGGAACAACGTTATTGTCCTGCCGGCGTCTACGAGATCGTGCGCGAGGATGACGGATCCAACCCTCGGCTACAGATCAATGCCCAGAACTGCGTGCATTGCAAAACCTGCGATATCAAGGACCCGACCCAGAACATCAATTGGGTCGTGCCGGAAGGTGGTGGTGGCCCGAACTATCCGAACATGTAGGGAATTTCTGGTTTGCGTCTGGCTTGGCGGCGCGCTGGCGATCGCCTTGTGGTTCGCCGGATTCGGAGCATCGGCCCAATTCGTTGCCGCTCGAGACAGGCATGACGGCGGGTATCCGCCGCCCAGCACCAGTTGGGGTGCGTATCTTTCAGCTCTTCATGCTGCCCGGCAAAAAGACACGCCTCGGGCGTCGGCTTATTTCGTAACGGTCACGCCACTTATTCAAAAGCACGAAACGTTACTGATGCGCGCGCTGCGGGCCCATATTCTTGCAGGCCGCATGCGGCGGGCTCTCGATCTGTCCAGGCGGATCGTTGTGCTGGCGCCAGATCATTCCATGTCACGGCTGATGCTGGCACTGGATGCCGTCAGCCGAAAGAACTATACGGCTGCACGCAGCCATCTGGAACGGGTATCCGGCGAGGCCGTCAATCGATTGTTGCTGCCGATGCTGCGGGCATGGATTGTCCTTGGTCTGCACAACGACCCGGATCTGGCGCTGAACGAACTCATAGACCTTCGAAATGAGCCTCGGTTCCGGCTTTTTTTGCTGATGCATACGGCCTTCTTGCTGGATGTCGGCGGCAAGCGGGAGCGGGCGGCAAAGGCATACGAGAATGTGGCCTCCGCGGCACCGGCGGCCTCGCTGCGCCTGACCGAAACATCGTCCAATTTCAAGGCGCGCACCGGTGATCGCGTCGGCGCCATTCGGGATGTCGATCGCTATCTTGCTTCCAATCCCAACTTCACAGTCATCCAGGTTCTCCGCGACCGATACCAGTCCGGCGACAAGATCGGGCCGTTGATCGGATCTCCGGCTGACGGTGTCGCCGAGGTGTTGCTGAACGTAGCCAGCGCATTGAAGGATGCGGATCGGGCAGCCGACGCCCTGCCCTTTGCCCGTCTTGCCGTGTGGATGCGATCACAGGATTCGTCTTCCATATTTCTGCTTGGCTCTGTGCTGGAACGAGACAGCCGTTATCGTGAAGCCATCTCTGCATTCAAGCGGTTGAGACCAACTGCCAATTACAACTGGGAAGCACGAAAGTCTGCCGTTGTCGCCATGGTGTCGCTGGAAGATTTCAAACCTGCGCTTGCAACTCTCGAAAACATGGCTGTCGAAAAACCCGATCGTTACGATGCGTTATGGCTTCTGGGAAATGTCTATCGGAACCGGTCAAAATTTGAACTTGCTGTGGAAGCCTACGACCGGGCCGTAGGGCGGATTCCGAAGATCAATCGTCGGCACTGGAACCTGCTCTACGTCCGTGGTATTGCGCTGGAGCGATCAAAGCAGTGGAAGCGCGCCGAAGCAGATTTCCTTCGGGCGTTGAGGCTTAATCCGGGGCAGGCCGACGTATTGAACTATCTGGCTTATTCCTGGGTCGAGCGCGGCGAGAATCTTGAGAGAGCGCGAAAGATGCTGGCGGCGGCCGGCGGCAAGCGGCCAAGCGACGGCTATATCATCGATTCAGTTGGCTGGGTCGAATACCGACTAGGTAATTTCGAAGCGGCAGTTCGTCACCTAGAGCGGGCGACGGAACTGTCGCCGCACGATCCGACGATCAACGATCATCTTGGTGACGCTTACTGGCGCGTCGGACGTCGGCACGAGGCGCGTTTTCAATGGCGACGCGCCTTGTCTCTGAATCCGGAGAAGGCGGACCGACCGAATATCGAACAGAAGCTTCGTGAAGGAATGCCGCCGTTCAAGCCGATCAATCAATAATAGCCAGAGGCTCGGGCGCTATTTTGCCGGATATTCCAGAACCGTTGACCGAGCTTGCTCGAGCCAAGATAAACCTCTGGCTGCACGTCACTGGCCGCCGGCCCGACGGCTATCATGAACTGAGCAGTCTGGTCGCCTTCGCTTCGGTTGGAGATTGCCTGTCCGTGCATCCGTCCCGATCCTTCAGCCTGACCGCAACAGGGCGATTTGCAGCCGATCTTGGCGTACCGTCTGACAATTTGATCTTGCGTGCCGCACAGGCGTTGGCGGACATGGAGGGTATTCGCGAGGGCGCAGCATTCAAATTGATCAAGAATTTACCGGTATCTTCAGGCATCGGCGGCGGCTCAGCGGATGCGGCCGCCGCTCTTCGTCTGTGTCGGACGCTCTGGTCGTTGCGTACGAGCGCCAATGCGATGCGCGCAGTGGCGCTGCAGGTAGGGGCCGATGTGCCGGTATGCCTGAGCAGTCAAACAGTTCACATGACCGGTATCGGAGAGCATCTGGAAACGCTGCGTCTGCCGCCGACGGCTACTCCCGCCCTCTTGGCCAACCCGGGCGTTCCGATATCGACCTCCGCCGTTTTCAGGGAGCTTGATGGCAAGTATTCGTTGTCTGCTGAAATGTCGACAGGCGCCGACCTGATCACACTCGTCGCCGATAACAGGAATGACCTTGAGGGGCCCGCGCGGCGCCTGGCGCCAGCAATTGAAGCGGTTCTTGATGCGATTGCCGGCACCAGCGGCTGCCATCTCGCCCGCATGTCGGGCAGCGGCGCGACATGCTTCGGATTGTTTGCCTCCGATACCGATGCAGAACAGGCAGCCGACGGCATCGCGATGGCGTATCCAGACTGGTGGGTTGCGCCTTGCCGGATTGGCTAGGTATTGGCCAGATATCTTCTGGCGAGGATCCTGTCTCCTGTCCTCATGCCTTGCCAGTGAAATTTACTTTCCGCTTTTCGACAAAGGCGTTGACGCCCTCGGCAAAATCCGGTTCCACGGCGCAGGCGGAGAAACTCTCCGCCTCCAGCTGAAGCTGGCGTTCCAGCGGATTGTCCATCGATCGTTGCAGCAACGCTTTCGTTCGACCGAATGCCACGGTCGGGCCTGCGGCCAGCCGGCTGGCCAGTTTTTCGGTTTCGGCTTCAAGATCGCTTGCCGGGACGACCCAGTTCACCAAGCCGTATTCTTTTGCTGTCACCGCGTCGAAACGGTCGCCCAACAACGCCAGTTCCGTCGCCTTTTTCAGACCGACCAACCGCGGGAGAGCATAGGTCGAGCCGCCATCCGGACTGGTGCCGATCAGCGTGTAGGCCAACGTGTAATAGCTGTTATCGGACGCAATGGTAAGGTCGGCCGCGCACATGAAGCTCAGGCCGAACCCGGCGCAAGCCCCGCTGACTGACGCGACCACCGGCTTCGGCATCCTTCGGATTGCGATGATCAAGCCGTGCACCTGATGAATGAACGTTTCGAAGGCGACCAGATTATCCTGGCGTGATTGCTCCAACATGCCGTGGAAGGTCTTGAGGTCCCCGCCAGCCATGAAATGCGCGCCGCCACGCACCACGATACACCGGACGTCTTCGTCATATTCCAGCGGCTTGATGACCTTGACCAAAGCGTCTGTCATTTCGGCATTCAGGGCGTTCAGCGCCTTCGGCCGATTCATCGTTACCCAGGCGATGCCGTCGCGCAGGTCCAATCCAACGATGTTGTCATGCATGGCTTGATACTCCCTGGTCGTCATGCCGCGCAAAGAAACTAGCGCAGGCCTGACCGATTTTTGTCGGCGAATCTTCCTGGATGAAGTGCAGGCCCTTGACAGTGATTTCTTCCTGATTGGCCCATGTCCGACAGAATTCGCGCTGTGTCCCCACCAGGATGCTGCCGGGCTCGGCATTGATGAACAGTTTGGGGATTGGGCTGGTCCTTAACGTTTCGCCATAGGCGGCAACCAGAGCGACGATGTCGGCCGGCTCGCCGTCGATAGGGATCTGTCGCGGCCAGGAAAGCATCGGACGGCGCACTTCGCCGCCATCGACATAGGGCTTGCGGTAGGTATCCATCTCTTCGTCCGTCATATCTCGTATGACGGCATTTGGCAGAATGCCCTCAATGAACATGTTACGGTTCAGGATCAGCTCCTCGCCCTTGTCTGATCTCAAGCCCTGGAATATCCCACGGGCATTATCCGGCCAGTCGACCCAGCTTACCGGACATACAATGGTTTCCATATAGACGATCCCGGCTACGCGTTCCCGGTTTCGAGTGGCCCAATGGAAACCCAGCGCGCCACCCCAGTCATGAATGACCAACCGCACTTTGCCTTCTCGCAGAACGGTATCGAACCAAGCGTCCAGATAGCGTGCGTGTTCTGCGAATGTATAGATTCCCGAAGGATTCTTTCCGGAGCACCCCATGCCGATTAGATCCGGCGCCAGGCAGCGGTGGCGATCCGTTAATTCGGTTATGATGTTGCGCCAGAGGTATGACGATGTCGGGTTGCCATGAAGCAGGACAACCGGCGGGCCACTGCCTGTATCGACGTAGCTCATGGTCGAATCCAGCACTGAGACGTCAAGGCGCGGATGTGAATCCACGGCGGAGATGGATTGGTTCATGGAGATCGTCCGAACGGGGGATGGGATATGGGCGCTGGCCAACTAGCCTGACGACCAAGTTGCACTATAAACGGGTTCGGCCGTGAAAACAGTCCTCGGAAGAAAGAGCCGCTAAATGTCCTCTCGGGCGCCTGTCATCGTATGGCTTCGACAAGACTTGCGCTTGGCGGACAACCCGGCGCTGACGGCTGCGGCGAACACCGGCCGCCCGCTCCTGCCGGTCTACATCTTGGACCAGGAGTTGCCCGGCGCATGGACGCTTGGTGGGGCTTCGCTGTGGTGGCTGCATCACAGTCTGAAGCGGCTGGAAATCGCTCTTCGTGCATTGGGACTCCCCCTGATCCTGCGTCGCGGCGCAGCCGACCAGGTCATGCTGGATCTCGCGACCGCATGCGGTGCCGCGATGGTGATGTGGAACCGCTGCTACGAGCCTTGGGCGGTAGACCGGGATACCAGATTGAAGTCGCAGCTTTTGGAGGCCGGCATCGCGGTGGCAAGCCATAATGGCGCGCTATTGTTCGAGCCGTGGACTATCCGCACGAAATCCGGTGGTCCCTACCGCGTGTTCAGCCCGTTCTGGCGAGATTGCCAACAGGCATCCCCGCCCGGTGCGCCGCTGACCGCGCCTCCTCACTGTCACACGCTTGGCGAACTACCGGCGAGCGACAACCTGGACACTTGGGCTTTGCTTCCGTCGGCCCCGGATTGGGCCGGCGGATTGCGCGAAGCCTGGACGCCGGGCGAAGCGGCGGCTCGTGCACGACTTGCTGTCTTTATCGACCGCATCCTGGACGATTATGCCCGTGATCGTGAGCGTCCCGACATCGACGGTTCCTCGCGACTATCCCCCCACCTGCGTTTTGGCGAGATCAGTCCACGCCAGATCTGGCATGCAGTACACGCACGACTGGCGCAGGCCGGCGAAGCTGCCATGGCAGAAAAAGCCGCCGCGAAGTTTCTTTCCGAAATCGGATGGCGAGAATTCTCCTGCCACTTGCTGTTCCAGTTCCCGCATTTGCCGTACCAGCCCTTGCAACCCGCCTTTGCCGATTTTCCTTGGGAGTCAGATCCTGTCGCGTATCAGCGATGGTGCCGGGGCCTTACCGGTTATCCCATTGTGGACGCTGGCATGCGCCAGCTCTGGCGCACGGGATGGATGCATAACAGGGCCCGCATGATCGCGGCATCTTTCTTGGTCAAGGACCTGCTCATCCCTTGGCAGGACGGGGCACGCTGGTTTTGGGACACGCTCGTCGACGCCGACCTGGCGAATAATAGCGCCGGCTGGCAATGGGTAGCTGGATGCGGTGCGGATGCCGCGCCTTATTTCAGGATCTTCAATCCGGTGACCCAGGGCGAGCGATTCGATCCTGGCGGTCATTATGTTCGCGCTTTCGTCCCGGAGCTCGCCAAAATGCCGGACAAGTGGCTGCATCGGCCGTGGGAAGCGCCACCCGATGTGCTGGCGGCTGCGAACGTGCAGTTGGGAGAGACCTATCCCGAGCCGATGGTCGATCACGCCCATGCTCGCAAGCTGGCACTTGAAGGTTACCAGCAGATCAAGACAACCAAATGAACGTTCAACAGAAAGTTTATGGAAATCACACGCTATCGCACAGGTTCTGCCTGCGCCTATCCCGATTGACCACAGTGACAGGGAGGCGTGGGTCCAAAGCCCTATTTCACATTGGAAGTGAGGCCTTCTTCATGCCGCAGCCTTCCGGTCATATCCCGACAGATCAAACGTTCAACGATCATTCTGGTTGCCTCAACCATCCGGTCAATGGTTTTGCCGCTTTGCGGCATAACTCCCACCGTAGTGATGTGGAATCAGATCCAATACGGCCGGGTTCCTCGGTGGTGCCGACTACCGGTTCTTGAACTCAGGTTCGCGCTTTTCTACAAAAGCGGCCATGCCTTCCGACCGGTTTTCAGTCGCAAAGGCGGCGTGAAAAGTTCGGCGCTCAAACAGGACGCCCTCTCGAAGGGTAGTTTCATAGGCCCGGTCGACGGATTCCTTGGCCATATAGACGGCAGTGCGGGACAGCTTGGCGATTGTCTCTGCGGTCTTGACGGCTTCATCGACCAAGTCGTCTGCCGGTACAATCCGGCTGACGAGGCCGGAGCGCTCAGCCTCCTCGGCGTCCATCATGCGGCCCGTCAGGCACATCTCCATGGCCTTGGACTTGCCGACAAATCGCGTCAGCCGCTGAGTGCCGCCCGCGCCTGGCGTGACGCCCAGATTGATTTCCGGCTGACCAAACCTGGCGTTCTCCGCTGCGAGAATGAAGTCGCACATCATGGCCATTTCGCATCCGCCGCCAAGCGCATACCCTGCAACCGCCGCGATCACCGGCTTCCGGATGGTGGTGACGACTTCCCAGCCGTTCGTGATGAAATCTTCCAGATACACGTCCTGAAAGGATTTTTCCTGCATCTCCTTGATGTCGGCGCCAGCGGCAAAGGCTTTCTGACTTCCAGTGATGACGATAGCGCCGATCGCGTCATCGGCCTGTGCGTTATTCAACGCGTCGCCAATTTCGGCAACCAGAGGAGAACTCAAGGCGTTCATCGCCTTCGGCCGGTTCAGCCTAATCAATTCTACCAGACCACGCGTCTCGCATATGATGTTTTCGTAAGCCATTTGGTTTCTCCGCTGATCTTCCAGTCGAGGCGCGCATCATGGCGATGTCTGGAATGTTCATCTGATTAATGGTCAAGACTGTGCCGATTCGGCAAACGCCGCACCTGTTTTCCTGCGCCGACGGACATGTTTCGGCCGGAGAAATGATGCCGTCTCAGAGGCTGCATTTCTAGCTTACCGCTGGCGTCTCGGACAATAGAAAGTGGAGCGGTTCGATTGCACGATCTTCCTGATTCCACCGGTCTCGGCTATCAGGCAATCGCAATCGGGGCAAGCTTTTCCCTCTTTGCCATACACCGTCCATTGATGCTGGAAATAGCCCAGTTCACCGGTCGGCTGGACGTAATCACGCAAGCTCGACCCACCGGCCGAGATGGCATTTTCCAAAACCCGCTTGATTGCCGTGACCAACGTTTCGGCCTGGCGCGCTGAAACGTTTGCTGCCAGCCTTCTGGGTGACAGACCCGCCATGAATAATGCCTCGCTGACATAAATGTTGCCCAGACCAGCTACGGTTTTCTGGTCCAACAGAGCGGCTTTCAAAGGCGATCTCCGTCCTTTCAGCCGCTTGGCCAATGCCGGTCCGTTGAAAGCGTTGCTCAAAGGCTCCGGGCCGGCGCCAGCGAACAGCGGATTCCGATCCAAGGAGTCGACATGACCCAGTGTCACGAGGCCGAAGCGTCGGGCATCGTTCAAGCGTATCGTATCGCCCCGATCGGTCTTCCAGACGACATGATCATGTGTCAGCAAATCCGGATCGCCCGGGTCGATATACATCCGGCCGGACATGCCCAGATGGATGATCAACAGCATGCCATCTGTCATTTCCACCAGAATGTACTTGGCCCGGCGGCGCACCGCGCGCACTTGTTTGCCCGTCAACTGCTGCGACAGGCCTGGCGGGATCGGAATGCGCAGATCCGGTCTTCGGGCTTCGACACGAACCAGACGAGTGCCCTCCAATACAGGCTGCAGGCCGCGGACAATTGTTTCGACCTCCGGCAGTTCAGGCATCAATCAATCACCAACCCGCCAGAGATATTCAGGCATGCGCCGGTAACGCTGGCTGCATGGTCGGCACACAACCAGGCGACGCCGGCCGCAATTTCCGCCGCACTCGACAGGCGACGTTCAAACATCTTTTCCTTCAGCGCGCTCCGGTGATCTTCGGACAGGCGGTCCAGCATCGGCGTATCGACCGGGCCAGGTGCGAGGCAATTGACCCGAACGCCTTCTGCCGCCCACTCTCGGGCCAAATATCGTGAGAGATTGAGCACCCCAGCCTTCGCCGCTGCATAGGCTGGTCCCGACAAAACATTGCCTCCATTCCGCGCGTTGGTTGACGCGATAAACACTACGCTGGCTCCCGGCTTTCGCAGTCGTGTGAAGGCTTCTTTCGCGACCAGGAACGCGGAAGTCAGATTGACCGCCAACAACTGATCCCAGTCGTCACGGGCAACGTCAGCGAAAGGCCCGCTACCCGTTGCCCCCACCGCGTGGACAAGGAAATCGATAGCGCCATACCGATGTGCCACCGCGCCCACAGTCGCCTTGACCTGCCGTTCGTCGGTACAGTCCGTTTTCAGGGGCCAATACCCTTCTTCGGGGTCGTCCAGATTGACTATATCGGCAGCCGCCACTTGCACGTCAGCTTGCCGAAACAAATCAATGGTAGCCCGGCCGATGCCACCGCCGCCGCCGGTCACCAAAGCAATTTTGCTGACTGCGCCCGACAGGAGAGCGATATCATTCGTCATCGTGTTGTCTTGGCACAAAGCTCGGGTGAGCGCCATGCGAATCCGCGCTTGGGCGTGATGGCCCCGGCATCTTGGACAAGAACCATCAAATGGTCTCGGTTAGACCATGAACAAACAACAGGAATCTCGCGGAAACGGCTTTGACGCTGTCCCGGCACTTCCGTAGCGCCCCGCAGGGTGCCTGATGCCTGGACACACTTGTTGCAGCAGGTGTTGTCCTGGTTGACAAGCGGCCGGATCGGAGGGCGCGTGGTCGGTTGCGGTGGGCCACAAGGCCACCTCATATACCCGATGCCGGGCCGCATCTGCGCGTTTCGCAAATCGGTCGAGGCTGCCCGGCAGGTGTGCAATCGGTTGGACAGCGAGGTCAAGCCCGAAACTCCGCCTATGTGGGCAATGTGATGGTCTTCAGCACCTTCCCCGAGGAGGAATTCGACGCGGACCGTGAAACTGGTGTCAGATTCATTTCGCAACTGTGCTCCGTAGCCCAGAGCGAGAGGAATGCCATTCCATTTCATCGGAAAAGCAAAGAAGCGCCCGCATCTTTCGAGATCAATCTTGGATTGAAAAGTCAGCCGTCGCCCGCCAGGTGGCACGAACAAAGCCGATTGCCGTGCGTGGCCAAGTCTGGACGTTCAATGCTGCAACGCTCGACGGCAATGGAGCAGCGCGGATGGAAGGGGCAGCCGGTAGGTGGGTCGATCGGATTCGGGAAGTCCCATCTGGCATCAATCTCCGGGAGCCCAAGTCCGGGAAAAGTCGGAAGCGCTGCGGCGAGCAGGGCTTGTGTGTAAGGGTGGGCAGCGCTCTCAAACAGGGCTTCCGTGTCCGCCTCTTCGACCACGCGCCCAAGATACATCACGACCACGCGGTCGGCCATATGGCGGATGACCGAGAGATCATGGCTGACAATCAGATAGGATAGATTGAGTTCCGTCCGCAAGTCCTGAAGCAGGTTCAGGATTTGCGATTGTACGGATACGTCCAGCGCCGAGGTCGGTTCGTCGCAGATCAACACGCGGGGTCGTGAGATCAGAGCGCGTGCGATCGCAACCCTTTGACGCTGTCCTCCCGACATCTGACTAGGATAGGCATTCGCCGCGTGCTGCGGCAATCCGACATGGTCGAGAATTTCCCGAACGCGGCGTTCACGTTCGGCCAAAGCGACACCGGCAAGATCCAGCGGCAGACCGACGATGCGGGATACTGTCTTGCGAGGATTGAGCGATGAATATGGATCCTGAAAAACCGGCTGGACCAATTGCGCGCGCTGAGCTGGAGATACCTGTCGAAGATCGTGACCGGAAATCGTCACGTCTCCGGCGCTCGGGTCCAGGAGGCCCAGAAGGATTTTTGCCAGCGTGCTCTTGCCGCAACCCGATTCGCCAACCAAGCCGACGGCTTCACCCTCTCTGATGTGAAGCGAAACGTCGAAAAGAGCGTGCAGCGGCAGCCGTTTGCCGAACAGGCCCTGCTTGAGTGCATAGGTCTTGCGGACGTTCGAAAGCGAGAGCAGGACCTGCGGCTCCATATCAGCTACCTGTTGCGCCCGCTGGCTGGCTTGCGATCGTGCATCGCCAGCTATGGCCGCCTGGGTCTCTATGGACGGGGATGTCGTCGCGACAGGGATCGGTTGCATGAGGGCATCGGGTTCGGAAGGCGCAGCCTCTCATGTCTCCGATCAGGGAAGGAACCACGCCCGGAATCTGCCCGAGCCGCCCGCTTCTTGATGCATCGGGCATGCAGGAGAGCAGACCCGCCGTGTAGGGATGTTTGGGCGCCGAGAAAATGGCGTGAGTTGGGCCGGCCTCGACCACGTTTCCGGCATACATGACGGCAACCCGATCCGCCATTTGTGCGATCACGCCTAGATCGTGCGTGATGATGATGACACCCGCTGACATTTCCTCTTGGATATCCTTGATCAGGCTCAAAATCTGCGCTTGGACGGTCACGTCGAGGGCGGTCGTCGGTTCGTCGGCGATGATCAACTCGGGCTCGCACATCAGCGCCATCGAGATTACGATTCGCTGTCGAAGGCCTCCCGATAGCTGATGCGGATACTGGGACAGGCGGTTCCGGGCTGCGGTGATCCCGGTCCGGTTGAGAAGATAGACAGCCCGTTCCTCAGCCTCTTTGCGCGTCGCGTGCCTATGATGCAGGTAGCCTTCCATCAGCTGGTTGCCAATCGTATAGCTTGGATTGAGCGTGGTCATGGGATCCTGGAAGATCATGCCGATTTGGTTGCCGCGGATTGCGCGCAACTCCGCAGCGCCGACCAGCGTAAGATCGCGCTCGAGAAACTCGATCTTGTCAGCGGATCGGCGCGCCGATTTGGGCAGGAGCCCGAGCAGCCCCATGGCAGTCAGCGACTTGCCGCAGCCGGACTCACCGACGATGCCGAGCACTTCTCCCTTCCGTATATCGAGGTCGACGCCGCGCACGGCCTGCAGGATGCCGTTTTGCGTTGCGATACTTATATGCAGGTTCTCGACTTTCAACAGCGTCATGCTCTGCCCTCCGGGGCGGAAATGTCCCGCAAGCCGTCACCGAGCAGGTTGATTGAGAGAACCAGAATCAGAAGGGCGACGCCAGGGATCATGATCAACCAGGGTTCGAAGAGAAGGAAGTCCTTGCCCTCGGCGATCATCAGCCCCCACGAGGGCAGCGGCGGCTGAACGCCCAGCCCGAGAAACGAGAGGGCCGCCTCCAGCAGGATCGCGTGCGCCATCTCCAGCGTGGCGACGACGATCAGAGCGTCCATGATGTTCGGCAGGACCTCCGTCACAATGATCCGCCAGCGCGGCATGCCAAGCGCCCGCGCAGACAGGAGATAGTCGGCGTCGCGGAGCTGCATTGTCGTCGAGCGCGCCACGACCGCGAACCTGTCCCAGAGCAACAGGCCGAGAATCAGGATCACGATCACCAGCGACGATCCGAGCAATGCTGCTATCGCCAGCGCGATCAGGACGATCGGCATGGACAGGCGCGTGGTGATCAGAAATGTGATTATCAGGTCGAGTCGTCCTCCGAAATATCCCGCGATGACGCCAAGAGTCGTGCCGATGACGCCAGAGATAACCATCGCCGTGAAGCCGATGAGAAGGGAAAACTGGGCACCATAAAACAGTCGACTGAGATAGTCGCGTCCGAGCTGGTCAGTGCCGAGTGGATGGTCCCATGCGCCGCGGTCCATCCAGACCGGAGGTTGCAGCCGGCTCAGCAGTTGCTGGGCGTAGGGATCATGCGGCGACAGCAGCGGCGCGAACAATGCCAGCAACGTTATCGCGAGGATTGTCCCGAGGCCGAAAAGGAAACCGCGATGCTTCCTGGCCCGGCGAAAAAAGATCTGCCGGGGCGTGAGCGGCGCCACATCCTCCAGATCGTGCGAGAAATCCGGCGTTACGGGCGCGGGGTGCGGCTCGTTCATGCAATGCGGATCCGCGGATCCAGCCAAGCATTGATGAGGTCGGCCGCCAGGTTGAGCCCGACATAGATGAGGGACAGCACAAGAACGATCGCCTGGACCGTAGGCAGGTCGGCCCGGGAGATGCTCTCCCATGCAAGCTGGCCGATCCCGTGCAACGCGAAGATGCTTTCGATGATGATTGAGCCGCCGAGCATGTAGCCGAACTGGACCGACGCGATACTAACAACCGGCAGGATCGCGTTGCGCATGGCGTGCTTGAACAGGATATTCCGCGCCGGAATGCCCTTTGCATGCGCGGTACGGATATAGTCGGCGCCAAGCACCTCAAGCATTCCGGAGCGGGTGAGCCGCATGATCGCCGGGGTCGCGTAGTAGCCGAGAACAATCGTCGGCATGATGAAGTTCCGCCACTCCGCATTACCGGATGCCGGAAGGAGCGGATACCAGACCGCCAGAACGACGATGAGCATCAGCGCGAACCAGAAGTTCGGCATCGCTTGTCCGAGTACGGACAGGGTCAGGGCGAAACGGTCGATAATGCTGTTCGGATAGACCGCTGCCAGCATCCCGAGCGGAACCGCCAGCAGGATCGAGAAGACAAGCGCCGCCAGTCCGAGACCGAGCGTCACCGGCAGGCGTTCCGAGATCAGCAGCGAGACCGGCTTGGCAAAATAGGAACTCTCACCGAAATCTCCGGATAGCGCGCCGCCCAGCCAGGAAAGATACTGTTCGGCTACCGGTCGATCAAAACCGAACCGCTGGCGAATGAACTCGATATCGGCGGCCGTGGCGCCTTCGCCGGCCATGGCGATAGCGGGGTCGCCGGCGGCGCGTAGCATGAAGAAGCTGAACAATGAGACGACAAGTGCGACCACGATCGCCAGTCCCATTCGCTTCAGCAGGAAAACACTCACGGCGCTCGCCGCAGATTACCACCCGGGGAGTCGCCGACGGTGGCTTTTGACACCGCCGGCGATCCCCGGGCGCCCCACAAAATCACCAGCGGCGTCCGATGGTCATTTCCAGCCGGCCGCGAAAAAACGGGGGATTTCGTCAGGGGTTGGCGTGAAGTCGAGCTTGTCGCTGAAAGCGTAGTTGACGTTGTAGGTGAACAGCGGCACCCAGTAGGCATTCGCCGCGATGGTCTTGAGGGCGCGGGAATAGGCCGCCTTGCGCACCTTACGGTCGACCGAACTGTCACCCAGTTCGAGATCAGCAATCAGCTTTTTGTTGCGGGCGTAGTCGTCCCGCGTTCCCTTGAAGAAATGGCTGGTGATGGCTGACACGTCGTTGAACGAGTAGCTGCCCCAGGTCATGAAGTTGAAGTCGATCTTGCCAGCATAGACCTTGTCGCGCAGGGCCGCGTATTTGAGGTAGACGAGATTGGTCTTGATGCCCACAGCTTGCAGAAAGCCCATGATGGCTTCTGCGTAAGGCCGGTTCCGATAAGCGTGAAAGTCGATCGTGAAACCGTCGGGATAGCCGGCTTGTGCGAGAAGCTTCTTCGCCTTCTTGGGATCGTATTCGTATTTTGTGACGGCCTGTTCGCACCCGAACTGGTCCGGATGACAGGCCGAATGAACCACGACGGAACTGCCTCCCACCAGTTTGGTGACAATCGCGGTGCGGTTGATCGCATGCGCGATCGCCTTGCGCACGAGCGGATTGTTGACCGGAGAGTTGTTGCCGGTGCGATTGGAGCTATCGAAAGACAGGTAGCCGATACGGAGCGTCTGCTCGTTGACAACCTGAATTCCGGGCCTCCCCGCGAGGCGTTCGGCCTGGTCCGCGGGCACTTTCCATATCCAGTCGATCGTGCCGGAAAACAACTCGGTGATCTGCGTGTTCCGGTCGGGGATCGTGCGCTGCACGATTTTGGAGATTTTCGGCTTACCTTTCGGGCTGCCGTCAAAATAGCTGTTGTTCCGCTCGAAGCTGATCGACTCGCCCGGCTTGAAACCAACCACCCTGTACGGACCGGTGCCGACCGGCTTGGTGCCCATGCCCTTCGGGCCGACCTTGGCGTAGTACTCGTTGGGGTAGATCAGCAGCGGGCCGGCCAGAAACTCAAGCGCCGTCGGCGTCGGCTGCTTCATCGTGAGGCGGACCTTGTAGTCGCCGAGTTTCTCGACCGACTTGATCCACTTCACATTTCTTTGCGTCAGGACGCCGTTCTCCGGGTTGGAGACATAGGTCAGGGTATAGACGACGTCATCTGCATCGAAGCGTTCGCCGTTGTGAAAGACGATGCCCTGGCGCAACTCGAATTCCATCGTCGTCGGGTTGACGAAACGGAAGGATTTGGCGAGCAGCGGTTTGAATTCGAGGGATTTCGGATCCTTGTAAAGCAGAGAATCCCAGACCAGCCGGCCGACCACAATTCCTTCGCGCAATACATTGTAATAGCGATCCAGGGTCGCCAGTTCGCCGCCCCAAGCGATCCTGAGAGTATCGTCGTTGGGGCCAGCATTCGCTGTTCCGACGTTCAATGTCAGCGCCAAAGCGATGCCAAGTGCGTATTTCCTCATGTCTATCCTCCGTAGATTTGGTCGTTGAGTCTCAGCAGAGACCAGTCGTGGCTCTCGAATTGAGCTTTCAGGAGCCGTTCGAGTTCGATCCGCCGTTCTTCGGTCATCCGCGCTTCGTTTGTTGCGAGAGAGACGGCTGCCACTGGCGGTTCCGAGGGTGGGCCGACAGTCATCCCCACGGCTCGCACGCCGGTTTTCAGGCGACCGTCGTTGAAGGAGAAACCGCGGCGCCTTGAGTCGTCTACCCAACGACGGATTTCGTCGACCGGCGCGTCGAAATAGTCGCCATAGAATTTGACATTACTCCTGAGAATCTTTTCGACAAAGCGATTCGATTGAGCGGCAAGCAGGGCCAGTCCTCCGGCGCCCACGCCCAGCGGTCGCCGCGATCCTTCGGTCAAGGTTAGAGAAGGTATCGCAGTTTCCCCGTCGATTCGCTGCAGGCAAAGGCTGTCTGCCCCCGACCGGACGAACAGAAGCACAGTCTCTCCAGACAATTTCTTCAGATTTTTCAGATGGATAACAAGATGCTCGCGCACCGCAAAGTCATGAGCGGCGTTTCCGAGCGAATAGAGTTCAAGGCCGAGATGATATTTTTTCGAATACGGATCGATTGTAAGAATATTTTCGCTCAATAGCACCTGAAGGAGACGATGCGTCGTTGCCAGTGTCAGGTCAAGTTCGTCGCACAGCGCCGTTACCGTAACGCCGGTGTGGTGATGTCTGGCTACGCCGCGGAGAACAGCGATCGCGCGATAGACACTCTGCGAACCCTTCACGGTCCTCGCTGAGTACTTCGTCTCTCTCGACCGGCTTGATTAACGAACCCAGGTCCGCATGCGATACGATCATATTATGAAAAAATCAGCCCATATCATGAGAGTCAAGTAGAATAATGCATTTTATCTGTATCCGTTTGGCTCGCCGTATCGTTCGGCGCCGTGCGTCCTCCGCAGCGACAGAGGTGCTGTAACCTTATTCTCCCGATGGCTTTCCCGTCAGAATGTCGTACAGGAATCGCCCGACCGTCTGATCGACGTGGATAGAGCAACCAAAACCACCCCTCCTCTCTCCAACTCAAGCGGACCGAGGCTCTTGCCGAGCCGACGATCGAACAGACCCTCTAGGCCCTCTTCCTCGTCACGGCGTCGCCAGTCGCCCGCCCGCCGCCTGTATCGGGGCACGGGCGACGCGCCATCCCGCCACCGCGCGGGCCGCTGGTTGGGGCGGGAAAAAGGGCGGTCCGAAGACCGCCCCGCTGCGTCCGGCAATAGCCGTCAACGACACCCCAAACTGTCCCGGAAATTGGTGTTATCCTGTGGCGCGGCGAACGAGCGCTTGGTTGACTGACAAACCTGCGTCATTCAATACATCCGTTATGTGCGCGAACAGCCACGTTTTGCGTTTCGTTGGTGAACAGTCCCAGAACCCGGGGGCTGTTGTTCCCGCGCCCGCACAGGCAGTTGCGAACGTGCTGCTGGGTGAGGGGAGAGATCGAGAAGCAGCCGCTCGTCTGTCCAGTAGCGGGGGCGACAGTCATGGTGTAGGTTCCCCCCGTCATGAAGCAGCGTCTCGCCAAAACCTGGACGGGCCTTCCCTGTGGAACCGCTCGAACTTCGACATAGTAAGGAGTCCTTGCCGCTAAACCCGTGCGGCTCAGGCTCCCTCCGGCATAATCCGTTCCGCTCGAAATTGTCATAACTGGAACACCGGACTCTGTGCTATTTACAAGCACCCCTGTTCTTCCATTGTAAACGCCAACATAGATAGAGGCGAATAACGGCGCCTGCCCGTCGCCCAGCGGCGCCGTAACCTGGCTCCATGTGACTTGCGGGGCTGTGACGGTCACGCTGCTTGTCGACAATGCCGTGATGGGCATATTGCCGACCTCAGCCTGGCCTACGCAGGTCGTCTGCCCCACCCGTCCGTTGGACGTCACGGTTGTCTGCGCCCACACCGGCCCGGCCATCAACATCACCACCAACGCGACGGCGGCCAGGCCGAAAAACCGGCGAACGGCGGAAAGGAACGAAAGGGACATGGGCGGGGCCTCCTGTACTT
>JAPOST010000086.1 GCA_026709535.1 Rhodospirillaceae bacterium
TAAGAGCTACGCAAGGCGCGCCTCGGAGACCGACCGCGCGGCTTCGTTCCGAGGCTCTTGACCCGCAAGGTGGACGAGTTCCCGGCAATGGTCTCGGGATCAGAGAGCCAAGGGTATGCCCGATGGCGATACAGCCTGATCGAAGACAGAGACTCGGAGATTCCGAAAAACAGCCCGGAGGGACTGATTGCGACTTGGGGCGTGTGTGTCGAAATCGCGAGGGAGAGAGCTTGGGGCAAGCCAGAAATCCAAATGCCAGACGCTGATCTGGCAACGACCTTGGGGATGGAGTTTCAAAATGCAATGCTGGACGTATCCGTCTGGCGACAGAGCGCTGGCGAACCCTTCCGGGATATCGAGCGCGAGGGCAGGCACTGGGCATGGAAAAAGAAGGGTCACCCTCTGAACGCGTTCGCGGACATCCTGTGGCATTTCAGCCGATACGAGGAGCAGGACAAACGGACATTTCGGAGGGGCTGTCGGAAGCGCTGACACGGTGGGCGGAAGCCGTTCTCACGAACCCGGCCATCACAGGTCGAACGATGGCCCGTACCTTCGTGAAGCGCGCTCAAGGTGACATGCGGAATGGAAAGAGCGTCCGGTGGAACCGCGCTGCAAACCGATTTGAAGCCGTGCCGTGGTCTTTGGAAGCGCGCCACCAGGGCACATTGCCCCAAGGCGCGGTCGAGATTGGCGATCCGACGGGAATGCGGCTGTGCGGCCTTTGGGCGGCAGCCAGGCAAAGTGGGTGCCGAGTAACGGAGAACCGGGCCTTCGATGCTCCGCCGAACGAAGAACCGTGGTTCTGCACGTTGGAACTACAAGTCGGGGATGGTCATGACGAGAGACCCATCCTTTCAATCTGGCAAAAGAAATCCAACTTCGCTCGGAAGTCCTGCCCGGTGGTGGAAAGAGAGCAACGCGAACCAATGGACGAACGCCTCCGAACATGGATTGAAGCAATTGCACCGAAGACCCAATCTCAAAGCGCCTGGCTACCCATGGAAGCATGCAGCCAAGTCCAGACAAGCAATCCGGCGAGAAGTATTGGCAATCATAGAGGGATAGATCTCCGATGGGGAATTTGCGGGGCACGGACACTGATACTACTCAGTCGAAGGGCGCATGTCTGTTCGTTCATTTTGACTTCGAGTTCTTTCCGATGCGAGTTCATTCGGGTCAAGGTTCAATAAGTTGGCATGGTTACGAATGGCAGGGAATTGGCGATGTTCTGAGGCAGAATGCGTCGAGCAGTAGTAGTGTTCTGTCTTCATACACCAAAGAATGCGGAAGAATATCTGCGTCGCTCCCAATGAGCAAGGAAATGCAGGAGATTCTAGCCGAGGAATATTACCGAGATAGAGAGATGCGGTGGATGATTTGCGCAATCGACGCGAAGGGGGATGTGGAAAGACGGGTTTACGTCAACCAGGGCCGGATAACCGAGTACAGACGCATGGAAGATAGCGTGACGTTCACAGCGCAATGCGAGTTACTCGCTTCAATGCACGAGCGCGACGCCAGGCACAAAAAAAGAGTGGGTGCCATCAGGCGCCGCTTCAAATGGGGATTGACGGACGTGATCAAGTCCAACGTAGCAGGCTGGACCTGGAGTCTGGCTGAGATGTTTTCCGGCGCGATTGGACCCGCCATTGATGTGTTGGAATCCGTCATCCCGGGTCGTCATCGACGAATTGCCAGACAGCGGTGGAGGGCACGAGAGCGGACTTACTGGTTCAAGACGGAACCGCAGATCCCCGGAAGGAGGTTACGCAGGAACGGCTATAAGGTACGTGCAGACACGCAGGATGAAGCGACGCGTAAGCTGTATCGGCTCGTTGCGGAAAAGGTGTGGGAGATTCCCCCCAATTATATCAGCATGACCATCTATTGCGATGATCGACCCCTTGAGTATTTGAATTTGGACACGTTACGTCAAAACGATGATCCAAAACGATACAAGGAAACAAGCACAATGCGAAACTGGCCACCATAAAGATCGTGCATTGACGAAACTACCGTCATTGACAGGACTTGTTGCACTATCGTTGCAAACTCGGAAAGGGACACTTCCTCGCTGTCGGGCGCGTCTTGACGGTCGGCGAACTCATTCAGGTCTGTTTCCGTGCCGCTTCGAGTTTCGACAGGCCCAGTTGCAACACTTTCAGTTTCGATTCTATCCGCACCAATGCCACCTGCCAGTCTTCCACGCTCAAGAGCATGGTCTGTTCGTCCGCGCTTGGCAGGTTGAGTGTGAACAACAGGTAGCGCGCCCTCAGCCGGGAATCCGCCTTTGCCTCGGCCAGTTTCTCCCTGATCTTCGCCCGCATGTCCGGAAAGTGTCTGGCCAGGGGATTCACGCGCAACGCTTCCGACAAGCGATCCACCGATCCAGCCTGCCTTGCAGCTTCTGAACGCAGGTACTGCCAACCGTCCCCGTGGCGACCGGACGCGGCCACCAGTTGGCTTCTGCGGCGGGCGACAGGGTTGCCATGGCCAGAACCTTCAACGCGCTCCCGGCCTTTCCCTGTGCGGTCACGAGGCTGTCCCAAAGCGCCGTGCCGCCGGTCTCGTGCAAGGCGGCCGGTTCGTCCAGGATCACCAGCGGGGTATCGACAAGACCGGGAGACGTCTTCGGGCTGGAACCGAGCACGCGCAATCGTGTCCGGTATTGCTTGCGCGTGATCGCCACGCCGTGCGCTTCCAGAAACTTGAGAGCCTGCCGGAAGACGATGCGGCATTGCTCGATGGAGCCGCTGGCCAGGATCGACTCGTTGCCCTTGCGGTAGAGCGGATCGCCGGGAGTCAGGGCGCGCGGCAAGGTGTCCGGCCATCGTCGATTTGCCCCCGCCGCAAGGAACTGACAGCACACAAGCAAGATAACGCGGCTTGCCTGCCGCCTTCAGAAACCGCTTCTGGCAGGGAAGCCAGTTTACACAGAAAGGGTTGGCGTTGGTTTTTCGCTGCTCTTGATCCGATAACCTTGGGGCAAGACTCGGACAATCCCAGATTGAACTAGGAATTGTTGCCGAGGTCGCCACAACAACGCACCTGTCAACCAGCAATACCTGAGCCTGCGCGGGATCAGGTCGTTCAGCCGGTCGTATCCGAGATCTCCAGGAGGTCCGGAAGCGTGAGTTCCTTCAGTCGGTCACGCAGCTTGTTGCCCCTGTACCCGCTATCGGCAAACACCTTCGAGACCCTCCGAGCCTTGCGCAGGAGGTCGCGCATCACGTCCGGCGTACCATCCCGATCTTATTTCAGCGTGAAGATAGGTACCCCGATCTAGAACTCCAACATCTCCCTGTACAAGTGGGAGATGGCCTTCATGCTGCAAGACGACACCCGGATGTACCTGAAACTGGGAGTCAGCCAGAGAACGGCAAGATTCATGCAGCAAAGACTTGCCGAAATGAACCCGAGGGCAACCATCCACGCCATCATACGAGGCAACCATCCTTCATGATCGATTTGCAGACAGGCAGTCATGAATCTTACAGTTTGAATCGTAGGTCCTTGCCATGATGATGTTTTCATGAATCAAGGACTTATGATTCAGACACTAACATCGTGTGAGTCCGTCATTCGCGGATGTGCAGTGTGGAACGGGGGTTGTATGGCTAAACTGAAAAAGCCCAAGACGATTATTGAGACGATACTGGCCTGGTCACAAAAAGACAGACCGGACTGGCAGCGCGACGCCTTACGCCGCATTGTAGCAAGCGGAACGCCAAACGAAGGCGACATCAATGAGTTGCTCGATCTTTGCAAGAAAGGGCACGGTGACAATAGCGTTATTGCAACCGCCGAACTTCTCGAAGAAAAACACCTGCCTGTCGATCCTGGAGAAGGCGAATCCATCGGATTGGCGTCGATGGAAACCGTCATTGGCGTCAATCAACTTGCACCGAACCAGAAGCTGGAGTTCCAGATCGACGGTCTCAGCATAATCTATGGTGCGAACGGATCGGGGAAATCCGGCTATGTGCGTGTGCTGAAGAAGGCATGCCGCGCACGACACGCGGGCGAAATCATGCCGGACATCCATCATCCGTCCCCCACCGGAAATGCGAAGGCAAGGCTGTCGATCAGCAAGTCTGATGGTTCGATCACTCCCATAGACTGGGAAGACAAGCCGGGTTCCAACCCTGAACTCTCGGCGATCACGGTCTTCGACAAGGATTGCGCATCGGTTCACTTGCAAAAGAAGAACGAGGTGTGGTTCAGGCCGTTCGGGTTGGACATTCCCGATGATCTGGCCAGTGTCTCAATACGCCTCAAGGACAAGCTGAGTTTCGAGAGAACTCAACTCGATCAACTACGCAATCCAGCATTCGACAATCCGATCTGGAGCCCGGTTTCAACAATTGGCAAAGCCCTGTCATCGCTGAAGGACGACTCGGATCTCAGCGTCTTGAAACCGAAGAAAGAATTTTCCGAAGCGGATGAAGCGCGCCTTCTCGAACTTCAAGCAGACTTGGGAAAGGATCCTGCCAAGGCCGCCGCTGCGTAAAACGCCATTGCAAAAAGCCTTGAGCAAATGCTGTCGACGTTGTGTGAGATCGAGAAGGTATGTGGTGACGATGCACTCAAGGCCGTGATTGAACAACGCAATCAAGCTGACACCGCTCGGAAGGTGGCTGATGCGGCGGCAACATCTGCCTTCGGTGATCTGGAGATTGAAGGCGTCGGCACACCTGTTTGGAAGGGGCTATGGGAATCCGCCCGCAGTTATTCACAAAGAATCGGTAATAATGGTATCGATTTTCCGCCGACAGAAGGCGATATATGCGTACTGTGCCACCAGCCAATAGATACCGAAACAGCGGCCCGGATGGGACGTTTCGAGACGTTCATCAAGGCTGATACAGAAGCTGGCGCCGAACGCGCCAAAGCTGCTTTGGACGCTGCTATAAAAGTTCTTGCGCAGTTTCGTATTGACATAAGGCTGGTGAGCGCTGCGCGAAAGTCACTGTCCGCACGGGACAATGACGCCGCAGGGCAAATTCTGAAGTTCATGGCCTGTGCCCGACTACGGCGCTGGCAAGCCTTGAAGGGGCTCGTGGATGGAGAACAGCAGGAGTTGGTGCCGCCGATCAATTTGCCAAGTGCGCAGATTGAACGGGCGGCGGCGGAAATCAGAGCCTATGCGTCTTCCTTGGCTGCAACTGCCGACCCGGCTGCGCGGAATCACCTTGAAACTGAGCTGGCCGAGTTACAGGACGGTAAGCAGGCGGACAATCTGATCAGCATTGGCAACGCGGAGATTGAGCGTCTGAAGAAAATCGCCATCGTGGATGCCTGTCTGGGCGATATGGCGACAAATGCGATAACAAGGCTCGGCAACCAGATTGCCGATGACTTGATCACGCCCACCATGCGCGATCAGTTTCGTCAGGAAATCGTTGAATTGGCCGCAAATAGAGTTCACGTTGAGGTAGTCCGATCTGGTGGTAAGTTCGGCTCGCCCCAATACGAAATCCGCTTCCTGTCGAAGCCAGAGGCTAAGGTTGGCGATGTACTAAGCGAAGGGGAACAGACATGTGTGGCGCTCGCATCCTATCTCACAGAGCTTGCAAATGCCTCTCACACATCGGCTCTTGTTTTTGATGACCCTGTTACATCGCTTGATCATCGCTGGCGGAACAAGGTTGCTCGGAGGCTCATTTCCGAAGCAGGAAAGCGGCAGATCATCGTCTTCACCCATGACCTGATCTTCGTCAATGATCTCCATGAGATGGGGTCGGATAGCGGCATCCCGATACGCCTTTCCCATCTCACCAGAGGTACCGAGGGTGTCGGAGTCGTCAACGACAATCTGCCTTGGCGCGCATCCGGCGTAAGGGATCGTGTAGACAAACTTGAGAAAGCGGCGCGCACTGCGAAAAAACTCCATGAAGTTAGCGACGAGGAAGCATACCGTCACGAAGCCTTAAACATCTACGATGAACTGCGGGCTGCATGGGAACGGGGCGTAGAGGATGTTGTTTTCGCTGGTGTCATTCTCCGGCATCGCGATTACATCAAGACCACTCATCTGAAGAAAGTGGTAGTACTGGAAGAAGCAGATGTAGATGCGTTTCAGGCCGGTTTCGAGAAGTGCTGCGATTACATCAAGGCACATGATCCATCCCGAGCACGTGATGCCGAACCACCGGAGCCGGATGAACTGCTTGCAGATATTGACGCGCTAAAAACATGGGCTGAAACGCTTCATACCAAGCAGAAGGCTATCTCCTGACAGACCTGCCTCTGGGAGGGGGTGCTGACCCTGCGCTGGGAGCGGGTCGACATGGATGCACTCACCTTCCGCGTCGAGGAAACCAAGACCGGCGTGCCCCTGGAGCTTCCCATCACCAGTCAGCTCGCGGCCATTCTCGAACGGCGCCGGGACGCTGCGGGGGATCTGCCCGTCGGCATTCGGGACTGGGTATTCCCGTCGCCGACCATCGCGACCGGCCATGTCCAGGCTTCGCATCATCTCTGCGGGCGCGTCAGCAAGGCTTGGCTGTACTTATACCAGCCCAACAGAGTAATCCCCGATGTGATGGTGTCTGTATTTCATGGTGTGGCCCATTCCCGTCTGGTGATCTGGATGATTTCCTCGGCGTTGTGGCTGAAGGTGTCCCAGACTTCCGTCACGGCTTTTCTGACATGTTCGGCGCTTTCGAACACCCGGTTGGCAAAGCGCCGGTGCTTGAGGACTGAGAAGAGCGTTTCTGCGGGATTCGGTTCCGGACTGTACGGCGGCAATCGGAGCAGTGAGACGTTTGCCGGAATGTCGAGGTCCTTCGACCGGTGCCAGCCTGC
>JAPOST010000044.1 GCA_026709535.1 Rhodospirillaceae bacterium
AAACTTTCGCACTGCCAGCGAAACCGAGCGCGGGAAAAACGGTATTCCAATATTTCGGCGAGCAGAATTTCTTGCGGGACTTGACAGGATCGCAGTCAGGCGCGCTCAGTGCAGTTTCGGTTTCAAGTAATCACAAACCGCCTCCAAGTGAAGAAGTAAGGTTATAAGACCCGTGACCCCAGCCCCTAAATCTTGGAATTATTGATCGTTCTGCAATCTGCGTCCCGGAAAGGAGAGGGCAGTATCGGCTAACGCGGTCGTTACTGATGCCTGACTGTCCCCGGCCATCAGCATCTGGTTACGCTTACCCACAGGAATCAGACTTTGGCCAGCACTGGCTTTGTTGGATTATCCTCCTCGGTCATCACTTGTTCGAAAGCACTTAGAAATACTCCCGGATCCTGAGCTCCAGAAATGTTGTATTTCCGGTTGATGATGAAGCAGGGAACCCCTTGGATACCCATCTGACGCGCCACAAGATCTTCTTTGTGAATGCGTTCGACGTCTTCATCACTTTCCAGATATTCCAGCGTCTCGTCGATGTCCAGACCGGCATCATTGGCAATATCCACCAATGTCTTGATATCGCCGATATCCTTGCCGTCCATGAAAAAGGCCTGGAACAGACGCTCAACGATAACGTCCTGCATCCCAAGTTGGCTGGCTCGATCAATCAGTCGATGCGAATTGATGGTATTGGGCTGTCGGTCCATGGCTTCGAAGTCAAAATCCAGTTCGACCAAATTGCCAGCATCTCTGATCGTCTGGTAAATCTTCTTTGCCTGTTCGTCCCCGCCAAATTTTGCCGCCAAGTAAACGCGCCGATCTTTGCCTTCAGCCGGAATATCAGGGTTCAATTGAAAGGGGCGCCAGCTGACATGGATGTCGAGATCTGCCGGACGTTGGGCCAGAGCCTGTTCAAAGCGACGCTTCCCGATATAACACCAAGGACACACAGTATCAGAAACGATATCGACGGTAATTTCTTTGGGCATGGCGTGATCACCAGGTTTGTTTTCGCGCGGGTTGCGACACTCACGTTGTGCATGGGCAAGGCAAAGTCAAAGCATGGAGAAACGGCATGAACGAAGGTCTTTTTCAATTTCTGGCACAGGAAAGGATCATCTGGGGTACCCCGGCGCCGCAGGCCGTGCGGCGAGAGATAGACATCCTGGGTGCCAGACGAGCCTTGATCGTAGCCTCAACGACGATGGCGACCCGAACCAATGTAGTTGATGACATCAAGGAGGCTCTTGGAGAAACAGCCGTCGGCGTGTTCACCGGATGTCGGGAGCATACGCCGATCGACACCGTCATCGATTGCGTGACCGCCGTCCGAAATGCTCAGGCTGATGTGATCGTTACAGTAGGCGGTGGCACGCCGATCGATACCGTCAAGGCTGCGATCCTGTGCTTGGCGGAAGAAATTCAAAATGCTGATGCCCTCAAAGACTACCGGGTCATCGTCAATGACGACGGATCCCGCACCGCACCGGCAGTCGGGCCGTCGTCCATCAGGCAGATTATCGTGCCAACGACCCTGTCAGGCGCCGAGTTCAGCAGCCTGGCCGGAGTGAGCGATCCGGCTCGCGGCATCAAGGACGGCTATTTTTCCCGCGACAGCGCCGGCATCGCCGTCATTCTGGATTCGGCGGTTACTGTTCATACGCCGGAATGGCTCTGGCTATCGACAGGAATCCGAGCGGTGGATCATGCGGTCGAAACAATCTGTTCCCGGTCCGCGCAACCCCTGCCGGATGCAACCGCTATTCATGCGCTGAAACTTTTCTCATCCGCTCTGCCTCGAACCAAGGAAGCACCGTACGATCTGGATGCCCGCCAGCAATGTCAACTCGCGGTCTGGCTTGCCGCTTTCGGACTTGGCCGAGTCGAATATGGTGCCAGTCATGGTATTGGGCATCAGTTGGGCGCGATAGGCGGGGTGTCGCACGGCCATACAAGCTGTGTGCTGCTTCCAAGTGTCTTGCGCTGGAACGCTGCGGTGAACGCCGACCAGCAGGAAACGGTGAGTGCTGCATTCGAACGCTGCGGGGACGCAGCAGCCGATGTTATCGAGGAGTTTATAGCCTTGGTCGGGCAGCCGGGCTCATTGCGCGATGTCGGTATCAAGGAAGGTCAGCTTGACGTAATTGCCGAAGGCAGCCTTGAGAATATGATGGTGCGATCAAATCCGCGACCTATCATCAAGGCGAGCCAGATCCGCGAAATTCTGGAAATGGCGTGGTAGGCAAACGTTGAGAACGACGACTGCAAGTGATTCGCCATCGGGGGCCGTATTGCCGTACATCTCAGTTTTTGGCCCCGATAGGCATTCGATGCTTCGCGCCATGACCTTGAATGCGTTCGTTCATCATCGGGACAATCAGGGTTTGCATATATTTCAGCGCATTCCAGTCATGGAGTCGGCAGAACATGGCGTGGTGCTACCATGGCCCCCGAGTCGTTCTGACGAGAACCAGTTGAAGATACAGGGTAGGGCGCGGCCTCCATTCCTCCGGGTTGATTTCAAGCTCATCGTCTTGAACGGGATGACGGAACAAATCTCCCACGAAACCAAGATTACGTCACGAAAAACCACTGCTAACCAGACCTCTTTGCCCTGAACAGCAACGGACAAGCTGAACGCCTTCTGCAGGATAGGTTTGTTGCATGATCACGATCTATTTAGGATAGAAAAATAATATATTTCAAATAGTTAATATAACAAGCTAACCTATTTTCGAGGATTTTGCTTGCTGCCAATAAGTTTCCAGCTCGGAAATCGATATTTTCTCAATGTCTTGGCCATCCAGCCGGACTTGGTTTTCCAGTGCCCTGAAACGCCTTTCGACCTTTAGGTTACCTTTTTGAAGCGCATCTTCGGGGTCGATTCCCAGTCGTCGCCCGATCTGCGCTACGGTAAACAAGAGATCTCCCAGTTCTTCCTTCAGCCGGGCCATATCACCAGTAGTCAGTTCGGCGCGGAGTTCGTCCAGTTCTTCGATGATCTTTTCCGTGATAGACAGGGTGTCAGGCCAGTCAAAGCCGACCCGTTGCATGCGTTTTCCCAGTTTCTGTGCTCGTTTGAGGGCAGGGAGGGCAACCGGAACATCGTCCAGTATGCTCGCCTTTGCATCGGTATTCCGGGATTTTCGCTGCCGTTCTGCTGCCTTTTGATCCTCCCAGGCCTGAGACTGTTGTTCGGCATCTTCAATTGCCAAGTTGCCGAAAACATGAGGATGGCGGCGCTCCATCTTGTCGGAAATTGCCTTGACGACATCGCGAAAAGTAAAGGCACCGGCTTCTGTGGCCATCTGAGCATGGAATACCGATTGAAATAACAAATCACCTAACTCGTCGCGAAGACTTTCCATATCCTGTCGCGCAATCGCGTCCGCGACTTCGTAGGCTTCCTCGATAGTGTAGGGGACTATGGTCTCGAAATCCTGCTCGATATCCCAGGGACAGCCAGTCGTCGGGTCGCGCAACGCGGCCATGATGTCCAAAAGGCGGTCCATTTGGCGAGCGGTATCCGACGCTTGTCCCAACACTTGTGTTTCTGACTCGATCCGTGCATCGGACATAGGATCATCGCTCATGGAAATTCGGTTCTGCATGGGTATGGAAATAACCGGAATTGATTCCTGATGCACCTCATATCTCTCTTGCTCCGTTGATCGAACGGCAGAACAGCACTGGGCGGGCATGGGTCAGGTCACATCTGTAATTCGCATAATATGTATTATGGTAAATTTTGGCCAGCTGAAACCCAAGAAGCGCTTCATATGACTATTTGGTCTTTCTGTCTGGGACACCAGACGCGCGGCCGGTCTGCGCTCGGACGATCAAGCCAGTCCGCTTCTCCGTTCGGGATACAGGAGCGTCAAGCCTTCGCGGCTCGCCGGACACACCCCGCGTTCTGTCACAAACGCTGTCACCAGATGCCGTGGCGTCACGTCAAAGGCCGGGTTTTCTGATGGGCTGCCTTCCGGCGTGATGTGAAACGTTCTAGTGATCCCGTCATCGCCGACACCGCGAAGCGTTGTAACCTCTGAAGGATCACGCTCTTCAATGGGAATGTCGCGGCCATTCTCAAGAGTCCAATCGATGGTGGAGCCGGGCAACGCGACATAGAAAGGAATACCGTTGTCCCTAGCCGCCAAGGCTTTCAGGTAAGTGCCTATCTTGTTGCAGACGTCGCCCCCTGCTGTCGTTCTGTCCGTTCCGACGATGCAGAGGTCCACAGCTCCCCGTTGCATCAGGTGTCCGCCAGCATTATCGACGATGACTGTGTATGGAATACCATGGCTAACCAGTTCCCAAGCGGTCAGCGACGCACCTTGATTACGGGGTCGGGTTTCGTCCACCCACACGTGCACCGGGATTCCGGTTTGGTGCGCTTGGAAAACCGGCGACAGCGCAGTACCCCAGTCGACGGTCGCCAACCAACCTGCGTTGCAATGCGTCAACACGTTCAGCCGATCGGTTTCGCCCTTCTCCTCCCAATGCCGCATGAACAAGCCCAAGGCATGACGCCCGATGGCTTCGTTAGTGGAGACATCCTCTTCACAAATGGCGTCCGCCCGCTCATAAGCTGCCGCCGCCCGCTCCGACCGTGGTCGGTTCCACAAGCAGCGGCGCATGTCGTCCAGCGCCCAGCGGAGGTTGATTGCAGTCGGCCGGGTAGTCAGCAGCTTTTGACAGGCGGCATCAAACGCTTCGTCAGATGGATCAGCGTCCATCGCAAGGCAAATGCCGTAAGCCGCTGTTGCACCGATCAAAGGGGCACCGCGGACGCGCATGATGGCGATGGCTTCAGCAGCCTCGTCGACGGTCCGCAATGGTCGAGTAACGAAGCTAAAGGGTAAGAAGGTCTGATCAATGACGGTTACTGTCCCCTTCCCGTCTCGCCAGATCGACCTGTAGGACTTCCCGTCGACACGCATCAGCATCTCCTGTCAGAACTTGTAATAATCCTGTTAATCTTCTTTTTTTCCAATGGGTTAATTTTATGTCTTGCAAATAAACAATGGCTTTTTCAGGAACTTTGAGCAAGGTCCAAACAAAAGATGTGTCTGATCAAACAATACAGTGTCCGTGCGGCAGCGGCACTATCAGTAATCAAGCGACATACCGGTATGCCGGTAGCAAGAGCCGAACGACGACAGATGATCTTGACGAACTGTTCCTTGTCAATCACCTGTATCGAGAAACGTTCCTTCAATGACCCCGTAGCTCAGCTGGATAGAGCACCGGCCTTCTAAGCCGACGGTCGCAGGTTCGAATCCTGCCGGGGTCGCCACAACCTGAGTTGACCCTTTTAAACAAACGATTGCGGATACTTACTATCGAATTTGATAACTACGTGATCAGATTGGTGAGTTGGGTCAGGTCATCCCGCAACGCCAAGCAGGCGTGCACGATGTATTCCAGTTGATCAGGGAATACGCGGCGGTCATCGGTAAAGTGGCTGGCACCGAACACGCGGGTAAGCGTCGGTTCTGAAATAGCAAAATAGTTTATGGTGCCGAGCAGATGATAGATACCAACCAAGACTCCGGATTTCCGCTTTGCTGGTTATCTGCCAGCGCCAAGTTTGTCCGGCCAGCGCGATCATCTCCTCCATAAAGGGTTTGAGATACCATTACCTGACCTTCTCTGCTCGGCATCGGTTATCGAGTAATTCACACATTAACAGAAGCATTTCGGCCGGATAGTTGACGCTGTCTGCAAAGAGGATTCGGCATACAAGTACCTACCTTTCCGCCGCCGTGTCGGCTGCACAACTTTTATTCAGAACCAAAATGGTGCAGCATAGCTTGTTTCTTAACTCCCACGTCAGCCGTGATCGCGGCAAGCCTCGCGCTATAGAAGCCTTTCTCTCAGAAATGGTTGCCGGCCGCTTCCAGAAATTTTTCTTTCGGATCTGTCATGTGAAGCCTTTTGTCGTTGCTGGACGGCGAGAAACTCAGGCAGACATTCTATCTTCCGCTTGACAACTTAATGATCGGCAAGTGCTGATCATGAAATATTTGAGGGAGGCTCCCATGGATCGGGCGACGGAAATTGGTCTACTGGAAGAGCTGGTCGGCCTGAGAATGGCCAAATCTTTGTTTCTGGATGACTCGGTTACTACTTCGCCCGTACAGCGCTATACCTGTCCTGATCGTTTCACCAAGGAACGAACCGTACTTTTCCGCGGCTTGCCGGTCATTGCGGCGCATCGCAGCGAACTGGCTGCCCCGAACGATTTTCTGACACGGGAAATAGCCGGTCTGCCTGTTCTGATGACTCGCGATGCGGTCGGCGATGTCCGTGCGTTTCTCAATGTGTGCCGACATCGCGGAACTCGGCTGGTCAACGATGAAACCGGCTGCCTGAAACGCTTCACCTGTCCCTACCATGCCTGGACTTGGAATAATCGCGGCGACCTGCAAGGCATTCCCCACGGTACCCAAGGATTCCCAAATCTGGAAAAGGAAACGCTGGGTCTCAAGCGATTGGGTTGTACCGAAGCCTATGGCTGGATCTGGGTTCAGGCTGATACCGATCAAGCGCCGGATATCGATGTGTATCTAGGTGAACTCGCGGCAGACATGGCGTGGCTCAATGCTGCTGACCTGAAGATCGCTCACTGTAGTGAGTGGGTGCGCACGGTGAACTGGAAGATATTGATCGAAGGTGGAATTGAGGCCTATCACTTTCGGATTGCCCATCGTGATACGATTGGTCGGTTTTTCCAGGACA
>JAPOST010000056.1 GCA_026709535.1 Rhodospirillaceae bacterium
GGCGCCATCGATCGCCACACCCCGTCGCGCCCCTCATTCCGCCGATGGGTCCCCGCGCGCTCATGCCGCCCTCGGTCAACCCACAAACCATCCCAGACTTCAGGAACAGATACTTAGGCCGTACCGATCATCCTTCTCGGACGGCCGATGGGTACGGGTCTGACCAAGTCGCTGATCCTGTGCGAACGGGTTTTCACAATCATTCTGCTTCACCGCCCGGGATGTTTGGCAATCCTCAGGAAGGCCTGGGCATCTGCCGGGCGAGCGCAAGCGGCGCTGACGGTGCTCGGCACCGTACCGATAGACCCGCTGGTCAGTCGGTCATCCGGGGTCACCACAACGTCATTTGGTCGGCCAGAGCCTCCTGCCTAATATGCCGGCATGCGCAGACTTCCTGCTTCTTCCCTCGCCTGTATCGCGTTGGCAACGAGCGCAATCGCCAGTCTGTCAGGTACCGATGTCGCTGCCGGTTCCGCAACGGCCGTCGCAGACGGCGGTTGCCACTACCGGTTGGTCATCACCGATCAGCCCGTCACCAGAATCGATATCCGGTTCAGTTGCGCCGGCGATGGCCCCTGGCGATTCGGGGGCCACCGCCTCATTCCCAATGACCATGTGCGAAATATCCGACCCGGTGCCGGATCGCTGATGAGCCGGGAGGGCTACGACTGGATATTCAGCGGCAGCAATGGCGCGACGCGTGGGGCCTACAGCTTCGATATGATGGACCTGATCGCATCTACCAACGCGGTCTCCATTGCGCAGCGCCACGGCAGCAGCCTGATCACCTCGATCAGCAGCCTGTTGCTCTATCCGGTCTCTCGGCGCCTGCCACTCTCGCTGCACTTCAGCGTTGGCGCAGCTTCGCAGCAGGAGGGCGGCAAGATTGCCACCGCCTTTCACCGAACCTCAACAACACAGGGCGAAATCCAGTGGATCAACAGTCAGGACGTGCCTGATTCCGGATTCATGGTCCTCGGCCGGTTCGCGAAACGCATCCTGGCCGTCCCTGGTCGTGGCAGCCTGGCACGGGCGGACGAAAAAGCGCCATACCGGGAAGGGCAGGCCAAGATCATCCTGGCTATCGTAGATCCGGGGCTGGAAGGTGACGCGGCCGTATTCGACGGCTGGGTTTCAGCCTCCGCCAAATTGGTTGCGGAGTATTTCCGCGGTTTTCCGGCCCGCCGAACGCTGCTCGTCATCCTGCCCGTAGAGAGCCGTTCCGGCGTCTTCCGCGGCCGGGTCATCTCCGGCGGTGGACCGACAGTTCTATTGACCGTCGGCAGCAAGATTGATCGGGCGCAGTTGTACGATGACTGGATCCTGCTCCACGAATTGATCCATATCGGTTCACCCTATCTGCGTCTGGCCGGGCGATGGCTCAACGAGGGCATCGCCGTCTACCTGCAGTCGGTGATCCATGTCCGGGCCGGATGGCTGGAGGCCGACCGGATATGGCGCGGCTTCATGCATCAGATGCCCCGGGGGCTTGACGCGCTCCAAGGAGCCGGTCTGGGCAGTGCCCGGGGAATCGGCGGTGTCTATTGGGGCGGCTCAACCTTTCTGCTCCTTGCGGACATCGACATCCGCAGGCGCACCAATGGCGGGAAGACGCTGGGGGACTGCTTGCGCACAGTCCTATGGGCCGGGGGCGATTCCAGCCAGGTCTGGACTCCCGAACGCATGATGACTGTCTGCGACAAGGCTGTAGGCACCGACACCATGGCCCGACTGGCCAGTCAATATGTGTCTCGCGGATCGCCTCTCGATCTGGGCCGACTGTGGCGTGATCTGGGCCTGATCCGGGACGAAAACGGCTTCCGCACTGATAATAAGGCACCACTGGCCGTGATCCGCGAGGCAATCATGCGGAAACCACCGCGATAACCCGCGGTGCTACACCTCCCGCTCAAGCTCGTCCCGGCGGCCTTCTGTCTGCCCACCCGCGATACCGCAAGGCTATAAATCGAAATCGCTAAAACGTCAGAACCAGGATACTCAGGGTTTGGACCATTCACGATAACAGGCAACAAGACGCTTCATCGCTTCCAACGCGTTCTCCGCGACGGCCTCATTAAAGCCGCTTGACTGTTTCATTTCCGGGACTCTGAGCGAAACTTGGTATCGGTTTCTCATTTCACCGTATGAGCTTATTTCAGCCCTCGCTGGCCTCTTCGCTTCCAGCCTCTCCTGCTCATCCGATGCCAGATCCGAAGCAATGATCAGGTCGACCGAACCAGTACGGGCTTTCGAGTCGGTCCAGAGTCGATGCCGCAAGAAGATATCGGGGAAACCCTCCACACTGATTTTATCTTTCCCGTGTCCTCCAATCCAACTGCTGCCACGAGAGTATTCCTCCCTGAGAGGCGGGAATTGATATCCAAGCCCTTCATCACGACATCGCTTCTCCATCCATTTCCGGTAATCAGAATGCAGGCGATGCAACGCAATATCAGGGTTCTTGACACCCTTGTTTGCTTTCTTTTCAAGTGCCCGCTCAATAATCTTCCGGCGATACTCGCGCCGGACAGGATCGGGTGAATCGAGCATCTCTCTCACCTTTTCGAGATTCACGGCCACATCGTAGCTCTCCCGCTCGCCTTTGTAGGAAGCGGGGGCAACAAGAACCGTTACGACCCTGTCCCAACCATCGAGAAGAAGGCGCTGCGCCTCGGCAGCATAGCGCGCCGCCTGCCTGGGGGCGGCATTAGCGTCAATCTTGTCCTCGATGAGAAGGGCGACCCGGCATCCGTCCATTTCTGCCTCTACCAGAAGATCGCCATAGCCACTCTCTGCAGATAACTGTGGCTCAGGTACAGCCTTTTGAACGCGAAACTCCTGGAACGTCAGCTTACAGACTTCCGCAAAGCGCGCCGAAAACTCCGGATCACAGGAAAATTCCTCTGCAAGAAGATGGTCGATTTCGACTTCTTGCGGACTCTTTCGATTTGTATCGTCTGATTTTGCCATCAAGCAATTCGCAGAGTGCTTCGGACGATGCCTGACCTCCATAACCCGCTCCGATTGCTGCCGACTGGAGCAAAAGTTGCCGGGCGGAATTCGCACCCGCCAGGGAAAGGCATCCTTTCACGACGTACATTACTTTCGTGAGAGTCGGCAAGACCGGCCGACAGGCAATCAGCCGTTCATGAATGCGTCAGAATGCCGGCAACAGAGATAAAAATGCAATTGACAGTCATTTGCAAAAAGTCTTTGTCGCCATCTCAAGGCTCGAGAATGAGCACTCCGAAAAAGGACGCGCCTACCAAGCTGCGATTGACAATGGCGAATCGAAATCCGGCGCAGTCCACCGAACCACTGACAAGGAGTCATCTGATGCGCACAACTGGAATCATAGCGGCCGCCGCAGGACTTTCGCTGATTGCTGCAGGACACGTGCAGGCAGCCGGCGAACTGAACCTGTATTCTTCTCGTCACTACGACACCGACGAGCGGCTCTACACCGAATTCGAAAAGAAAACCGGCATCAAGATCAACCGTATCGAAGGCAAGGCCGACAAGCTGATCGCGCGCATGAAAGCGGAGGGCGCAAGAAGCCCGGCCGATATCCTGCTGACGGTCGATGCCGGACGGCTCTGGCGCGCCGACCAGGCAGGCCTCCTGCAGCCTATAATGTCGAAGACCCTCCAGGCCCGGATTCCGGGCTGGCTGCGCCATCCCGAAGGTCACTGGTATGGGTTCAGCCAGCGCGTCCGGATCATCTTCTATGACAAGAACAAGGTAAATCCGTTAGACATCCAGACCTACGCGGATCTGGCGAAACCGAAACTCAAGGGTATGGTTTGCACCCGCAGTTCCTCAAACATATACATGCTGTCCCTCATGGCTTCCGTGATCGCCAACAAAGGCTCAGCGGCAGCCGAAAGATGGGCGTCAGGCTTGTGGAGCAATCGTGCACGCAACCCCGCCGGTGGCGACACTGATCAGCTTCGCGGCGTTGCCAGTGGCCAGTGCGCGGTCGCCATTTCGAACACCTATTACTTCGCACGCGCGCTGCGGAAAAACGTGAAGGGACTGGACAAGGCAGCGAAGGCCCGTATTGGCTGGGTGTTCCCCAATCAGACGTCGTCGGGAGCGCACGCCAACATTTCCGGTGCCGGCGTCGCAAAGCACGCGCCGAACAAGGCAAACGCCATCAAGTTCCTAGAGTATCTCTCGAGCGATGCGGCACAAAGCTATTTTTCGGCTGGAAACGACGAATATCCGGCAGTCATGGGGGTCGGTCTCTCGAACAGTGTAGCTCAGCTTGGCATCTTCCGGACTGACATCCTGAACCTGTCGGCGCTCGGCAAGAATCAGGCCGAAGCTCGCAAGATCTACGACCGAGTCGGCTACAAATAGATCAATCCACACACTCGCAATCGCCGAAGCCTCGGCGCCATCCGCGCGCCGAGGCTTTTTGATTTCAGCCTACGGTGCAGGTATTGGCGCAACAATAGCTCCCGGAACCATTTCAGACGCTCTGGACCCAGGGCGAGACCGCATGATGGATCGGCTGAGGAGCAATACCGGAATCAAACCGCACGCAAGGATTACCAGCGATGGTGTGGCGGCCTGGGTCAGTCGCTCGTCTTTCGCGAGATTGTAAGCCTGGATTGCAAGAGTATCGAAATTGAACGGTCGCATGATCAGCGACGCTGGTAATTCCTTCATGACGTCTACGAAGACGATCAACCCGGCCGTCATCATCCCACCGGACATGATCGGCAGATGAACCCGCACGACAGTCGATGTCGATCCATGACCCAGCGTGCGGGCGGCATCCTCCATATTCGGCGTGATTTTCGCCATGCTGGACTGCACTGTGTGTAGCGCCACCGCCATGAAGCGGACAAGATATGCAAAGACCAGCGCGGCAATGCTGCCGGTCAGCAGGAGGCCCGTCTTGATTCCAAACTTCACTTCCAGCCAGTCGCTAAGCGCATGGTCGAAGGCCGCTGCAGGAAGAAGGACGCCCACTGCAATAATCGATCCCGGAATCGCGTAGCCCATACCGGCGACAAGCGCTGCCCCGCTTGTGATAGATGATCGGCTGAAGCGGACGGCAAAACCGAGAAGCAGGGCGAGTGCGACTGCAAGGATTGCAGCAATACCGGCAAGAAGCACGCTATTCGACATGAGGTCAATGTATCGCCTGGAGAAAAGGTCATGGCCACCGGTCAACGCCATCCATAACAGGATGCAGAACGGTGCCAGGAACCCGATGACAACAGGCGCCGCGCAAAACAGCGTAGCGCCGCAGGCCTTGACGCCCCGTAGCTCAGCAGGTGCGACCGGGCGGTATCTTCCGGTGGTATGGTAAAAGCGAGCCTGCTTCCGACTGTAGAGTTCGAGAAGAAGCAGCGCGAAGACGAAGGCCATCAGAATACTGGATAACTGAGCGGCGGCCACGCGGTCGCCCATGGAAAACCATGTTCGATAGATGCCGGTCGTGAAGGTGTTGATACCGAAGTGGGCGACTGTGCCAAAATCGGCAAGCGTTTCCATCAGCGCCAGTGCCGTCCCGGCGACGATGGCGGGGCGGGCCAGAGGCAAGGCGATGGTTCGAAACCGATTCCAAGGGGTGCGCCCCAGGATCGAAGCCACCTCAAGGACACAGAGAGATTGCTCAAGAAACGCCTTTCGCGACAAGAGGTAGGTGTAAGGCATCAAGACCGCAGAAAAGATCACGATCGCGCCCTCGATGCTCCTGATGTTGGGGAACCAGTAGTCCTGAAACGTCCATCCGGTTAAATCCCTCAGGAGCGTCTGGACGGGGCCGGAACCTTGAAAGAAATCCGTATATGCATATGCAACCACGTAGGCGGGCAAAGCGAGAGGGAGGATCAGCAGCCATTCGAAGAGTCCACGCCCGGGAAATTTGCACATGACCACAAGCCATGCCGGCCCGACGCCCAGGATCGTGACCCCTATTGCAACACCCGCCATCAGCACCAGACTGTTGGCGACATAGCCGGGAAGCACGGTCTGTACCAAGTGCGGCCAGTTCCCCTGCCCCGGCTGGAACAGGCTCCACAGCACACTCAGAACGGGCACGCTGACCAGACCGGCGACAACCAGCGCCACACTGTTCAGTAGCGTGAATTGCTTGAGTCTCGATTGCTTGGTCATGCGCGAAGCAAAGCTTCAGCCGGATTGGTTGAGAGCAGGAAGACGAAAACCCCGAGTCTATCAGGTCTCGACATGAATCTGCCGCGCATTTAAGTCACGTATCAGGACGGTGACAGACAGGTGTGGACGGAAATTGCCCCGCCGCGGGATTCTGTCACCGAAACCCGCAAGATCACACCCCAACCGTTTCCTGTCCGCGCACTGCACGGCGCTGGGAGGCGGGCGGCCATCGGCATCTCACGAGGCAAATGGCCTGCAGCATGACGGTGCTGCGAACCAACAATCGCTTGAAGGATTGCAGTTCGCAGTACCGGATACCATGGGTGATATCCGGTATTCCGAAGTTAAAGAAGACGACCCGTCACCAAAGCTTCAAAAGCCGCGGGCTAAGCCGATCATCCAGACAAACTTGACATTCGTTGACTCGCGGGTCATTCCATCGCCTGGCTGGTAGCGCAAGAAGATGATGCTTGGGCCGCGCCGCGCGCCGTTTGAAGGAATCGGCAAACCTTGGAGGATAGAACTTGACCTCCGCAGACAATGGCCTGCAGTTCCAGTTGTGCCCCCTTTCTTCGCTAACACCGCATGAACATTACAACGAACAGGAAGCGCGGGCGATTGCCGATGATATCATCAGGAACAGAGAAATCCGGGACCCGTTGCTGATAGATCTGCGGCGGAAAATCATTCTCGACGGACATCATCGATTTGCCGCGCTCAAGGACATCCTGGAGCTACACCAGGCGCCTTGCTATCTGATCGATTACGATGGACCGGATATTTCGGTATACAGCTGGCGTGAGGATATTGCCGTCACCAAATCGGTCGTGATTGCAGCAGCTTCGTCCGGAAAATTGCTGCCAGAAAAAACATCGCGGCATGAACTCCGGTTGGAAACCAGGTCCAGACCGACGCTTCTGTCCCTTCTGCGATGACCAAGCAAGGTCCGGGCGGCCCGAAATCGACCGAAATAACAATATGCCTGCAAACAAGGCACAAGATCGACTGAGCGACGACAGGATGCGGCTGGCCGGATTGCGGTCAAGGCATCAGAATACCTAGTCGTGTCATGACCTCGCCTGAAGCTCGGAAACCCGTCCCTCGGCACCAGCCGCGAAACAGTCACCGGCTTCGGGTGCCGGGAAGACGATGGAGCGTTAAGGATGACGGCCCGATTTCCGAGAAGAAGGCGATCATTGAAGCTTTTGTCGCGGTCTCTGGTCCTGCGCGTCGAACTGGCCGCCGAACTGACCCATGGCGGCATGTAAGCCGCATCTGAAAGCTGCCCAATGCGGCACTCCACCGGGCGGCAAGAAGTTCAAGGCCGCTCCCCTCGGCTTCTGAGCCTGACAAGGACACGGGCGATTGACGGCTACTGCGATATGGTGACCTTCCTTCAGTCGACTGATCGCCCAAAACCGATGGCCGATGTCGGCATAATCGCCACGGGGCTGCTGCACAGGGTTGGCAAGACGATGGGGTTCGGCAAGGTATTAGAGGCGACGGAAGACGGGACGGCCACGATGAAGCCCTGTCGGTTCCCGTCCTTCCGGCCGACGCGCCGCCGGAATACCTCAAGGATAGACTTCTCATGGATGCAGATCGGACTTTTGTCATCGTAGGCGCCGGCCATGCCGGCGGCCGCGCTGCGCAGGCGATGCGACACTACGGTTTCGAGGGCCGCGTTATCCTTATTGGTGAGGAGCCGTACGTTCCGTACGAGCGTCCACCCCTTTCAAAAGACCTGATCACAGGTGACGCGGGACTGGAAAAGGTCCAGCTTCACGACGCAGTCTGGTACGCCGAGAACCAAATCGATCTCGTAACCGGCAATGCAGCCACCGTCATTGATCTGGACCGCAAGACGGTCAGCCTCGCGGATGGCAAGACAGTCCCCTACGACAAGCTGATGCTCGCCACCGGAGCAAGGGTCCGGAAGCTGCCGATCCCCGGTGCCCATCAGGATGGCGTGTTCTACCTGCGCACCCTTGACGACTGCGATGCGATCAGGACGCGGATCCGTGAAGGTAGAGATGTCGTCGTTATCGGTGGCGGCTTCATTGGTCTGGAAATCGCCGGCAGCGCCGTCAAACTGGGAGCTGACGTGACTGTCCTCGAAGCCGCGAACGGCCTGATGGCCCGCAGTCTGGCGCCCGAGGTCGCTGCGTGGTTCGCAAGCATGCACCGCAACAGAGGCGTGGACCTTCGGCTCAATGCAACCTGCGCCGCCGTCGAGGGAGCTGGCATCGTAACGGGTCTGCGCTTGGACGACAATTCGGTCATTCCAGCCGATATCATCATCATCGGGATCGGCATCCTGCCGAATGTTGAAATGGCGGCAGCTGCCGGGCTGGAGGTGGAAAACGGTATTGTCGTCGACCATCACGGACGGACGTCACACCCGGATGTCTTCGCTGCTGGAGATGTCGCCAACCAGCCGAATGCTTTTGCCGGGCGGCGTCTCCGGCTGGAGAGCTACCAGAATGCCCAAGATCAAGCGGCAGCTGTCGCGCGCAACATGTGCGGAGCCGAAGAGGCTTACGAGGATTCACTTTGGGTCTGGTCGGACCAGCACGATGTCAACCTGCAGATCACCGGCTGCCCGGACACATGGAACGAACTCGTCTGGCGAGGCAACCCCGATGACGGTGGAGCGACTGTCTTCTATCTCGACGGTGGCCGGATCGTGGCGGTGAATACCATCAACAACGGTCGTGAAATGCGCCCTGCCCAGCGGCTGATGAAGAGCGGAAGGACTTTTGATGCTGCGACGCTTGCCGACCTGTCAGTCAAGCTCATAAAGCTGGCAAAAGAATGAAACGCGGCATGGCAATCGACATCCATTCTCCCGACAGACCGCCGGTCATTGGCGTCATTGGCGGCAGCGGACTGTACGAGATCGACGGCCTGCAGGATGTGCATTGGGAAACCATTGAAAGCCCGTTCGGCGCACCATCGGACCAGTTTCTGTTCGGGCGGCTGGAAGATGTCCAGATGGTGTTTTTGCCTCGGCATGGCCGTGGGCATGTTCATTCGCCGTCATCGATCAACTACCGCGCCAACATTGATGCGATAAAGCGTGCAGGCGCGACGGAAATCATTTCTGTCAGCGCCTGTGGCTCATTCAAGGAAGCATTGGCTCCCGGCACCTTTGTCCTGCCCGACCAGTTTATCGACCGCACCTTTGACAGAGAGAAGAGTTTCTTCGGAGAGGGCATGGTAGCTCATGTCGAACTCGCTCATCCGGTATGCGGGCGTCTGAAGAGCGTTCTGGCGGAGAGTTGTCGGGCCCTCGGCATTCCAGTGGCAGAAGGCGGGACCTATCTGGCAATGGAAGGACCGCAATTCTCGACATTGGCCGAATCGAAGCTCTACCGTTCCTGGGACTGTTCGGTGATTGGCATGACGAACATGCCGGAAGCAAAGCTGGCCCGGGAAGCAGAGCTTTGCTATGCGACCATTGCGATGGTTACAGACTATGATTGCTGGCATCCGGATCACGACAGCGTCTCGGTCGAGAGCATCATCAAGGTTCTGATGTCAAACGCCGATCTGGGTTGCGCGCTGGTGAAGGAAGCCGCGCCAAGGCTGGCGGCGCGGCGGGGGGCGTGTGATCGAGGCTGTCACACCAAACTGGATGCGGCTCTTGTCACTGCGCCGGACGCCCGTGACCCCGCGATGCTCGCGCGGCTCGACGCCGTGGCGGGCCGGGTCCTGACCGGCTGAAGACCAATGGCGGGACTCGGTTATCTGAAACAGCGAAAAGCGCTGATCGCCACTGCGCGGCGACTTGATCCGCTGGGTATCAACCACGGCATGTCGGGGAACGTCAGCGTTCGGGCCGGACAGGGGCTTCTCGTGACGCCAACCGGCATTGCCTACGACGACCTTGCTCCAGGTCAGATCGTCTGGATGACGCTGACTGGTGAGTGGTCCAGCGGCTATGCGCCATCCAGCGAATGGCGCTTTCATTGTAGTATCCTGCGCGCACGTCCTGACCTTGCCGCGGTGGTCCACACTCACGCCCGCCACGCGACCGCGCTAGCCTGCCACCACCAAGGCATTCCTGCATTCCACTACATGGTTGCCACGGCGGGCGGCGCTAATATCCGGTGCGCGCCGTACGCTACGTTTGGCAGCGAAGAGCTTGCGAAGCGGGCGGTTGAGGCGCTCGAGGGACGGCGCGCGTGTCTTCTCGCCAATCACGGCATGATTGCCTGTGGCGAAACCCTGGAGAAGGCGCTGGCATTGGCGGTCGAGGTCGAAGCGCTCGCCGCGATGTATTTGCAAGCCCGGCAGGTCGGCGCGCCGGTCCTGCTGGATGCCGAGGAAATGGCGCGAGTGCTGGCAAAATTCGCCACCTATGGCCAACAACATCCAAGTTGAGGACTGCCGCAGGTTACAGTATTCGGCAGGGTGTCGCAGAGGCTGGGTGTCACAAGGATGATACCGGAACGCTCTACTACCTTGTTTTGGAAACAAGGTTGCCGGGGTATGCCTTCTTCGCGGAAGTGCGCGAGGCAGAACCGGTATTTTACAGCCCGGAAATGGATTGAGAGTTTGCAACAGCCATGCCCGTTCCGATTACCGGGATTGATCATGCCATAGTCGGCGTCCAGGATCTGGAAGCGGCTCAGCGGCAGTGGTCGAGATTGGGGTTCACCATCACCCCGCGCGGGCGGCACAGAGGCTGGGGCACGGCAAATTATTGCATCATGTTCGACAGCGACTATGTCGAATTGCTCGGCATTATCGACCCGGCGCAATACACCAACAAGCTGGATCAGTTTCTCAGGCTCCGCGAAGGACTCATGGGACTCGCCTTTGCTGCGGAGACCACCGACGCAGTCAGCGCCGCGTTGAATGCGGCGGCAATCAACCACAAGGGGCCGGTCGATCTCTCTCGACTTCTGGAGTTGCCGGAAGGCAACGTCGAACCGGCGTTCAAGCTGGTATATCTCAATGGTGCCACGCCCGGTGTCTCGTCATTCGTGTGTCAGCACTTAACCCGCGACCTGGTCTGGCGCTCCGAATGGACGCGCCACGCCAACGGTGCGACCGGCATCGAATCCATAACGGCAGTGATCGACGATGCGCCGACGGCGCGAGCCGGCTGGGTCAAGTTGCTGGGGGATGGCGTCGTAACCACCTTCGGCGACGAGGAATTCAGCGTCGAGGTCGGCGCGACAGAACTGCGGTTCATGAACAAGGCGGCAGCCCGTCAATCACTGCCTGAATTAAAGAAGCTCAGATGGCGACCGCCGTTTCTCGCCAGCATGACACTCACGGTCCACGACCTCGCGCAGACGATGAAATCGCTGGACGCCGGCGGGATCAAATATCCCCGAATCGAGGCGGACACCTTGACCGTCAGCGGTTCCCAAGCGAACGGCGTGAGGCTGGAGTTCTGCGCAATCTAGCCGGATTTCCGGGGCTGCAGCGACTTGATTAGTGCTGTTGCCGACGAGCGTGCCAGGTCCTCGCCGCCTGATCCGACAATACGACCCTCCAGAAAGACGATGCGGCGACCGGCGTGCCGTAGCCACCCTTCAACGATGACCTCCCCGAGCGGTACCGCCGCCAAATAGCTTGTCTTCATTTCAAGGGTCGGCAGGAAATAACGGCCACCCAGCTTGAACAGGGCTCCCACGGCCATCGTGTCGTCCAGCATGGCCGAGATGAAGCCGCCTTGGACGATGCCCATCACATTACCGAATTCCGGCGAGACGTCATACGCGTTGCGGCAGAAACCGCGTTCCGGATCCGCTTCCAGCGGCCTGATGCCCATCACTTTGGCCGAAGGTGGCCACAACTCCGGGCGGGTCAGCCAGGCCTTGGCGAATTTCGCACCGGTATCGCCGCGCTGCTCTAGGTCGGCATGCGGCGGGATCGACTCGCGGTCACCGGTCATCAAACAAGCGCGTCGAAGAAAGATAGGGTCCGGCGCAATGCCAGATCCGCGGCGGTCTGATCAAAATCGGCGCGCGCGGCGCAATTGAAACCGTGACCAGCGTTGTAGACATGGATCGGCACGGCTCCGTGGGCGTCGCCAATCGCGTTGACGTCGTCCATCGGGATCATCGCATCGTTGGCGCCGAAATGGAGCATCATCGGAGCCTTGGGCTGCTCATCAGCCAATCCCGCGGTTCGTCCGCCATAATAACCGACAGACGGGATTGCCAGCCGTGTTGACGCCAGCCATGCCAGCGACCCACCCCAGCAATAGCCGACGCCGAACACCGGACCACCGAAATCTGCCACTGCCTGAGCGGCCTCGGCCGCTGCCTGAACATCCATGAGAGGACCATCCCATCCCAGGTCATCGACGATCGCCCGCCCTTTCGTCATGCCATCCTGATCGTAATCCAGTTCGACGTCTGCCTCCACGCGGTCAAACACGGCAGGGGCGATGGCAACGTAACCGCGCTTGGCGAACTTGTCGGTATCGCGCCGGATGTGGTCATTGACGCCAAAGATTTCCTGCATGACCACGACGACACCTTTCGGCGCGCCATCCGGTTTTGCGAGCCAGGCATGGCAGGCATGATTGTCTTCCGCCGTTACGGTGATCCAATTTCCCATGGTTCGTCCTCTATACATTGAACCGGAACAGCATTACGTCGCCGTCCTTGACGCTATAATTGCGGCCTTCACTGCGCATCCTGCCGGCATCCTTAGCACCCTGCTCGCCGCCGTTCGCGACGAAATCGTCAAAGGAGATAGTTTCTGCGCGAATGAAACCGCGTTCGAAGTCGGTATGAATCGCCCCGGCGGCTTGCGAGGCCTTCGCCCCCTGCGGCACCGTCCAGGCGCGGGACTCTTTTGGACCGGCGGTGAAAAAGGTGATCAGGTCCAGCAGACGGTAGCCAGCACGGATCACCCGATTGAGGCCCGGTTCTTCCAGACCGAGAGCCGCCAGAAATTCCTGCTGCTCTTCGGCATCCTCCAATTGCGCCAGTTCCTCCTCGATAGCCGCCGCGATCACGACACACTCTGTTCCATTTTCGGCTGCAAAAGCCTCAACCTGCAGTGCGTGATCGTTTCCTTCCGCCGCTGATTCCTCATCGACATTGGCGACATAAAGAACCGGTTTTGACGTGATAAGGTGCAGATCCCGAAAGGCTTCCTCGTGCCCTTGCGGGATGTCGGCTTTCCACGCCGGCTTCCCCTCTTGCAGCACCGATAGCGCCGGTTCCATCACGACAAGGCGCGCCTTCGCCTCCTTGTCGCCGCCGGTCGCGCGACGCCGCGCCTTGTCGACTCGACTTTCAAGGCTGTCAAGATCTGCAAGCATCAGTTCGGTTTCGACCGTCTCGATGTCCCGGGTCGGGTTGACTGATCCTTCGACATGGTGGACATCACTGCCGCCGAAACAGCGAACGACATGCGCGACGGCGTCAACCTCCCGGATATTGGCTAGAAACTGGTTACCCATGCCATCGCCTTTGCTGGCGCCACGAACCAGTCCGGCAATATCGACAAACTCAAGTTGAGTTCGAATGATCTCAGCGGATTTTGCAAGGGTGGCGATTTGGGTCAGCCGTTCGTCTGGGACCGAGACACTCCCAACGTTGGGCTCTATCGTACAAAAGGGGTAGTTCGATGCTTCCGCAGTCGCTGTGGCGATCAATGCGTTGAACAGCGTGGACTTCCCGACATTCGGCAGACCAACGATTCCACACTGAAATCCCATCTAGCCGGACTTCCCTTCTTTGAGAGCTTCTGCGGCCTGTTCGTCCAGGGCGTAATCCGGGCCCGGCGGCTTTGGCGGCGGCGGGTTCAGGACATGGCTGACCCGGGTCATGAACCTGTTGTCGTCGCCAGCGATAAGGATCGGCAGGGACTCGACGACAACCTCCACTACATGATCGACAATCTTGCGATCAGCCTTGGTGAAGTCTCGCAGAACATAGCCGGAGACGAGATTCTTGTCGCCCGGATGGCCTATACCCAATCGCACTCGCCTGAAGCCTGGCCCGATATGAGCCGCGATGTTTCGGATACCGTTGTGCCCGCCGTGGCCGCCACCAACCTTCACCCGTACCTTGCCGGGCACCAAGTCCAGTTCGTCGTAAATCACCGTGATGTCACCGGGTTCGAGTTTGAGGAACCGCACAGCCTGACCGACAGAAAGACCGGACAGGTTTACATGTGTCATGGGCTTTAGCGCCAGAACGCGATGCCCAGCGATCGATCCTTCCGCCAACTCACCGGAAAACCGGCTTCGCCACTGACCGAAACCGTGGCGCTGGACGATCGCATCCAGCGCCATGAAACCGACGTTGTGGCGATGGCCGGCAAATTTCGTTCCTGGGTTACCGAGACCAGCCAGCAGCAACATGCCCGCGCCTTGATCGTGGACCCGGCGTCCGGATCAACAGCAGATCTGAGAGGTGTTTATTCTTCGCCGCCTTCTTCCTTGGCCGCATCGTCTTCGGCGATGGTCGGAACATCCATATCGTCCTCTTCCGCTGCCTCTTCCTGGACGATTTGAGTGGGAGCACCGATCGAGGCAATCACGAAATCTCGGTCGGTGATTGAAGGCTTGACACCTTCCGGCAGAGTGACGTTGCTGATCCGGACGGAGTCGCCAATTTCCAAGCCACTCAGATCGATCACGACTTCATCCGGAATATCGCCCGCGGCCGTCACTACTTCGACAGCATATCTGACGACATTCAACACACCACCGACAGTCAGGCCGGGCGCATCTTCCTGGTTTTCGAATCGAACCGGAATCTCCACGGTTACTCGCGTCCGATCAGTCACCCGGAGGAAATCGACATGGATCGGATCGTCTGTCACCGGATGAAACTGCACTTCCTTCGGCAAAACCCGATGTTTGCTGCCCTCGACATCAACATGGAACTGGGTGGCAAAGAAACCCGCCTTGCGCATGTGTGTGCTCAGGATCCGCGGGTCCATCTTCAACAGAACCGACGCGTCACTGCTGCCATAAATGACGCCTGGCACCAAACCCTGCTTGCGGACGGCGCGGGCGGCCCCTTTACCAGCCCGGTCGCGCGCCGTTGCTTCGAGCACAGCGAAGTCGCTCATCGTTCGTCCCCGATAGTCGATAATCCTGCCCGATCAGCCTCGAAAAGCGCTCAGCGCAGAAAATCAGATATGGGGCGAGGGTTGCCTGAAAATCAAGGGGCAGGTGGCCGCGTCAGGACTTTGCCAGGCATTTCGTCAGTAAAGCCCTGTTGACACCTCATGACGATGACTCACTCACGAATTCCAGCCTGCAAAACTGGTTCAACTCAATTGAAAAGGCTGCTGACGCTGGCTTCCTCGCTGATCCGACGAATGGCTTCGCCTATCAGGGGGGCGATGCTCAGAGGCCGCAGTTTGTTGGAAACGCGTACCGCCTCTGTTGCCGGAATGGAATCGGTGATCACCATTTCATCCAGCGGTGATCCGGCGATCCGCCCGACGGCACCGCCAGACAGCACACCATGCGTGACATAGGCGGAGACGGACTCCGCCCCGGCATCCATGAGCGCTCCGGCTGCATTGCACAGAGTTCCGGCCGAATCGACGATATCGTCGACTAGCAGGCATACCCGCCCCTTCACATCGCCGATGATGTTCATCACTTCGGAAGAACCAGCCTTCTCGCGCCGTTTGTCGATAATAGCCAAGTCGGCACCGATCCGGCTGGCGATGATCCGGGCGCGCACGACGCCGCCGACATCGGGCGACACGATCATAATGTCCGAAGCGGCATCCTTGTCACCGCATTTCGCCTTGATGTCGCCGGTAAAGACTGGAGCAGCGAACAGGTTATCCACCGGGATATCAAAGAAACCCTGGATTTGTCCGGCGTGCAGATCAATCGTCAGCATCCGGTTGGCACCGGCGGTTGTGACCAGATTGGCCACCAGCTTGGCGGAAATGGGCGTTCGTGGTCCGGTTTTCCGATCCTGCCGCGCGTAGCCATAATAGGGGACAACCGCGGTCACCCGACGCGCAGAAGAGCGCCGTAGCGCGTCCAGCATGACGAGCAGTTCCATGAGGTTGTCGTTGGCGGGAAAAGAGGTCGACTGGATGACGAAAACGTCCTCACCGCGGATGTTCTCCTCCACCTCGACAAATACTTCCATATCAGAAAAGCGCCGCACGTTCGCGCGGGTAAGCGGCCTGTTCAGGTAGGCTGATACTGCCTCCGCCAGGGGCCGGTTGCTGTTGCCGGCAATCAGTTTCATGAAGTTCCCCTACCACGCCCCTGCTCGGAGTGTCCCCGCCCCCAGAAGCGGATGAGTCGGACGGGTTCTAACAAGCTGTCACAAGCCTGTAAATGAGGGGTCTTCCGATCTGATGGACCGCGGCTTCTTTTCCGTCAATCAATACCAAACCGGGCGATGAGGGCGGCCCGTCTATCCCGGATGACAGGTCATCTGACGAGGACATTGTGTCCTCCTTCTCGCGCTTGACCAAGCGCAATTGGATGGACAAGGCCAATTCGATAATCAGCACGCACGGAGGCGTTCACCAAAAGTTCGGTCTCCGGCGCGCTATTCTACCGGACTGTCACTGATGTGATGCAACAGATGGGCGTCATTCGAACTCAGCACACGCCAGATGTGGTTCGGTACCAGTATTCCAGTCTGCGCCTGTGATGCCCAGGCGCTGAAACCCGGCACCTCGTCTGCGCGCATGGAGCGATCAGGCGAGCGCCACCAGACTTCGTCGCAGGAATTACAGTTGTACAACCGACGCCTTCGGCGCCGTATCGCCATGCTGAACGCCGCGGACGATAGCCGGTCGCGAGTGGAAACCAGCCGTGCGGCTTCCGAAATTCCACCGAAACTGTCCGACCAGATTTCATGAAGTTTCCAAGCTGCCGGCTCTTCCCTTGGCGCACGAATGATCGAATGTCGCTATCGGTTTGGTATTCGGCTTTTCCGAACGACTGGCCGCACCGGTGTGGAGGCGCTCAATCAGCCATCAGCAGATCGTCGAGAAATTCCGATACAGGTTCGACGCCGGTTACCAACAGGTGATCGCGAGCGCGTGTACAGGCCACATAAAGCAGATGCCGTTCCGTGCTGTAGGTTTCTTCAAGGTCACCTTGGTCAGCGATATTCTCGATGCGTGATTGCAAGGGCAAGATATCGTCGTCACATGCAACGACCGCCACCGCCCGAAATTCCAGCCCCTTGGCAGCATGCATGGTACCCACCGTGACCCCCTCCGATACGCCGGTCGCTCTCCCGGTCAGTTCCTGTTCTACCAGTCCTGCGCGCCGAACGGACTCTCGCGCCCTTGATGTTTCTGCTGCCGATCTGACGAACACTGCGATTTCGGAGGGGATATAGCCTTCCTCGAAGCGTTCCTTGAGCCAGTCGGCAACGGCTGTCATCTCCTCTTCGGGTGATCCGAACGCCATGACACATGGTTTCGGACCGTTGAAGGCCGAGACCGTGCCGCTTCGTCCTTCCGTGATTCCATCCACATCGGCAAGTTTGGGCGGCAACAGGCGATCCGCCTGCCTGCGAATCTGGTGAGAGGTTCGATAGTTGACCCGCAGAGTGTGAGAGCGTCCTCGCACATCCACCCCCAACGCGCGCCAGGAAAAGGGCGTCCGGAAAATACGCTGGCCGAGATCGCCAGCAAAGAACAGCATGTCGGGATGCCCGCGACCGACGGCGGAAAGAAAGCGCAGTTCTGCGACACCGATGTCTTGAGCTTCGTCAATGACATAAAAATCGAACGGCGGGTGAACCGGTCCGGCGAAGTGGCGTTCCAGACAGCGGAACATGCGAGGTTCGGTCAGCAGCATTCGGTCATCAAGACCTTGCCGCACGGCATCGAAAATCGACCAAAGAGTCGCCCGCTGGGTTTCCGCCAAGCGGGTCTTGCGGCCGAGCCGCGTGACGTCTCGATAGGCTTCCCAACTATCCAACTGCCAAGCGTCCACGACAGTCTCCCATTCGGTCATCAGGAAATGCAAACTGAACCGGTGATCGCCTGCATCGACAGACGCCCGTCCCATCAGTTCCCGGAGATCATCCTTCGCGACCAGCTGAAGCGGCCCGAAATTGGCTTCGTAGAGTCGCCGACCGATGCTGCCCATCGCGTGCACCTCCAGACGCTCGGCGATTCGGGGCTGGTTCTGCACCAGATATCCCAGCCTCAGGCGCAAAGCGTTGGCAAGTGTCTCGGAAAAGGTGGCAAGGAGAATACGGGCATCGGGATGGGTACGGGCGAGATGAACCCCGCGATGCAAGGCGACAATGGTCTTTCCCGTTCCCGCCGAACCGGATACGCGCGCCTGGCCACTGTAATGGGTCTCGACGATCCGTCGCTGCGCCGGGTGCAGAAAGACGATCCATTTTTCCCAGGGACAGTCAAGCGCGTGTCGCAGTTCTTCAACGTCTTCCACCAAACGGAACCGGCGCTGCGCATCGGGATGATCGAAGGGATCAGAATCGGCGGCGGCGGGATGCTGCTGCGCTGGTGAGCCACCCGTCGCAAGCTCCAGAAGCGCCTCTGCCGCTTCGGCTGGAAGGTGTCCTGCGAGGTCGAGCACCGTGTTTTCGTCGGCGTTTCGTACATCGTTCAGCCAGGGCTCTGGAACGCCATAGCCCAATAACTCTTCATCCGACACGGTTGCGAAGAGCGTCGGCGTGGTGACGACGGGAGATCTGGAGGAAACGTCCGCGACTCCGTATTGAAGTGTTTCGATCTCGCGAACGGTCTCTCGGATCTCGACGATCTGAGCTGCACCGGTTTTGGGATGCCTTTCGATCCGTCTTCGTTCGGCCCAGCGATAGGCGGCATCATGATGGCCGACATAAACAAGCATGACGCTTGAGGCTGTCCGGTGAACGATCAGACGGATGGCGCGGTCGACTCGGTGAAATGATAATCCTGGCACCGAAGGATCGACCTGTAGGTCGAAGGCCGTGGTCTTTGCCGCCTTTTGCTCTTCCCCGGTGAGCTTCGCGAGACTCGCTGTAAAGGTGTCGGCGATACGGAACTGCATTTCAGGACCCGACAGTTACAGGCGTGTCTATGCGGTCCGCTACGGCGGTGTATAGATCGACATCCGTTTCCGGCGCCCGGATGCTGACGACCAGGGAGTAACGCGCTGTTTGATCGTACCGTTCCAAGTTTGGACGCGTTCGCCACCAGCCCATCGCAGGGTAGACGGCTATGTGTCCTCGACTTGCAAGATCGGCAGCGCTTCCGCGCCAGACATCCCCATGCAAAGAGCCTCTATGACGATTCTGTGCGCCGATCAGCCACGCCGTGTCTCCATGGCTCCGTGCACGCCCTTCCTCTTCGTCCCGGGCCGCTGCGTTGATCCGGCCTCGAAACGCATCGATTGATTCGAGGGGTCTTTTCACATCGAACCGAAGGCCATGGGACGCGTACCGGTATCGTGAAGCGACACCCCTCTGCGAAGGGTTCGGTTCGACGAAATAGGAGAGCGTCACGCGCATCTCAACTTGAGTCTCTCCCATATCCTCAAGTATGTCGACAGGCCATGGCAGAGCGTGGACATGCATGTCGCGCGTGGTAACCCGGCCTCCCGGCTCCCTCCTGAAGGGGTGAAGCCTCTCTTGCACCACCATGGTCAGGGAATTGGAGACGCTCCAAAGAGCGCGGCGAAGATCGGGCACTCCAAACCCGCAACGCCTCACCAGGGCCTGGTAGTCGGCTCTCGACGGGTTCCCACCTGCAGGCAGGAACATGCGTTCCATGGCGCCGGTCCATTCCGCAGAGTGGACGATGAGAGCACGGACCGCTTCCGGCCACAGCCCGGGATACTCGGCCATCACTTGGGCTGCGAGCCGGGATGCAAGTGCGGTCGCCGCGCTCGTGGCGTTCGTCGTTGTAAGGGGCCGGTCTACGGGAAGATGGTGAGTCGTCAAGAGGCTGAGACTCGGCATCGGAACCGGTCCCAATGCGTCTTCGGCCGCGTTACCTCCTTCGCACACCACGTCCGGCTTGAACGGCCAATACCGCTGCCAACTGACGGATGTTGTGCTGAACGGGCTAAGGCCGCCATCGGGAGCGATCGGCGTGTAGGCGCCCGCATCCGGTTCGGTGATCCGGACAAGCTCCGTAAAGGCGCCGACCGTGAGAGCGTTCCAGGCCTGGGCCGGGTCATGCACTCCGTCGGTCTCGTTGCTGGCCGGATATTGGGACCACGCGTAGGGGTCGATGACATTTCCCGCCGAGACGATGAGCAGGCGTGGTTGAGCCCCGTAACCGTCCATATCCGCAGCCAGCGAATCGAGCACTGCGGACCACGCGGACGGTTGCCCCCGATCCCGGTTGTCCCGGGCCGTGACGGCCATGCCGAAGACCCTTGGTCGGGCCGGAGCGGTGATTTCAGGTCGGCTCACCGCCTCGATTGTGAGAAGACCGTGGTGGCGGGAATCGTTTCCGCCGGCGCCGTCGTGCGGCAACAGCTTTACCGATTCGAGGCGATGACTGACTTCTATCGGGCTTCGGCTGCCGAGTTGTTCCGTCAGGTTTCCAGCCAAGGCCAGTCCGGCCATCTCGGTACCGTGACCGTGGGCGTCGTCGGTTCCCCACGCCGGCTCGACAGTATGCAGATCGGTTACGGCGAGCGCGGGCGCGAGGAGAGGGTGGCCCCGGTTGACGCCCGTGTCGAGCAGGCAGACATGAGGCGCCGAGTTGCCATCGGGCGTGAAACGGGTTCGGGCCAGCAGATCCTCAAGCCACTCGCGTTGCTCTTCGGGTGCAAGGGAATCGAAGAAATCCGCCGTCTCTTTCGGCCGCCGAAGTTCAGCGATGCTGTTGAGCGTGAGGATGGAGTTCTGCATCTCCGCGACGGAGGCGCGAACCAGCAGCACCGAACGCTCCGGGAATTTCAGTTCTCCCTGCGCGACCACCATTCCCTGAGCTGCCGCGAGGCGGCGAAAGGAGGCAAGCACGGCCTCCCGTTGTTTCCGGATCGGCAGCCAGACTTCCCACCACAGGGGGCCTTCGTCTTCGTCTGGAAATTCTTCGGCATCATCCGTCCAGAGTGCGTGGAGGCCGGCTGCCCGGATCTGTCGAATGGCGTCGATCAAGCGCTGGTTATCGCGAGGCCGGTCGATGCTGTCCCGCTTCTCTGACAGATAGTCGCCAATAAGGCCTTCAAAATGAGTGAGCTTGCCATCAGGAACGAAAACGGTTGCGTGCGTGCGGTTTTCTTCCTGGCGAACGTTCAGCAACTCGATGCCCTGGTGTTCCCGGGCGAGGCTCTCGAAAGCCAGTTCGATATCAGGGAAGCTTTTGAATTCGACCTGAAGACCAAGCCCATCCTCAAGCCCGGCTTCCCTTTGGGCATCGCCCGCGGCGGCCGCCTCGTTTCGCAGTTCCTCGATTTGGCGCTTCAGGTCGCCCGCGTGCTGAGCGCGGTTTCGAGCCGGAATCGGTGACCGACTACCTCTGCCTTGCGATCGATAAGCCTCTGTTTCGGTCACTCCTTCAAGGATGAAGTGCCGACGTCTCTCGTCTATTCCGTTCGGCATGCTACGATCGAGTGCCCCTTACAACACAGTCTTGTCATTCAGCCTATCGGAGATGGTCTTGCGCTCCTCCAGCATGACCAGGATGTCCGGTTCCCGGACGCAGTCGCGTCGATTGATCAATGCATCCTTGAGCACCTCGTCGGCGGCACGCGCGACTTCCGCGTAATTCAATCCTGTCGCAGCTTTGGCGAGCCTCGCCCATTGAGTTGTCTCCTCGGTGCAGCTTGCAAGGCGTACCTTGAGAAGCTTTGCGATTTGCGCTTGGACGGGAAGATCGTAGTGCAGCACGTCATCGAAGCGCCGAAACAGCGCCGGATCAAGGAGGTCCGGATGATTGGTCGCCGCAATGACAAGGCTGTGGGAGCGATCCTGCTCAATCATTTGAAGAAAGCTGTTCAGCACCCGGCGAATCTCGCCTACGTCGTTGGCCAGCCCGCGCTGCGAGCCGATCGCATCGAATTCGTCGAAGAAGTAGACACCCCGAGTCTTTGCCGTAGCGTCGAAGACCTGCCTGAGCTTGGCCGCCGTTTCCCCCATGAACTTGGTAATGAGACCATCGAGCCTGACCTGCAGGAGTGGGAGGCCGAGTTCGCCGGCGAGGACGGAAGCTGTCAGTGTCTTGCCCGTTCCCGATGGGCCAACCAGTAACAGTTTGCGTCTTGGAGCAAGGCCATGCTCCAGAATGCGGCCGGCATGGCGTTGCTCTCGGATGACACGCTGGATCTGGGCGGAGAGCTCTTCCCCCAGAATCATTTCTCCTAGCCGGGCATTTGGATAAGAATCTTCCAAAAGGGTCGCTAACTCGCCGCGCGGGCGTCCGATGTGGGCACAGGCGAACCCAAGCCGCGTCGGCTCTTGGCATCGTCGATGATGGCGCGCAGTTCTTGGGCGAGCTTACCATGGCCGCGCTTCGCCTCATGGGCGGCGACCTGCATTGCAACCGAGTAGAAGCGGTCGTCATCGCCGTCCAGGTGCGATTTCAGCAACGCCTTGACGTGTTCGGCACTAGCCACAGGGCTTCTCCCGGTATTGGGCCAAATGCGTTACACCCGAAATACCTTCATCGCCTCGTCACCGAGGTGATTGATGACCTTGACGGCGATCCGACCGGAGGCAGGTTTGGGAAACGGGCGAGAGATGTCGCTGTTCAGTGTGGCCCAAGCGTCGGGGTCGATCTCGGCCTTGAGCGTTGTCTTGAGCGCCTTGTAGGGGTCGTTCGCACCGAGGAAATAGGCGTGGCGGACGAAAAAGCTCTCCTCGTTATAGTCGGAGTCGACGAACCAACAGGCGATTCCCTCCGCGCCGTCGCTCCGCACCTCACCGGTGTTGGGGTGAAAGACATCGACACCGTTGATCCGTACTCGGATGTTGTCGACATCCTCACTGAGGATGTCTATGTCCGGCTCGCCGAAGATAACGAAGAGGTTGCCCTTGCCGGTGTTCTTCAGGTCGCCGGCCATGTGGAGGTCGGCGTTCATGCGCGCCTTCAGTACCGGGATACGACCGAGGTTCTCGAACTCGGCCGCGTGGGCGTCATAGCTGAAGGCACAGGCAATCAGCACGTCGAACCCGGCATTGGCCGCCTCCCGCGCAGCGGCAAGCAGATCCTCTCGGGCAACGGTGCCGAACTCGGGCCCGATAAAGACGCCGGCGCGGCGCGTAGCGCCAGTCTCGCCATCACCCTCCACATAGCGCCCTTCGGCGCAAACATAATGGCCGGGCCAAGGAGAGAGCGCAGCGAATTCGATGCGATCCGCCTTATGCGCCTGCTGCACTCCGGCGGTCTTCAGGTTCTCCAGGATTATCTCGGTGAAGTTGGGGGCCTCGCCGTAGCCGAGCTTCTTGTCGGTGAGTGCCGAGAAAACTTCATCGTTTTCGTCCACGGCGAGCATCCTGTGAGGACTTGCACTCTCGACCGTGAAAGGACCGGCGACGCGGATGCGGTTTCTGTCCTCATATGGCTTATCGTAAAGATACTCTTGGTCCGCCTTGGCGGCGATGGAGGCATCGATTTCCTTTTGCCGAGCGATGCGCGCTTCCCACCATTGGGCATGCACGGTCGCTGCATCGGCCGACCAGCCACCGCCCACTTCGCGGGGGATTTCCCACTCCTCCCACTGCTTGCCGAGGGCTGCATTGAGTTGGGCGCGGAGCGGCTCCAAGGTCTCTTGCCACTTCTCCCAGATTACGTCGATCTCGGTATTGTTCGCGATGGATTTGAGCGTGATATGCGGCACGCGCTCATAGACGAAGCCCTGCCGGATATCGCCGGCCGTCGGCGCTTCCGAGGGCGGACGGCGCGTGATCTCGCCTTCCTTGCGCTGCCCTTCCGGGCTGTCGGCCAGCAAATACCAGGGATAGCGCGCGCCCATCACCCGCGCGCGCGCCAGCGCCAGCGCCACGCGGGAGGTGTCAATGGTGATCCAGCGCCGCCCCCATTGCTCCGCGACATAAGCGGTGGTGCCGGAGCCGCAGGTAGGGTCCAGCACGAGGTCGCCAGGGTCGGTGGTCATCAGGATGCAGCGTTCAAGAACTCGCGGGTGAGTTTGGACCACATAAACCTTTTCCATGCCGAAACCGCTTATGCCGGTATCAAGCCAGCCGGATCCCATCGGAAAATACGGCGCATCGTCAAAATACCTTACATATCTGGGTGTATTTCCAATTCGGATAATACGACCAGACTTCTTTAATCTTTCGATACCAGAACGATTGGATTTCCATCCTCCCTTTTGTGGTTCTTGGATTGATACACCATCTAAAGAAAAGGGAAAAATCGTCGTTTCGTTTCCAGTTTGTGAGGTTAAATCTCCATGCGCGAATACCCTTCCTTCATTGTCATCATCAAGCGATCGAAATGAACCATCTAAACGCATAGAGAAATTATATTGTGTAGCTCCAGACTCTCCTAATCTTCTCTTCAAATATGGACGCCGAAATTTTACCGCCTCTATATCTTTAGCAAACCAAACAAGATAGTCAAAAGTTTCGTCTAGGAACTTTCCTCCTAATCCTGAAGTTTTGGAAAACTTGATAGAGACGACAAAATTCTCTTCCCCAAACACCTCATCCATCAACGCCCGTACGCGATGCACGTTCTCATCCCCGATCTGAACAAAGACTGAGCCGCTGTCCGTCAGCAAATCTCGCGCTACAGTCAGCCGGTCTCGAAGATAGGTGAGGTAGGAGTGCATGCCATCGCGCCAGGTGTCGCGAAACGCCTTTATCTGCTCTGGCTCGCGGGTAATGTGATCCTCCTTGCCGTCCGTCACATCGCGACTGGTGGTGGACCACTGGAAGTTCGAGTTGAACTTGATGCCGTAGGGTGGATCGATGTAGATGCACTGTACCTTGCCACGCAGGCCTTCGCGCTCCGCCAGCGAGGCCATGACCTGCAGGCTGTCGCCGAGGATCATGCGGTTCGACCAGTTAGCATCGTGCTTGTAGAATTCGGTGCGCGCAGCTTCGCTCGGCAAGCCGTTGAAATCGGCAAACAGGTTGGGAATTTCCGGCGACTCTTCATCCCGCCGCTCCCTGGTCTGACACAGCAGGTCGTCAATCAGGACCTTGGGGTGCACCTTCTCCTGGATGTAGAGAGGTGGCGCCTGGACGACGAGTTCGGCAGCATCCTGTTCGTCCTTGCCGCGCCACACCAGTTGCGGGTCGAGGTCACGGTTGCGGCGCTCGTAGGCCACTCGGATCGGCTTCTTGTCCTCCTCCGCCATGACGGGTTGGTATTCAGCGGTCGGGATGTTGCGCCGTTGCGCCTCGTCATGGGTCAGCGTCTCGACGGATTTCGGTCTTGCAGGCCTGCGCGCCATCTACTCGTCTTCCCTTCCGGCGGTCTCGATCAGATGTCGCAACTGCGGCAAGAGACTCGGAATATCCTTCGTGACAATATCCCAGACTATGTCGTCGTCTATGCGGAAATAAGCATGTGCCAGTCGGTTGCGGAAACTCACGATGCGCCGCCAGTCGATTTTCGGGAATGCATCCCGAACCCCCAGGGGAATGTGCGATGCCGCCTCGCCGATCAATTCCAGATTGCGCAGAACGGCATGATAGGTCCGGGCGTCTTCGACAAATACGGCCATGTCCATACCATCGGTAAAAGACACGACATTTTCTCCGAATTGGATCATGTCCCGGACATACTGATGCCAGCCGCGTGACGACCCACCGTCGTCAGACATGGATAGCATCCCGCTCCACATGGGGACGGATATCTTCGTGCAACGCCTTGTCCGTCACCAGATCGACGGGGCGGCCGAGGAGATCCTCAATATAGAACTGCGCGCCGAAGTAACGATCCGATGTCGCCGGTCCGTCAAAGCGCACCAGAACATCGACATCGCCGTTGCCGTTGGTCGCGCCCCGGGCCACGGAGCCGAACAGGAACAGATCAAGGATGTGGAACTGTCGCATCAATTCCGCCTTGTGAGCCCGTAGAAGCGCCAGCACCTCCTCCCGGCCTCTCGCCTGTGATCCCGCCGCTTCTCCTTTTCCGGTCAATCGCCGGCCGGCTTCGATTTCAGTGAAAGAGCGCAACCGCTCGACCGTCCGGTAGAACGCGGCCTCCATGTCACGAATATCGGTGAACTCCACGAATTTCCACCGCCCGCAGGAGCCCAGAGCGTTTACGCCCGGCACCCAGTAGGTCTCCATGGCGGATCTCTTCTCTGCCGCTTTTCCGTCAGGATAGCCCTTGATTTCGACTACCAGATGCAGCAGGTCGTCCGCACCGTGCCCGTCATCGACCAGCACAACGAAGTCGGGAATGTAAATCCGGGATTCCGAGCCGTTGCGATAAGGCACCTCAAGGCCAAGACCGTGATTCTTCGTGTAGGCGCGAACGCGCGGATGTCCCTCGGCAATGCGGCAGAACTCGGCCTCCCAGTCGCTGTCGCAAACGACATGGTTGATGTGGCAATAGCGTGCGTCGGTCTTCCAGGTCTTCTTCGATGTCGCAAAGCGAACGTGACTTGTCGATCCGGACGGGTTGAACGGATCAAGCACCACCTTGACCGGACGCTCTCTGACATGGTGCGCAACGATGGCTTGCGTGATGCGTTCGCATGCCCTGTCGGCAAGCTCAAGATACATGAGTTGTGCCGGGTAAGTGCCATCCTCGCAGACGAGATGATTGTCGAGCCACTGGCGCGCGATGCGCTTGAGCTGTCCGAACAGGTGCAGCTTCGGCTCCTCGCCAGGGTCGCGCCACTTGGTCTCCAGCAGGCGCTTTGTCAGGTGAAACAGCAGCGTCGAACTCCGCAGGTTGCCGGTGTGAACCAGATCGAGATCAACCCCTTCGCCGATGATTCCTTCGTTGCGTGTGCGGGATGGACCGACCAGAGCAGGCGTCAGGACCAGGGTAGAATCGTCCCTGAAGTTTGCTTGTAGACGCTCCTCCGGCAACTCGACGCGGTACCCGGCAACGCGCGGGAAACGGATTTCACAGGCATCACGTTCCGGCGAGATGGCCCTGACCTCCACCGTCTTTCGCGGCTTCTGCGGTAGAGCAACCATGGGTTTGGCTGTAAAGTCGAAGGGGATGCCAAGCACGTCGGCATACTCGACGGGCAAGACGCCGTTGTCATTCAATTCATAGGATTGACGGCGCAGCGAGCGGCCAATTGCCTGCTCGCAGAGAAGCTGCGTGCCGAACGCGCGCACGCCAAGTACATGGGTCACCGTGTTGGCGTCCCAGCCTTCAGTGAGCATCGACACCGAGACGACGCACCGGGTCACGCCGCCAAGCCGGCCCTCCTTGCCGACAGTGTTCATCGCCTCGCGCAGCAGGTCCTGATCCGACAGATTCTCGGCGCGCTTCCGATCGCCCGTCCGCTCGACGATCTCGCGGCGAAACCGGTCGATCTCGTCGGCCGCCATGGTACGGAAATTCCGGTCGAGTGCTTCCCCTGACTCGAGCTGCTCGCTGTCGATCAACAATGTGCGCGGTCGCGCGATGGCATTGCCGTAGTCGTCGAAATTCCGGAACAGTTCGAGGCGTCCGTTCACCAGTTGCGTCGAGCCGTCCGGGTTCTCGCGCTCGAAACCCGAGATGTAGTCGTAAATCAGCTTCGATGTCGACGTGTTGTTGCAGACTACGATGAAACAGGGCGGCACCTCGATGCCTGCCTCCTCCCAAAGCGAGAAAGTCCTTTCGTAGTGGCCGTACAGCGCTTGTAGCGCTGTCTGCAGAGGCACGGGCAGGAGCAGCGGGTCAAGCTCTGACGCCTTGCCGCGACCTTTCTTCGGCATGTCCTTGCCGATATGTTCCCAAAGGTTGCGGAACTTGGGCATGTCTGCGCCGGGAATGTTGTCGGCGACCGGAACCCGCGGCAGCTTGACGATACCGCATTCGATCGCATCCATCAGCGAAAAGTCGCTCACGGTCCACGGAAAGAGCGTGCCTTCGGCGTAGCCCGAGCCGCGCAGGAAGAATGGCGTCGCCGAGAGGTCGAGCACGCGGGACAATCCGAGACTTCGTCCCACCGCTTCCAGCCCGGACATCCAGAGCCTTGCGGCATCCCGATTCTTCTCCGCTTCCTTGCGATCATCGCCCGTGAGCTTGCCTTCGTCGTCTTCGCCCGGCTTCTCCCGGTAGCAGTGATGCGCCTCATCGTTCAGAGCCAGCACGTTCTTCATGCCCATCAGTTCCGGCATCACGCGCTTGAGCATCTGGCCTTCGGTCTCCTGTGATCGAAGTTCCGGACCGCGCCCTTGGAGAAGCGCACGGCCGCCCTTGGAGACATCCATTGTTTCGCGGAGATTGAAGGCGTGAAAATTGGTGATGACGACTTTGGCGCGATCAAGATCGCCCAGCATGTCGCACGGCACCAGTTCCCGACTGCGATAGTAGCTATCCGGGTCGTTCGGCTGAAGCACACGGAGCCGGTCCTTGATCGTGATTCCCGGAGTCACGACCAGGAAACCACGGCTGAAACGTCGGCTGTTCGGCCGGCGGACGGCGTTGATCGTCTGCCAGGCAATCAGCATCGCCATGACGGTCGTCTTGCCGGCTCCGGTGGCGAGTTTCAGGGCGAGCCTGGATAGATCGGGATTTGCCTGGTTGTTCGCTCGTTCGAGATGTTCGACAAAACGCTTTCCGGTCGCAAGCTGGGGTGCGACTTCCGTCAACCAAATCACCGTCTCTACCGCCTCGACCTGACAGAAGAAGGGTCGGAAGTGGTTGAACTCGTGGTGTCTCCAGTGATGCAGCAGCCGCGCCGTCTCCGGCGTGACCCGCCACTCACCAAGATCCGCCCGCTGCCGCCAGTCATGAACGGCGTTTCGCACGCTGTTGATAGTCGACGCGAGTTCGTATTGCTGTCCATCAGCGGCGACCCGCCGCGCTTCCTCGTCGAAATTCAGCGTGTGTTGGGCACCTTTGCCCTTTTTCGGTCCGGGAATCGGCGTGATAAACGAAACATCCCGCCTTTTGTTGACAATGCGGTTGGTAGGCTGGCCGCTGCCGTCAAGCTCCCAATGCTGCCCGGGGCTCTTGTAAGGTGAGTTGAGAATCGGACGGTCGAAAAACCGATTACCTGCTTCCATGTCCTTCGATCATCCTGCCCTGCATCGCTCACAAGTTCCAAGCTATCGCGGGCCATCCGTAAATTCCAGACATGGCGTCGGTTACCACTACATTTAGCAGTACCCTGTCGCATTCGAGCCTCTTCACAGAAGACCACCTGTCGTGGTCTTGAACTACAATTCTCTTTGCTTTCCAACCCGGGCGACCTCTATCATCGCTCGCGCTTTCTCGCTTCAATCTCCACACGGATGTTCGCCACATCCCCGCCATGACGCCGCCCGGCGCAGACTTTGCGTTGTCCATCCAAACAAGCGCTGCACACCCGACCAGCGTTGTGCTGAAGACTGGACTCGACCGCCAGGATCCCGGTTGAACGCGATACCGCCCCATGTATCTGGCGGCGTTGAATGGGCGGTCACCCGGTGAAGACCCAGGCATCTGCGGAACCTCGTACGCGGCACGGTCATCATCCGAGATTGTCATCAAGGCTTCTCGGCATCCGGGTTTCCCAACGTCAGGCTCGGGATTGTATCCGCGCGGATAACCGTTGCATAGGGTCCCGGAGGGCGCCGTCGGCAGTACGGTACCGCACCGAGACACCGTCGTTTCGGGTGTCGGTCGATCGTTTCCGGAAATCGGCCTGAATCCGTGTCTCGCCAGCCAGACGGGCGGTGATGGGCGTCTGACCACTGCCGATCCGCTTGTCAAGCGGCGGCGGGCAACCTTCTCCGATCATGCGGCTCATCAAAATCGATATCCGGACCAATCGGGATGATCAATGTCGGATTCACGGTCCGGTGGCTGCCGTAATAGTGGCTCTTGATGTGAACGTGGTTGGTCGTCTCAGCAACACCCGGCCATTGATAAAGTTCCTTGGTGAAGTTCCAGAGGTTCGGATAATCGATGATCTGCCGGATATTGCACTTGAAGTGGCCGTGGTAGACAGGATCGAAGCGGATCAGCGTCACCCACAAGCGCCAGTCTGCTTCGGTGATATGCTCACCAACCAGATACCGCTGCGAGGCCAGGCGCGCTTCCAGCCAGTCAAAGGCCTCGAACAGGTCGACGACAGCCTCATCATAGGCATCCTGAGTCGAGGCGAAGCCTGCCTTGTACACGCCGTTATTGACAGCGCGATAGACACGCTCGTTCACAATATCTACTTCGGATCGTAACGCCTCGGGATAGAAATCGATGGCCGCGTCGACGCCATCCAAGCCATCGAAAGTGCTGTTGAACATCCGAATGATCTCGGAGGATTCGTTGCTGACGATTGTATTCAGCTGTTTGTCCCACAGGACAGGCACCGTCACCCGGCCGCTGTAGTTCGGCATCGCGGCGGTGTAGATCTCCCGCATAAAGGCAGCGTTGTTGACCGGATCGGGAATAACGCCGTCCCCGTCATAAAAGGCCCAGCCATCCTCGTGCATGCGCCAGTGAACAGCACACAGTCCTACATGCCGCTCAAGCCCTTTCAGCTTGCGGAAGATGAGGGTCCGGTGCGCCCACGGGCAGGCCCAGGAGACATAAAGGAGATAGCGACCGGCCTCGGCTTTGAAACCGCCTTTCCCGGAAGGACCAGCTCTGCCATCGACCGTGACCCAGTTCCGGAAACCGGAATCCTTGCGGACGAATTTCCCGCCTTCAGTCTTTGTCGTGGCGCCATCATCGTGCCAGACGCCATCAAGCAAAAAACCCATCCGACATGTCCTGGTCAGGCGGCCAGAGCCGCACGATTGTGAGGGGCGGCAAAATCAATCTCCGGTCCCTTCGACACGATGCCAAACGGATTCCGCAGGTCGCTTTTCGAGTAGTAGCCGTATTTCGAGACAACCGGGTCGACGGTTTCGGCCACCGAGGCAGTGACATAGAGATCGCGTGTATAGTTCCACAGATTTGGATAGTCGATCAGGCGTCGCTTGTTGCATTTGAAGGCCCCGTGATAGGCTGCATCGAACCGAACCAGCGTCGGGAAGACCCGCCAATCTGCCTCTGTCTGGCAAGTGCCGACCAGGTATCGCCGAGTCGCGAGAAGGTCTTCCAGCATGTCCAGCGTCTCGAAAACCGCTGTCGCCGCAGCCTCGTACGCTTCCTGCGATGTCGCAAAGCCGGCACGATAAACGCCGTTGTTGAGATTGTTGTACGTAATCTCGTTCAGTGCATCGATTTCTACACGCTTGTCGACCGGGTAGAAGTCCACATCATTGCCCGCCACGCCGATGAAGGCGCTGTTGAGCATCCGGATGATCTCCGAACTCTCGTTGCTGACGATGGTCCGCTTCTTCCTGTCCCAAAGGACCGGCACGGTGACCCGCCCCGAATAGGTCGGGTTGGCCTTGCCGTAGAGCTCGTGCAGCGCCTCGGAGCCATTGAGATCGTCACGGAATTCTTCCGATGCCGGATCGAATATCCAGCCGCGTTCATCCCGCCGCGGCATGACCATCGACAGACCGACAGCCCCTTCCAGAGCCTTCAGAATACGGAAGATCCGTGTCCGGTGTGCCCACGGGCAACTGATTGAAACATACAAGTGATAACGTCCGACTTCGGCCCTGAACCCGCCATCGCCGCCGAGCCCATCCGCGACACGACCTGGCTTGCCATCCGGTGTCACCCAATCGCGAAACCCGGATTGCGCCCGCGTGTATTCCCCGGACAGGCGGTCGGCGATCGGTGGCTCGTCCACGTTCCAGACCCCGTCGATCATCACACCCATGGCAGGAATCCCTCAAAAGGCTACTTCCTGACATAGACGTCGGGCACTTCGTGAGAAGGGGTACTTTCCCTGCTGTCATGAACGTGCCTGCGACTGGCGGCCTCAATCCTCCTGCCCTAGATTGGTCACCATGGATCACTGCGCTGTTGCCATTGTCGGTGGCGGGTTTTCCGGAGCAGTCTTCGCGCTTCATCTGTTGCGTGAAGTGAGACGACCGCTGTGCGTTTCGGTTGTCGAGCCCAGGTCTTCGCTGGGCCGAGGTCTGGCATACGGGACGGATGATCCCGACCACCGACTGAACGGACCAATCGAGGTCCACATGGTGTATCCGGAGCAGCCGGGCCATTTGCGGAACTGGTTTCTGGAGTCCGGCGGCATGGAGCGGGATCCCAAGGCAGCATCGGCGGACGGTAACATCTTCATCCGCCGTTCGGTCTTTGGCGAATATGTGGGAGCGCAACTTGAAGCCGCCGCAATGGACAATCCCTCGGGCTCTCACCTGTCACATGTTCGCGATCGGGCAGTGGACATCGTCAGGGTCGATACGGGCTACCGCCTTATCCTCGAAAACGCCCCGCCTCTGACCGCACGAACGGTTATCCTGGCTGCGAGCTATGGACAGCCAGCAATCCCTCGTCCCTTTGTCGGCGATATTTCCAGTCACGAAGCCTTTCTCGCCAATCCCTGGGACAACGCTCGCATTAGGGCTATCCGACCAGACGCGCGAGTGCTCGTGCTGGGAGTGGCGCAAACGGGTTCGGAAGTCGTTGACGGTCTATTGCGGCGTGGCCATCGCGGCCCGATCATCGCGCTGTCCCGTCGCGGGCTTCGCCCAATACCTCGCCCGGTCGGCGCGGCGCCTCTCGATACAAGCCTGCATGACCGGATAAACCGGCACGAATCCCTGTTCAAGGTGCAGCATGGCGAGATCACGTCGGTTGCCGGCATCTTGCGACAACTGCGGGTCGATGTCCGCGCGGCCCAAGAAACCGGCGCAACCTGGGCCGAACCCTTTGGCGTTCTGCGAGATTCGCTGTGGCAGGTCTGGCCAGCCCTTCCAATCCGAGAGAAACGCCGCTTCATGCGCCATCTGCGGCGGTGGTATGATGCTCACCGCTTTCAGTTACCGCCACAGGTAGAAGAACGCCTTCGGGAAGATGAAAAAATCGATCAGAAGGTTTTTCGGGCCGGCTCAGTGTACGCCGCCGAAATTCGTGACAAAGTCATCACGGTCAGCTTCCGCGCACGTGGCGTATCGGACGTCTTTGCCAGCGAGTTCGACGCGGTTATCAACTGCGCGGGCCTTACACTCCATCCGGCTCAATCGACCAATCGTTTCCTGACAAGATTAGTGAAAAATGGGCTTGCAGTCCCCCACGGCACTGGTGAGGGACTGGCGGTCGACTCGCAGCATCGGGTGATCAATGCCAATGGACGATCGGACCCACGTCTCGTTGTCGTTGGCCCGCTGACCTATGGCTCCTTCGCTGACCAACAAGGCGCAGCGTTCATTGCCGCACGCATCAGCAAGATCATGCCGGCATTCGTGCAGAGTTTGACAAATCAGGATATCTAACATCTAAGGAGGTTGTCGATAGCCCATGATTTGTCCGGTTGAGGTCGCCCGCGCGTTGTCCGGTTTGGTGTCTCCATGAGGAGGTACCGTGATGAACCGGACATCGTGGCTTCCCAACTTCCGGCGCTTGGCAGATTGCTGTAAGCTGTCTAGATATTGTTGAATCCTGCATGGCAAAGGACCCTGGATATCAAGCCCATGGCCACCGTACAGCATCAGCAAAAGATATCCCTTGAAGACAAATATGAGCTGGAGGAAGGCCGGGTTTTCCTGACCGGCGTCCAGGCGTTGGTGCGTCTGCCGATGATGCAACGCCAGCGTGATCTTGCCGCTGGCCTGAATACCGGCGGCTTCATCAGCGGCTATCGCGGCTCGCCGTTGGGCGGTCTGGACCAAAATTTGTGGCGGGCGCAGAAATATCTGGAAAAACAACACATCAAGTTCCAGCCGGGCGTCAACGAAGACTTGGCAATGACGTCGATCTGGGGCAGCCAGCAGGTCAATCTGTTCCCGGACGCAGCCTACGATGGCGTGTTCGCCATGTGGTACGGCAAGGGGCCGGGAGTCGACCGGTGCGGCGACGTGATGAAACACGGCAACGCAGCCGGCGCGTCTCGCTACGGCGGTGTTCTGGTCTGCGCCGGCGACGATCATGGCGCCAGTTCCTCTACCTTGCCTCATCAGTCTGACCATATGTTCGTCGCGGCAATGATGCCGATCCTCTACCCGGCCAATGTCCAGGAAGTGTTGGATTACGGCCTGATCGGCTGGGCCATGTCGCGGTTTTCTGGCGCGTGGGTCGCATTCAAGAATGTGGCCGAAGTAGTCGAGAGCGCTGCTTCCGTCTCGGTTGCGACCGATCGCGTGCAAATCAATCTGCCCAACGCCTTCAACGCACCCGAAGGCGGCCTGAACATCCGCTGGCCCGACGATATCCATGCCCAGGAAGACCGCCTGCAACGCCACAAGGCCTATGCCGCGCTGAGCTTTGCCCGCACCAACCGCCTGGACCGGATCGTCATGGATGCACCCAAACCGCGTCTGGGCATCGTGACCTGCGGAAAATCATATCTTGACGTCCGGCAGGCGCTTCAGAACCTGGGAATCGACGATAGGGAAGCGGCGCGGATCGGCATTCGCCTGTTCAAGGTCGGTATGATCTGGCCGCTTGAAAAAGACGGCGCTCGCGAGTTCGCCGAAGGCCTCGAAGAAGTCATCGTTGTCGAAGAAAAGCGCGCCCTTATCGAAAACCAGTTCAAGGAGCAGCTGTACAACTGGAACGAAAAAGCCCGCCCGCGCGTGGTCGGCAAGTTCGATGAAGAGGGCAACTGGCTCCTGCCTGCCTCGGACGAGTTGTCCCCAGCCATGATCTCCAGGGTCATTGGTGAGCGGATCCTGAAGTTTCACGACGCTCCGGAAATTCGTGCTCGTCTGGACTTTCTGAATCGCAGGGAAAAGGCGCTGGCCAAGAAGCCGATCAAATTCGACAGGATGCCGTATTTCTGCTCCGGCTGCCCGCATAACACGTCCACGCGGGTTCCGGACGGCAGCCGCGCCGTCGCCGGCATCGGCTGCCATTTCATGTCTCAATGGATGGATCGCAGGACAGCGACATTCACGCAGATGGGCGGAGAAGGCACGCCATGGATCGGGCAGGCACCCTTCTCCACCGCCAAGCATATCTTCGCCAATCTGGGTGATGGAACATATTATCATAGCGGTTTGCTGGCGATTCGCGCCTGCGTTACGGCCGGCGTGAACATCACCTACAAGATCCTCTACAATGACGCCGTCGCCATGACCGGCGGACAACCGGTTGAGGGACAGCCTTCCGTCGCCGACATCTCCATGCAGGTCTACGCCGAAGGCGTGAAGAAGGTTGTCGTCGTTTCCGACGAACCGGACAAATATCCGACCTCATGGTCATTCGCGCCCGGTGTTTCGTTTCACCATCGGGACGACCTTGACCAGGTGCAGCGCGACCTGCGCGAGTGGAAGGGTGTTTCCGTGCTGATCTACGACCAGACCTGCGCGGCGGAGAAGCGTCGGCGACGCAAACGCGGTGTGTTCCATGACCCACCAAAACGGGTCATCATCAACGAGCGGATCTGTGAGGGTTGCGGTGACTGCTCCGATCAGTCCAACTGCATGTCGGTAACGCCCGTCGAGACGGAGTTCGGCCGCAAGCGCAAGATCGACCAGTCGAGCTGCAACAAGGATTTTTCTTGCGTGAAGGGCTTTTGCCCCAGCTTCGTCACCGTTCACGGCGCGGCACCCCGCAAGATAAGCGCTGTCCAAGGCTCGGCCGCAATGCCGCAGGACGCCATTGCAGACCCCGTGCTTCCCTCGCCATCAGCGCCATATGGAATTCTGGTGACTGGCGTTGGCGGAACGGGCGTAATCACTGTTGGCGCGCTCATTTCCATGGCCGCCCATATCGAAGGCAAGGGCGTGACGACGCTGGATCAGACAGGCCTGGCGCAAAAGAACGGCGCCGTCATGAGCCATATCCGTATCGCCGATGCGCCCGAGGACATCCACGCGGTGCGTATTGCGGCAGGCGACGCCGACGCCGTGATCGGCTGCGACATGGTCGTGACGTCGAGCAATGACGCCCTCGCGAAGATGGCGAAGAACAAGACGCAGGTCCTAGTCAACACCCACGAGATCATGACCGCCGGATTCATTCGCGACAAGAACCTGGAGTTCCCGGCCCAGGCCTTGATGGAAATCATCGAAAAGACAGTCGGAAAGCAGAAGTTTCTCGGGCTGGAAGCGACAGCGATCGCCACACGGCTGATGGGCGATTCGATCGCCACCAACATGTTCATGCTGGGCCATGCCTGGCAGCAGGGTCTGGTGCCCTTGAAGCTGGAGTCGCTCATGGAGGCAATCAGGCTGAACGGCGTCGCCATTGCGGCTAACAAGCGCGCCTTTGACTGGGGGCGGCGCATGGCAGCGGATCCGGAAGGCGTCCACAAGATCGCCTTCCCGGTGCAACCAGTCGAGTTCAAGGCCCGACGCTCCGAAACGGTCGACGATATCGTTGCAACCCGCCGGGAGGAGCTGACTGCCTATCAGAACAAGGCTTATGCGGAGCGATACGAAAAGTTGGTGCACGCAGCCGAGAAAGCGGAACGGGACAAGACAAAAGGCCTGACCGGCTTCGGCATCGCCGTCGCGCGGAACCTGTTCAAGCTGATGGCCTACAAGGATGAATATGAAGTTGCCCGCCTGTATTCAAACGGAGAATTCCGCCAGCAGGTCGCCCGAACCTTTGAAGACGGCAATCACAGGATGACGTTCCATCTGGCGCCCCCCTTGCTCGCCACGCGGGATCCGGTGACGAAGCGCCTCCAGAAGAGGGAATTCGGATCGTGGATTTTCAAGGCCTTCGCCGTGTTGGCGCAGTTCA
>JAPOST010000068.1 GCA_026709535.1 Rhodospirillaceae bacterium
AACTCAAACAACAACACAACAACCATACTAAGCAACAAAAAAGCACAAAACAACACAAAGCCAATCAAAAACACAACATAGCAAGAACCTATCACCGCAAACAACTCGCACCACGATGGTCTGCAGTTCTGGCTGAAACGTCGCCAGCAGGAAAAGGTCTCTCAAGTTTCGTACAGTGGCGTATCCCGCATCTGTGCGTGGGGAAGACCTCTGCGTGGCCGGATATACCCAAGACTTCGCCGCTGACACCGCACTCGCGCGGACATCTTACCATGTCCAATTTTCCGAAGGGCTCACTTAAAGATTGCATTTGCCCAAGTCATTCCTTAACATCCCAAGGGCAATCGAATTGCGAAAGAACCATAAATAGATGGGAGGTCCTTGACATGAAGCGTCTGATAGTTGCTGCAATCGCACTCAGTGCTGCGGCGTCCCCGGCAGCGGCTCAATCTGCAAAAGATCTCGAAAACGATCAAAAAAACACAAATTCAATTCTGACCTACGGCATGGGCTACGGGCAACAGCGATACAGCCCCTTGAAGCAGATCGACAAGTCAACGGTCCAGAATCTCGTACCTGTATGGAATTACAGCCTTGCCAGCAATCGGGGTCAAGAGAGTCACCCGATCATTCATGACGGGGTCATGTACCTCACGACACATGAATCGACGGTTGCATTGAATCCTCTGACCGGAAAGCAGATCTGGAAAACCAAGGTCGACTATCCTGCTGAAACGCCGCGCGTTGCCTGTTGCGGTATCGTCAATCGGGGCGTTGCCATCTATCAGGGCAAATTGTACCGAACCACGCTGGATGCGCATGTCGTTGCGTTGGATGCGAAGACTGGCAAGGTCATTTGGAAACAGAAAGCCATCGACTTCAGAGCCGGCTATTCGCAGACGGTAACGCCGTTGATCGCAAACGGTGTGGTCGTCACCGGTATTTCCGGCGGTGAATATGGCATTCGTGGTTTTCTTGATGGTTGGGATCCTGAGACTGGCAAACGCCTTTGGAGGCGCTATACGATCCCGGCGAAAGGCGAGAAGGGCAATGAGACATGGCCAGGTGATACCTGGAAGCATGGCGGCGCGCCGACTTGGTTGACGGGTACCTATGATGCGAAGCTGGATCTCGTCTACTGGGGCACCGGCAACGCCGGCCCTTGGAATCCAACCGTTCGAAAGGGCGACAACCTCTATACCAATTCTGTGTTGGCGATTCGACCAAAGACTGGCGAGATCGTCTGGCACTATCAGTTCTCGCCCAATGATCCCTATGACTATGACGGGGTTAACGAACTCGTGATGGCGACGCTGCAGGTCGATGGACAGGATCGTGATGTCATCATGCAGGCAAATCGGAACGGGTTTTTCTACATACTGGACCGGAAGACCGGCAAGCTTTTGAGAGCCAACAAATTTGTCAAGGTCACCTGGGCAGATAAAATTGATATGAAGTCCGGTCGCCCCGTTGAAACGGCGATTACTGCGAGTATACGAAAGGGCAACAAGGAAGAGATCTGGCCTTCCGCCTTTGGCGGCAAGAACTGGTCGCCGATGGCCTTCGATCCGGCACGCCGTCTCGCATTCGTGAATACGCTGAATTTTGGCTGGACATACAAGACGGTCGAGCCAAAGCTCCGGGTTGGCACCTTCTACTTCGGCGTCGAGTTCGCTTGGGTATGGCCACAGGGCAATCGAGGCTATCTCAAAGCGATCGATCCGCTTACCGGCAACTCGAAATGGCAGGTTGGTTCAGGCATTCCCCGCATGGCTGGCGTTCTGGCGACCGGCGGCGGTCTGGTATTTACCGGGCGTATGACGGGCGAATTCGAAGCCTTTGACGCTGACAGCGGCCAGAAACTCTGGTCCTTCCAGACAGGCTCCGGAACCATCGGGCAACCCGTGACCTGGACTGCAAACGGGCGGCAATATATTACCGTTCTGAATGGTGTTGGCGGTGTTTACTCACTATTCTCCGGTGACAAGCGCCTTGCCAGCGTTCCTGCCGGAGGCTCGGTGTGGACTTTCGCGCTGATGCCAAAGTGAGCGCACGGCTCTTTTTCCGCGTGTTGGCAACTGGGTCGGCGTTGCATTTTGCAGCGCCGGCCTCTGCCGATGATATCAAGAAGGGGGCTGCCCTGTACCGGCAGATGTGCAAGCATTGCCACGGTCCCGAAATGGTCAATCCAGGAACGTCGTCGTTCGACCTGAGCAAGTTTCCCCGTGATCAATTCGATCGCTTTCATCGATCAGTCCGGAAAGGCAGGCGCAGCATGCCGGCAATGGGCGATTTGCTGAAACCTTTCGAGATTGATCAGTTATGGGCCTATGTCTCTTCGCGCGGCGGTAAGGTGGAACCCGCAAAAAAAAAGTCTCCAAGAGGGACCAGGGCGCAGCGCAACTAAACAGGCTCAGGAAGTCGCTGAAGGGAACTCTGTCGGTATGTCTGCCACAGAATGGGGGTGTCCTCTCGTATCGTCGGCACAGCGGTGGCGGCGGCATAGATTACGAGGTGCTGAAGGCCGTTGCCGTTTCCTTGTCAGTCAAGTTCAAAGTTGTCTGGTATGAAAGCGAAGACGAGGAGGAGAGCAATCCGATTGATGAAGTGAACGCGTTCATGTCGTACGGATTGTGTCAGATGGCGGGTGGCGTTCCACTTCATCGAAGTGTGATGAACCGAGGATTCGGATTTTCTGCCCCGTTGCCCAGATATCGGGACATGCCTCCAAGTGCGGTTGGAAAAGTCGTTACCCTCAATAAACTCGTCTTGACGGCGCCCTACCGGTCCACGCGCTTCGTTGTTGTTCTGCCTGGAGATTCGAACCTGACCGTCAGGACGCTGGCGGACCTTTCGGGAAAGAGAATTTTGGTGGAACAGGGAACGGTCCCTGGTGCTATCGCGATGATGTATCAGGGAGGGGTGCTGCGCCAGAAATTGGACCTGGTTCCGCCCGGGCCTGGAACGCTGTGGCGACTCGAGGTTGGTCAGCACGCCGCCACCCTTATCGAACTCGACAAGTTCGATGGCCATCGCAAGCAGAACAGAATCACAAAGCTGAGGCTTTCCGGATACGAGCACCGCATCCGCTACAATATCGGACTCGTGACCATTGACCGACATGCCGAACTTGCCGCGCATGCAAGCGATCTGCTTCGAATTCTGGTTGCTGATGGCCGCGTCGCCGCCTTTGCCAAAAGGGCGGGTGTCACGTATCGCCCCCCCCTTACGGAAACGGCAATGCGTGGCCAACTGAGTTTCCGGGAACTGGCTACCGATTGACCCTGCCCCGGCCGCACAAAACGGTGTTGAATGTGTGTGGTCTTTGGTTTATGTTGCAACATTGTAGAGCAGGAGGAAACGGTAATGAAAAAGTGGTCCAAGCCAAAGGCTGTCGAAATCTGCGTTGGTATGGAAATCAACGCCTACTATCCGGCCGAGTTCTAGGCAAACTTCCCATTCCGTGATTGTGCAGGCGGACAGCATTGAATGGACCGCCTGCGCATCGTTGTAATCGGCGCGGCTGCGGGCGGTGGATTCCCGCAATGGAACTGTGGCAAAGGCGTCTCCATACGTTTCTGGCGTGGAGACGACAACGTTACTGCGCGAACCCAGTCTTCAATCATCGCATCGGTTGATGGTGAGCAGTGGCTGCTATTGAATGCGTCGCCGGACATTCGCCATCAGATCATGTCCACGCCCGTCTTGCATCCCCGTCAAGGCGAGCGGCATTCGCCGATCAGTGCCGTGCTTGTGACCAATGGCGATATCGATCACATCGCTGGCCTGCTTACGCTTCGCGAGCGGCAGCCGTTTACGCTCTTTGCAACATCAGCAGTTCACGACGTTCTGGCGCGGAATGCAATCTTTGATGCTTTGGACCGGTCAACGGTAGAAAGGCGGACACTGACGCTCGAAGGCGTCTTCGAAACAGGGTTCGGTATTGGTTTCGAGATTTTTCCTGTGCCCGGCAAGGTTCCGTTGTTCATGGAAGAAGGCGAACCGGAAATCGGCGCTGAGACAGAGACGACCGTCGGTGTTCGGCTTTTTGGGCCTTCAGGCGAGTCTGCCTTCTACGTTCCGGGCTGCGCCCGTCTTTCCCCTGCTTTGCGCAACAGGCTGGCCAACGCGGAAGTCGTCCTGTTTGATGGTACGTTGTGGGCCGATGACGAGATGCTGACGGCTGGCGTCGGCCAAAAGACCGGCCAAAGAATGGGTCATATGTCCATGGTTGGCCCGGACGGATCCATCGCCGCCTTCAGAGACCTCAACGTGCGCCGTAAAATTTTCGTGCATATCAACAACACGAACCCGGTCCTCATCGAAAATTCTGCCGAACGACGGCAGGCCGTCGCGGCGGGCTGGGAGATCGCCGAGGACGGTATGGAGGTTCGACTGTGAACGGCCTGCTCTCGCCGGATGAACTTGAGAGGGCGCTGCGCCAGATCGGCGCCGAGCACTACCACCATCTTCACCCCTTCCAGGTGATGCTGAACGCTGGCGAACTGACGAGGTTTCAGGTGCAAGCCTGGGCCCTCAACCGTTTCTTTTATCAGTCCCGGATTCCGATCAAGGATGCAACACTGCTGGCGCGACTAGAAGATCCATGCTTGCGCCGGGAGTGGCGACGTCGCATCATTGACCATGATGGCGACTTTGATGCGGATGGTGGCCTGTATCGTTGGACCGTCCTGACAGACGGCTTGGGCTTGGATCGCGCCTATGTCGAAAGTACCAAAGGCGTGTTGCCCGGCACTCGGTTTGCCGTGGACGCCTATATCAGTTTCGTTGGCGAGCGATCGGTTCTGGAGGCGATCGCTTCCTCGCTCACGGAGCTCTTTTCGTCGATGGCCATTGGCGCCCGCGTGAGGGGGATGCTGAAAAACTATGATTTTGTGACCTCTGAAATACTGACTTATTTCGACAAGCGCCCGCCGCAGGCTCAGCGCGACTCAGAATTTGCCCTTGCGTATGTCAAGGACAATGCGCGCTCGGTTGAGGCACAGCAAGCGGTCCTGAATGCGCTGAAGTTCAAATGCTCGGTGTTATGGGCGCAACTCGACGCCCTGCATCATGCCTACGTAGTACCTGGCAACATTCCCCCTGGCGCCTTCGATCCTGAAAACCGAGCAGGATCGGCATGAGCGAAATTTCATCAAGCTGTGCCCCGAAATTGCCGAGGGGAGTGCGCCTGCAAGACGACAAGGTTCGCGGCGGCTGGTGCTTGCTCGGTCCGGAACGGGTTTTCCAGCTCGACGACGTTGCGGTCGAAATCCTGTCCCGGTGCGATGGTGTCAGGACACTGGAGGCCATTGAGGCAGATCTCGCGGAGACATTTGATGTCAATGTTGCGGACATGTCTGACGATGTTCGAGAGTTCTTGGTCGGCATGGCCGAAAAAGGCATGGTGCAACTGTGATCTCCGCAAAATCCGGTGACCCATCCGAAAGCGGCAAGTCTGATGTTGAACCACCACTCGGTTTGCTTGCGGAACTGACACACCGATGTCCTCTCCGCTGTCCCTATTGTTCGAATCCGCTTGAGTTGGAAAAGCGAGACACTGAACTATCGACGGATGAGTGGAGGCGTGTGTTAAGCGAGGCTGCTGGCTTGGGCGTCCTTCAGGTCCACCTGTCCGGTGGTGAGCCGACTCGGCGACCTGATCTGGCGAACCTTGTCGAGCACTGCCGCGGGGTTGGTCTTTACAGCAATCTTATTACCGCCGGCGTCGCGTTTGCGGCAGGGTTGCTTGAACGGCTGGCCGAAGCCGGGCTGGACCATGTCCAGCTATCTGTGCAGGCTCCGGAACCTGCATTGAACGATCTTGTTACCGGCCGGCCCGGATCGCTCGGTGAAAAGTTGTCGACGGCGCAAGCCGTACGTGATCTTGATCTGCCTCTGACGATCAATTTCGTCGTACACCGCCTGACGATCGAACGATTGCCCCGGATGATCGAATTGGCAGTAGACTTGGGTGCTCGGCGGTTGGAAGTTGCGCATGCACAGTATCATGGATGGGCACTGGAAAACCGGCAGGCGCTGATACCGACTCGCGACCAGGTAATGGCTGCGGTGGACATTGTTGATCGCGCCCGAGAGTCGTATCGCGGGCGTCTTGTGATCGATTCGGTCGTGCCGGACTACTACGCCCGCTACCCAAAGCCTTGTATGGGCGGATGGGCTCGTAACAGCCTCAACATCACGCCGTCCGGCCGCGCCTTGCCGTGCCATGCAGCCGAAACGATACCAGGAGTTGAGTTTCCAAGCGTTCGCAGCGAAGACCTCAAATCGATCTGGTACGGATCGCCATTATTCCAGATGTACCGTGGCGTCGACTGGTTGCCGGATCGTTGCAGAGGATGTGACAGGCGCGAAATCGACTGGGGCGGCTGCCGTTGTCAGGCACTCGCGATCACAGGCAATGCTGGCGAAACCGATCCTGCCTGTGAGAAATCCCCATGGCATGATGAACTGCTTTCCATCGCCCAGAGGGAGTCGACTGCGTCAACCGAGTTCTTGTATCGCAGCTTTTCGCGGTGATTGTGTTCTGACGCAGTACAAGTCGCACTCGTTGATTCAGCATCTGACCCAGGGGT
>JAPOST010000010.1 GCA_026709535.1 Rhodospirillaceae bacterium
AATACCGGCAAAAGACCAGACCGTCAGACCAAAAGAGACTTCAGGAACAGACACTTGGGTCGCGAGGCCAGCAGCGTAACTTCACGGTAATCCAAATTGGCTGATCGTCTTTCTGGTCCGCCATATTAGTGGGAATAGTATTCCGTGATCCGATAAACTCGTCAGCCCAACCTGTCGACCAGCAGTACCGATCTGATCGGTTCCATTCAAAATTGTCGTTAGCACGTATACGGGAATCGTGGCGTAACGGTCGGAATTGGGTTTCTCTTGACCGCCACGAAAACTGCCGCTATCGCCGAAATGGCCAATATCGCGAGAAAAGATGACAGTCCATGGTGACCGTTTGGGGCCGGAAGAATTCGGTCAACGTCCAGAAAGTATTATGGGCCTTGGATGAGGCTGGCGTGCTGTTCATGCGGGTCGATGCTGGTGGCGAGTTCGGGTTGCTGGATACAGAAGACTACAGAACCCTAAATCCCAACCAGCGAATTCCAACGCTGGTCGATGGCGACACGGTGGTTTGGGAATCGAATGCCGTAACCCGCTATATCGTCGCCAAATGGAGCGACGGCGACTTGTGGCCGATCGATCCCGGGCTGAGGGCTGTCGCCGATATGTGGATGGATTGGGTGCAGACCACGGTCATGGGTCCGCTAACCCGGATCTTTTGGGGTCTGGTTCGTACGCCGCCGGATCAGCGCGACATTGCAGATATCAGGCAGAATACCATTGAGTGCGGACACGTTTTCAAGATACTGGATGCTGCTTTGGTACATCGTGATTATATCGTCGGCGACCGATTTACCGTGGGCGACATTCCGGCTGGCGCTGTGGTCTGGCGTTATCTCTCATTGAATATCGATCGCCCGGAATTGCTGCATGTGGACGAATGGATGGAGCGGCTGAAACGTCGGCCGGCCTTCCAGAAGCATGTTATGCTGCCACTCACCTGATCATCCTGCAGGGTGACGAGACCGGTTGACGTCCATCGCAATATCCTGTCAGGATCAATTGCCGTGCAAATCGCTTTCGGCGATCTTCCCGCGGCTGATTACACACAATTCATCTGATCGACCGGCAACCAGCCGACAAGCGATAACAGTTTTCGACATTTTCGTACCATCAGCGTCGAGCGTTGCGTATGCCCCAAACATTTGACGATTGCCGAGGCATCGGTCTGACTGCCGCCTCACAAGATGCCGTTGCAGCCTGGGACCAGACGGTGCGCAGTTATCTTGGGATGCGGCGCGAGACCAGCGATCGTTTGAAGGAACTCTATGCCGCCGATGCCGATATGCCGATGGCGCACTGCCTGCGCGGCTATTTCATGCTCCTGTTCAGCCAAGCGAAGTTATGGGCCAGTGGTCGGGAAGCACTGGCCGAAGCGCAACAGGCAGCGGCCGACCGCGGCGTTACGGACCGTGAAGCGGCGCACATCAGGGCGCTGGAACAATGGATAAATGACGACTGGGCAGGTGCGACGGATATCTGGAACACTATTCTGATCGACCATCCGCGCGATATCCTGGCGATGCGGCTGGCCCACTACACTCATTTCTATAGCGGCGATACTCGAGCGATGCGGGATTCGATAGGCCGGATCATGCATGCTTGGGACTCGACCGTGCCGGACTACGGATATGTTGCCGGCTGCTACGCTTTCGCGCTGGAGGAAGACGGCGAATATGCAAAAGCCGAGCAATGCGGGCGGGAGGCTGTGGGGATCAATCCCGATGATGCTTGGGGCGTCCATGCCGTGGCACACGTTATGGAAATGCAAGGTCGGCAGGTAGAGGGCATTGCCTGGATTGATAAGATGGAACCGCATTGGACGCAGATTCACAATTTTCGCTATCACATCTGGTGGCATCGCGCATTGTTTCATCTGGAACTTGGCGATTATGACACTGTCCTGCATCTGTATGACCACGGCGTGCGCGAGGAGCGAACAGAGGATTATCTTGATCTCACCAACGCTATTGCCTTGTTGTGGCGTCTGGAATCGGAGGACGTTGATGTTGGTGATAGATGGCAGGAGGTTGCCGAACACAGCGCCAGATATGCCGACGAACAGATATTGGCTTTCATCGACACGCACTACGCAGTGGTTCTGGCTCGCGTCGGCATGAAGGATGCTCTTGTCAATCTGCAGGTCGGGGTGTCGGAGGCGGCGAAAGGTACCGGTTGCCAGAGCAAGGTCTACAGGGAGATCGGCACGAGTATCTGTAAGGGCGTCATCGCTTTTGGCGAAGGTGACTATGCCCGTGCTGCCGATTGCCTGGGCTCGGTCCGCTACGACTTATGGAAGCTTGGCGGTAGTTGGGCCCAGCGCGACCTGTTTGTGCAGATGATGATTGAGGCCAACATCAGAGCGGGCCGCGACACCTACGCCAAGGCCTTGATTGCCGAACGGGTCGAGCGCCGCCCCACTAGCGGCTGGACCCGCCGCCGGTTCGCCCATTTGTTTGACGGCGATGTCAGCGCCCTAGATCAAAAGGCCGTCGAACTGGCTTAGGTTCCGCTGGCTGGTTCCACAGCGATGTAGGGGAGCAGGATTCCTTGGGCGGTGTTGAAACTCTTCGGCGTCACTGTTATCCGATGGCGTTCGTATGCCCTTCTTTTGAGCCATTTGAGCACCCCTCAATTCGTTGCAGCTTGGCACGCAAGGCATCTTCAAACTCTTGACGCTTGATGGTTTCGGCAGAAAGCAACTTGTCGCTTGATTCCTCAAGAGCCAAAACTTCCCAATGATCTTCGACTGGCCGGTAGTTTTCTACGACGCGAGGTACCAACCAAACAATGTCGCTGTCGTCAAGGTCCTGAGATGGCGCTTTTGACGGTCCGCCGATGGCGTCGAAGAATGGACGATCAACGGCGACCGCAAGCTTCGTACCCCAACGCCTAAGGGTCGGCCCCTTGAGCTGCAATTGCGGCATCAAGCGTTTTGCGCTGGATGATCGCCAATCCGGGCGACGCAGGGCTGTAGGTTCGGGCGGCGTTTCGTCGGTGTTATCCTGGAGCAGTTCGAAATCGGCCTGCATCCCGCTTCCCGAGAAATAGACCGCCTGAATGGAACTTCGGGAGCCAAATACACGTCCGGAAAGCCCACAATGCGCTCCAGCCATGATGGCAGAGCAGATCACCCTCGCTGAATCGGCTTGGGCAGGTAATAACGGGCGGCATAGGACCGGCTTTGGTCGAACACACTCCCCCGCGCTTGCTGCACGGCTGTCTGCTGCGCTGAAACGGGCATGGCGGGGCCGCATCCAGTTTGAGAGCGCATTGAGCCAGACTCTGCCGTTCCGAGACAGACAGACGATCGAACGGTCTCCCGAACCATTCGGCTATAGCATATCGGGATGTCATGCGAACAACGGTGCGGGCGTGATCACCAACTCAACGAGCTTGTTGTGGTGGCCGTTCTTCATGGCCAGCGCCGCCGCATGAAAACCGTGTTTGTGCACCAGCGCCACAATTTCCGGGGCCGCATCGTAAGTCATCAGGAAATTCGATCGGTGCGTCGCCAGCATTTCGAACAGCGACGCGTGATCGACATTCGAGTGTTCGTACAGGCGCGAACCGGCCATCTTTCCGCCAGCCGCCGTATAAGGTGGGTCGACGAAGACAGCGGCGTCGCGTCCCCAGCCTCGTAAAAGGATCGGCAACAGCTTCATGCCGTCGCCCTCGACGAAAGAAAGACGACCCGAATACTCTTGAATGTCGGCAAGGCGGCCTGCCAATGTTTCGGGATACCAGCGCGACAGAAGCCCTTTGCCGTTCTCGCCGGCCTTGATGAATGACGCCCCCTTGGCCAGCACCCCGCCGCGACGGGTCCGATTGAGCACGAGCGTTCGGAATCCATGCTCGACGACATTTTCCGGCGGCGATTGTTCAATCTCGCGCAACCGCTCAAGAGTCGGATCAAACTGGCTTATCCATTGTTGCAATATCTCACCGCTTTCCAAAGCGGAGCGCCAGAATGCGGCAACGTCCCGGTCGATTTCGACCATTACCGCTGAATCCGCCAAATCCTCCATTACGGCAGTCAGCGACACAATCGCGCCGCCCGCAAAGGGCTCTATCAGGATTTCCGGGCGGGTGTGCTGCAACCATTTTCGAATGTGGGGGATGAGCCATGTTTTTCCGCCTGGGTAACGAAGCGGACTACGTTGTGGCACAGTAGCCACATTGACGACAGGAACCCGAGAAACTGGAAATGCCGCAGCGGCTTGAGCCGTCATGGCTGCAATCCGCTTGACATTTTACTGTCTCCTGTCAAATCCCTATACATCAGACGCTTGCCGACCATGCCAGCAGCGACATGGGCCATCATGTCGATGGTATCGGCCCTGCGCAGATTGTGACGGCCCGCAAACTTGTTCACATAGCTCTGCAGGTGCTTGGCGCTGATGTGGTAATATGTGCCATGATAGCCGCGCCGCAGGGATGCCCGGAACGATTCCATCCCGTTCGTGTGCGTCTGCTCGCGCACATATTCGCTGACCGAGTGCCTGACGGCTTCATGGTAGCGCTGCGGAAGCCCCTTATAGGCGCACGCCTCATCGGTGTAGACAGTTGAGTCCTCAGCGATATAGTCCGTCACGAAGCCTTGCAGGGTTTCTGCGTCGGTCTTCTCGACGACCCTGGCCGTAACCTGTCCGGTAGTGCGGTTACGGACATCGGCCACGGCGGTCTTGCCGACAGGGCCTCGAACGGCACGCAGTTTCTTGTTGGCGTGCTTGTTGGATTCCTTGCCACCGAAGCAGGCTTCATCGGCCTCGGTCGGACCATCGAAGATAGGGTTGAAACCGCCAAAGGCTTCACGAATGCGGTACAACATGAACCGCGCGGTCTTCTGCGTGACTTTCAAATCGCGGTGAAGCTTCATGGACGAAACGCCCTTGAGACTGGTCGTCTCAAGGTAAAGCGCAAACAGCCACTTGCGCAACGGAACGCGCGAGCGCTCCAGTACCGTACCTATCCACGCGGAAAAATGTTGACAATCCCGGCAATTATAGGGACGGCTTTCGCTTTTCCCTTGTTTTCGACCGTGTTGGTCGACCCGCAATGTGGGCAATGCCGCTCCTCTGGCCAGACCAGCGACTCGAACCAAGCCGTTGCGGATGCTTCATCGGGAAACATCTCGGTCAATTCGATCAGGCTGACGCCCTTGCCATAGTAGCGCCCGGGTGCGGTGAAGATCTTCTCTCCTGTCCCTATACAGTGACATCCTGTCATTCCGTCAAGTATATAATTCCCTTTTATCGGGTTGCCGAGGGTATCCGCTGAGCGCCTTCAGGCGACAATCTTGCGGTCGACGCCAACCTCGCCTCTTCCGTCCTGCCAAAAGCAATTCTCCCTAGAGACGTTGAAGTCGCTGGCTATACCGTTTTGCCTAGAGCGTCGCTACTCTCGTGGAACGTGCCCAACTGGACGTCGGCAACGCCCCGACCTGATTCCTAGAAGACCCAGTAACCGCCATCAATCAAGTGGCTGTCTCCGGTGTGGAAGGCGGACGCTTCACTCATCAGGTATACGGCGATGCCACCGAAATCTTCTGGTTTGCCCCAGCGTCCAACTGGAGTTCGCGCTAACGCCGACTCGGCAAAACGATCCCACGAGAACAGGTCTTCGGTCATATCCGTCTCAATCCAACCCGGCAAAATGGCGTTGGCTGTGATGCCGTACCGCGCGAAATCAACCGCCATGGCGCGCACCATTGACACTACAGCGCCTTTCGTCGCGCCATAGTGCTCGTTGCGGGCTGCGCCGGACAGGGCGGCAAGGCTGGACGTGACGACCAAACGACCAAACGGATTGCCGTTTTCTGCACGATCAATCATGTGTCGGGCGGCAGCGCGCAACGTATAAAATGCACCGTCCAGGTTCACGTTCATCACCCGACGCCATTCTTCGTCGTCGATTTCAAAGAAACTCCGCTTGCGCCCGCTAACCCCGGCGTTGGCGAATACGCCGTCCACGCGGCCGAAATGGGCAAGCGCTTCGGCAAACGTATCCTCAACCGCCTTGCTGTCAGCCACATCGACTTGCTGTGCGTACGCCTTCGTTCCGATCGGCGCCAATTGTTCGACGGCCTCGGCGTTCTTGTCGGCGTTCGTGCCCCAGATACAGATGTCGGCACCTGCCTGGGCCATGGCCTTGCAGAAACCCAGACCGATCCCCCCATTACCACCAGTCACGAGGGCGACTTTTCCAGAAAGATCAAACGGTTGGTACATGACAGGTCCCTGTTGATTGCTCGATAAGATAATGCTGCCGAGTGACCAGGCATCAATAGGCGCCGTGCATCGCCGACGCTTTACAGCGAGGTCCGGCAAGGCAAGGATGCGCCCTCAGCAACTCGGAGGCAGCAGCTTATGGCATGGGATACATTTGAATGGCGGGCCGAGTGGGTGCACCTCGCCTATGAGGAAACCAGTCAGTTTACCGAAACCTATGGCTTTGCAGGTAGCCGGGGGCAGGTAAACCTTGAAGGCATTCGTTTTCTGCCGGAAGGAAAGCCGTCCAATACTCTGCTCATCTACATGCACCC
>JAPOST010000198.1 GCA_026709535.1 Rhodospirillaceae bacterium
GTCGCCTGCCCCATCGGGCCAGGGCCCTTGAAGTCATGCGCATGCCCGAAACAGCAGTTCGAATCGCCGGTTGGAGATTGATACTTCCGGCACAAGCCCGTTGGGGCGTTGCAGGAAAGATGACAGGAAATGGAGGCATCGGTACCCTGCTGAAACGGATGCGCGCGCTCCGCATGGCCCTTTCCCGGAATTTCGTACTGGCAATCGGGTTCCTTGGCCTTTCCACGGCCAGCTTTTCAGCGCTCGCCGCACCGCCTTTCGCCTGCACCAACGGTCAATATCCGCTCCGATTCGGATTTTACGCGCACTTCGCGCCCGTGAGCCATAGCGCCAACCGGATGCCCGGTTCCGCCGGTTTCAACGTCCATCGCGGCTACGAGGCCGATCTCCTGAGTGCCTTGGAAGCCATCAAAGGCGCGAAACTCTCTTTTTCGCGGCGGGCGATTGCGGCTTGGGACAATATCTGGTTGCTACCGGCCGGATCCGAATTCGACATCGTCGGCGGCGGCATCACGATCCTTGAGTCGCGTACCCGCAATGTCGATGGTAATACCGCCATCGTGTTTACTGCCGGTCACATCGCGTTCCGACAATCGCTGCTGGTGCGGGCGGAGGACGCCGCCCGCCTCGCACGGCATCGGAACCTGAGCGGGACAGACCGCGTCGGCGCACTCGCCGGAACAACAGGCGAAGCCCGCCTGCTGGAACTGATTGGCATTGCAGCCTCAACCGGTGTGCTGGCCGCTGGCACGCGAGTAGTTACACAACAGGGGACGGTTGTCGCCGACGGCGGAGCTAAATACGTCATCAATGCCGCGGGCGCATCGCGTTCCCTCGAAGGGCGCCAGCAGATCTGGCCGGAATCGGCCAATCTACCCACGGTAGTGATTTTCGCAGACGAAGCGGAGATGGTGAAGCAGTTGACTGTCGGGAGGATCGACGCGATCGCCAGGGGCGAAGCTGGTAACCGAACCGCGGTGCGAGACCATGGTAGCACCTTCGCCGTCACCGCCCTTGATACCCGGGCCGAAACCGGCGGCTTCGCGCTCGCCACGACGAACGCCGGGCTTGCCGCCTGCCTTGACCGACATATCGGCTGGCTGACCGACGGCGGCCGAATCGGGTTAAAGGAATGGCTTGATGACGCTTCCGTGTTCATGGCGCGTGCACGGCAACGGACCGAGGATGCGCGGTAACCTGGAATATCAACGCTGCCCCGCCTGAGCGGGGGGAGTGCTGCTTGCTGGCCCTCGGCATCAGGACAGGTACAGGGGCGTGCCTGCCAACTGCGTGACCTTTGGCCGATAGGTCTCGATATCGTACATGGCGTCCAGATCGACCCGGCGCTCGCCCTTGGTGCTGATATCCGCCGGTTGGGTGGTATAACAGCCGTCCTGGACAGCCACCATCAGTCCGGTCCGGCCCTCCTCGATCAGACCGATGGTCATGGTGCCATAGTTTTTCGGTACCATGATGTCGATCGCATCGGGTGCCCCTGCACGCACAAGATAGCCAAGATTCTGGACCATCACGTTGACGCCGGTGATCTGCTTCAGGCCGTCGCCGACGCGGTTTCCTATGCCGCCGAGTTTGCGATGCCCATACGCATCCGCAGGCCCGGACTCCAAGATATCCTCACCCGTTACGTGCGCCCCCTCGGAGACGACAGCGATGGCGTAGTTGGAGGCACTGGCGGATCGGTCGGCGCTCAGCAGGCCGGCCAGCTTTTCCAGGTCAACAGGGACTTCGGCAATCAGGGATCGATCGGCATCGGCAAGATAGCCGGACATCCAGGCCGTCATGCCGCAGTTGCGCCCGAAAAGCTCGACGACCAGAAACCGTTCGTGACTTCCTACCGGGGTGCGCAGCCGGTTGATCAGTTCGACAGACCGTGAGACGCAGGTCGAGAAGCCGATGCAGTAATCGGTGCCAAAGACGTCATTATCCATTGTCTTGGGAATGCACATGGTTTTCGCGCCTTCGCGATGCAGCCGCGCCGCGTAGGAAAGGGTGTCGTCGCCGCCGATGGCGATCAAGGTATCGATCTCGCAAGCGTCAAGGACCGCAAGGACGTGGTCAGTCAGATCGATGGTTTCTGTCTGGGCGGGCCCAGTCCTGCCATCAAGAAATACCGGAAGGTCATCGGGCGACATGCGCGAAGGATTGGTTCGAGAGGTATGCAGGACGGTCCCCCCGGTGCGGTCGATACTGCGAACGTTTTCCGGGGTCAGTGTCGTTCGAACGCTTGCCGTCCCGGGCAAATCCTTCGGATCGGAATTGACCAGACCGGCCCAGCCGCACCGAAATCCGGTTACACGCCATCCCCGCGCATGCGCTTCGTTGACAACGGCCTTGATGGCGGGATTCAGTCCGGGCACATCGCCCCCGCCGGTCAGGATTCCCAAATGCATTTTTCGCTCCGCTTTCGAAGGCGTCTCCTGTGACGCCGACGTCATGACATATCGTCTCGCTTCAGGCTACTTCCAAGGGTGTATGCAGGCTTGCCAGCGTTCTTTCCAGCTTGAAGTAATCGATCGAACCGTCGTCAAGATGCCCGGCATCGTCAGGGCTTGAGAGCACGATCTCGCCGAGAACCTCAAGCCCGCCAGCAATCCCATTGATGCCTTGCAGGCGCGATCGTGCCCGATCGCGGGGCACAAAATAGAACACGATCCGATTGCCGGTTCGATCGAAGGTCGTGATGAAATTCGCGGTCAGACCTCGGAGGCGCCGGGTGTTTCGCTGCGCCCATGCCATGATCCAGTCGCAGGCGTCGTTGACAACTGTGCTGACGTCACCCTTCCAGACAGCTGCTTCCAACGGATATCGCTGCACAAACGCCAGCGAGCCGCATGCAGCGGGCAACGCCGCCGCGCGCTCCAGCGGGAACGCGTCGACAGTGTCAGGTCGCAAAAGGAACTGGTAGTGCAGGTGCTCGGGGACAGAGGATCCACCATCAATCCCGTTGTAGAAGCCTACATGATCCGGCATCCGTCTGGAAAGGCGCACCAGATCGTCAATCAGGTGGCAGACGTCGACACCCGATCCGTTGTGGAAAGACCATTCCTGTGTTCGATGTTCTGCGGAGGCGATCACGATGTGACCTGGCAGGAGCGGGAACGGATTGGTCAGTGCAAAGAAGGATCTGCCGCCTGTTTCGATATCGTATCCGAACTGGGTTCCCTGCTGCTGCCACTTGATGTTCTCACGACACAGAAAACATCCCTGATTCTGCGCCGGGAGCGATCGCGCTTCGCGGCGCCTGACCGAAAATCTCTCGGCGCGCTTGGGGTTATACTGCAAGCGGAAGAAGCGGCTCGGATCGTCTGGATGGTAAAAGGTGCAACTGCGGACATTCTCCAGCGTATCATCCAGAAACCCGCTGTCGAGATGATGCCTTTCGAGTTCTCGCAGCGCTGCCTCAAGGCCGGAAGTCCCCTCCAGTTTCGAGAGGCGCTGGTTCAGATCAAGCCACGAGGTCTCGAATTCAAGCGACATGCTCGGGATCAATGCCGGCGCTCTTGTGTTACGAACAGTCTGTACGTCCCGCCCCGGAGGACAGTCTTCGCACCTGCCGATTGGTTAGGACGACGCATCACGACGCCAGAAGTGAACTTTATGCCATCCAACAGTAACTGCCAAATGGAATTGCGGTGCGGGATCGTGTATCATTCGCACTGCTTGTGAACCCAGAATCCGGAGAGAAGAGCATGCGCGGCGACTCGATCATCATCGAACCGCATCATCGCAAGGCCGCCGCGGGAGTTTGGCTCATTCTGCAACCGGTCCTCGCGGAATCGCCAGTGCGCCATGCGGTGTCGATCGCGGGCCAGTCCGGCAGCGGCAAGTCAGAGACAGCAGCGGCCATGCTGCAAACTCTGGCCGAGCAGGGAATCGGAAGCGTGATCTTGCAGCAGGATGACTATTTCATTCACCCACCCAAGACCAATGATCGCACGCGGCGCACCGACATCGACTGGGTGGGCCCGCAGGAGGTCCGGCTGAAACTGATGAATTCCCATGTGGCCGCCTTTCTCGACGGCGCGAAGCGGATCGACAAGCCGCTGGTGGACTATGAATCTGACTCCATTTCGACCGAAGTACTGGAAATCGGGGATGCACGCGTCGTGATTGCCGAAGGGACCTACACGACGTTGCTGTCCCATTGTCAGACGCATGTGTTCATCGACCGGACGTACCTGCAGACACGCCAGCACCGGCAGAAGCGAATGCGCGATGCAGCCGAACTGGATCCATTTATCGATCGCGTCCTCAAGATCGAGCATGGCATCATCAGCGCCCACGGCCAGCGGGCTGATATCGTCGTCGATGCCGACTACCAAGTCTTTCCTGCGCGCTGATCACAGGTTTTCGCCGTTCCATGCACATCGTTTTCCTGAACCCGCAAGGCAATTTCGATCCCGCCGACTCTCACCTGACGGAGCATCCGGACTTCGGCGGCCAGCTGGTCTATGTGAAAGAAGTTGCGCAAGCGATGACGGCGGCGGGTCATCGCATCGACATCCTGACCCGACAAATCTTGGACAAGGACTGGCCCGAATTCGCCGAGCCTTTCGACCATTACCCGGAGACGGGCGACGATCTGCGAATCATCCGGGTCCCATGCGGTGGGCCGGGCTTCCTGAGCAAGGAGCGCCTGTGGGATTGCCTGCCGGAATTCGTCGCCAACACGATTGCCTTCTACAGTAGTTCCCCGCCAGACTTTGCGACGGCTCATTATGCCGACGGCGGGTATTGCGCCGCCTTGCTGGAACGCTCCGTCGGGACCGGGTTCACCTTCACCGGACACTCGTTGGGCGCCCAGAAACTTGAAAAACTCGGCGTCTCCCAAGCCAACGCCGCAGCGATGGAAGCGCGCTTCCGCTTCTCGCGGCGTATCGCAGCAGAGCGCCTCGCCATGACGCGCGCCGTCCGGATCATAACCTCCACCGAACAGGAACGACGCGAGCAATACGCGCACCCTCTCTACGCTGGCGCCATCGACGTTGACGACGACGCGCGTTTCTCGGTGATCCCGCCCGGAGTCAACACCGAGATATTCAGCGCGAAGGCGGATGATGCCGACGCGCCGCCTGACGGTGAACTGCCACAGGGGATCGTGTCGGCCGAACGGCCGATGGTTGTCGTATCGAATCGGCTCGACACAAAGAAGAACACGATCGGAGTTGTGGAGGCTTTCGCGGCGTCCGCCGACCTCAGGGCGCGTGCGGATATGCTCTTGTGCCTTCGTGGGATTGACGATCCGTTCGAGAGCATGGCCCAACTCAACGATGACGAACAAAGCGTTCTACAGCCGATACTGAAGACAATCGATCGGAACGGTCTGCGCGACCATGTCCGGTTCCTGAATATCCCCTCCCAGCGCGCGTTGGCGGCGACCTATCGGGCCGTCGCGGCGGGCGGCGGCGTTTTCGCGTTGACTGCTTTCTACGAGCCGTTCGGGCTCGGTCCGATCGAGGCTGCCGCCTGTGGGCTGGCCTGCGTCGTGACACGCAACGGCGGACCATCGGAAATCTTTGCGGACGGCTCCGGAATCCTTGTCGATCCTGCAGACCCTTCCGATATCGCACGCGGCCTGAACGAAGCACTGTTACGCCAGCGCGAATTCGCAGCACGCGCGCACGCGCGCGTCGTCTCTACCTATACTTGGCGCGAAACCGCCACGCGCTACGCTGCACTGATCGATCAAGCCTTGCGCACACAACGCCGGTCAGCCGAGGACGTTCCCGCGCTAGATGCATCCGATATCATCCACGACTACCTGACCCGGTAGCGTGCCGGTCGGAGCCCCTTACCGCGGATCGGCGAAAGTCGACTTGTAGGTGGATCCCTGTCCCAGCATCGCCCGGTTGATGACCACGATGCCGTCGTCACTGACGTGGAAACGCTGTCGGTCGATCTGCAAATCCTCTCCAACCACTGTACCGTCAGGAACCAGACAGCCATTGTCGAGGATGACCCGCTTGAGCCGACAGCCAGTGCCAATCTGGCAATCAGGCAATGCCAGCACACCCTGCAAGTCACTGCCCTCGCCGATCTTGACGTTCGAATACAGCAGACTTTGATCCAGGTTCGATTTCGTGATGATACAACCGCCGCTGACCATCACGTCCTTCACCAGGCAAGGCGATTCGTCACCGACAAATCGGGCGGCGGGCAGCTGCGGCTGAAAGGTGCGAAACGGCCAGCCTGGATCATAGAGATCAATGGGTGGATCTGGCGAGAGGACCTCCAGATTGGCTTCATAATAGCTGTCGATTGTCCCGACATCCCGCCAATAGCCGTCATGGCCGATCGCTGACGACCGGAAGAGAAATGAGCGCAGATTGTCACCCCGGGCGACAGCAGCAGGAATGAGGTCTTTCCCGAAATCGTGCGACGACTCCGCGTTGACGGCGTCTTCATGCAGTCTTTCGCGCAAGTACTCGTACGAAAGAACGTAGATTCCCATGCTTGCCAAGGCATGGTTGGGGTCGCCGGGGATCGGTTTTGGCGC